>JAJFHC010000305.1 GCA_021775835.1 Hyphomicrobiales bacterium | reverse complement strand
CAGGAAACGAAGGAGAATGTGGACGGATTGCGGTGTGAAACCGAGGCCAGTGCGTCAATCTACGGGCGCTACACCGATATCGATCTCCAGGACCAACCGGTTCTCACCTGGTCCTGGCTGGTGGAGAAACCGATCTCCAGTTCCCTCGATGAAGCCACGGAAGACGGCGACGATCATCAGGTGCGGCTATACCTGACGTTCCTTGTCGAAGACGACAATTCGCACTCAATGGATATCATCTGGAGCAATGGGGCCTTCAAGACCGGCGAGTACAAGTATATCGGCGATTTTGCTCACTTCGTTGCCCATAGCGGTACAGCGGACGTGGGAAAATGGGTGTCGGAATCGGTTGATTTGCTCGAGCTTTACCGCCAGACGGTGAAGCAGGATGACCGCCCTCGCCTTAAAGAGGTGGCAATCTTCTGCGATTCCGATAACACGAAATCCAGCTCCATCGCCTATGTCGGCACCGTCGCTCTCAGCCGGGCCGGCAAGTGACGTGATCATCTTTCGAGTCCTGAGACTCATCGCAATCTTCGGAATTCTGACACTTCTGACACAGATTGGCGGACTCGTGTTTCTCGTTGCCTATGCCGCGGTCAAGATTTTGCTGCCACTCGGGTGGACAGGACGAACCGTGCAGCGGGCAGTCATTTTGCTACTGTTCGTGATCCTCTACACGATCGCCACCATCATCCTTGTTCCCGCAATTGCCGCATCGATCGGGCGTCCCGCCCTGCCCTGTTCAAAAATCCAGCAACGCCCTGTTCAAGCCCTGAAGCCGATCTATTGCATTCTCAACCGCAATTACGCGACACCTCGGATGCACAAGATGCTGGACGCATTGGGCGCTCATCTGAACGTCCAGTGGCCCGGCATGAAAATTCGTTATCTCGATGCCGGGTTTCCGTTTCTGTCCCGGTTTCCCATGTTGCCGCATCTTTCTCATGGTGATGGCGCGGCGGTTGATCTGGCGTTTTTCTATACAGACGGTGCGACAGGCCAGCCTATCGACGACGCGCGTTCACCGTTCGGCTATTGGGCCTTCGAACAACCACGCCACGAGACTGACCGAATCTGCACAACCCAGAGGTCCTTTGGATCCTTGCGCTGGGACATGGAGGGGTTGCAGCAAGTCTGGCCCGACCGACCGCTGGACGAGGCACGGACATCGGCGATGCTGGAATGGCTTGCCACGGACGGCCCAAATTTCGGCATCAAACGTGCGTTCCTCGAGCCACATCTGACGGCACGCTTCGGTCTTGCCTCCCCGATGTTTCGCTTCCAGGGTTGTCGCGCAGCCCGGCATGACGATCATGTGCATGTGGAACTTGATGAGGGTTGAGGCACATCACGTCCAAGAAGCTCGCCATGACCGGTTGCAGATCAAAGCGCCAGGGTCAGAACTTATAAAACTGATCGACTCGAATGACAGCTTCGAGCCCCCTTTACCAATTCGAGCTATGTCGCTGTCGGACCAAGGATGAACGCCTCGCCTCGTCGATATTCGCCCGGAGCTGCCATTCGTATTATTAGGTCACTTTCCGAGTTGCCGACTTTGCGGTCAAACATCTCAGCGGAACGAATGTCTGGTCTAGCGTTCGGGTGACAAGAGACCTTCGCACTTTTCGGTCGCGATTGACGCACGTCAATGCGCCTGATGCCGCGTCTTGTCACATCTGCAAAGGTCGCCGCGATTCCCAATCTGGCCAGGCAGCAGGGCCTCGGTGATCTTACAGAGCAATCCTTGGATCCTTGAGGAGTTGTGTATGACCGAAGCTCAAAAAACGAAATCGCGCGAAACCCAAGTGTTTGATCATCAGATTGCGTCGGTTCGGGTTTTGTGTTCCGGGCGCGCAGAACAACACAAAGAACACCGCTACGGCAGCAGGATGCCGCAACTCTGGTGGGTCTTCTTTGGGCGAAGCTGGGTGCCTTTACCTTTGCAATTCTTCCTGATCGATCACCGTGACGGTTTGGTGCTTTTCGACACGGGGATTGACCCGGCGATCATGTCGGAGCAGGGCTACATCAAACAAGCGATCGGGCGCTTCCTGCTGCCGCGGATATTTCGATTGCACGTAACCGAGACCGATCGCATCGATCACGTTCTGGCCGACGCAGGGGTTGCCGCCGGCGACATTCAAAAGGCGGTCATCTCCCATCTGCATTTCGATCACGTTGGCGGGATCGCCCAAATCCCACAGGCCGATCTGTTGGTGAGCAACGAAGAGTGGGCGATCCTCTCGGAACCACACCCGGAGTATGAGTGGGTCCTGCGCGAACATATCGAAATCCCCTCTGCGAAGTGGCAACAGATATCGTTTGAGCCTACGGACGACCCGCTATTCGACGGGTTTGATGGCATCCACGATGTCGCGGGCGACGGCTCCATGATCCTGTTGCCCACACCGGGGCATACACGAGGCTCTATGTCCATGTTGATCCGCCAAGAGGCTTGGGATCCGATCCTATTGGTGGGAGACCTCACATACGAAACAGCCTTGCTCGAACAGGCCATCGTGCCAGGCACCGGTGATAAGGATACGCTGCTCGCCTCATTCGCCAAGGTCCGCCGGCTGCAGCAACGTCTGCCGGGCCTAGCGATTGTGGCATCGCACGATTTCGCCGCGCAAGAGGCTGTGTCGCGGGGCACATGCAACTCATCGGAAATCTAGGAGGATTGCACAATGACCCATGCGGAACACGACAATTGGGACGCCATCGTCATCGGCTCGGGCATGGGCGGCATGGCCGCCGCCGCGGCACTGTCCCGCGTCGGGCGCAAGGTGTTGTTGCTAGAGCAACATCAAACGCTCGGTGGATTGACCCACAGCTTCTCCCGCGAGGGGTTCGCCTGGGACGTTGGCATTCATTATCTAAGCGGCGTGGCACCAGGAGATCACGCGCGCGAGATGCTCGATTGGCTGTCCGATACGCCCATCGATTTCGTGTCATTGGGCTCGGTCTATGACACCTTGCACATCGGATCGGCAGAGCCGCTGTCACTCTCGCGACCCTACGAAGCGCAGGAAAGGGACCTTAAGGACCGCTTCCCCGATCAGACCGACGCGATCGAGGCCTGGACCCGTGCGCTGCACGAAGGTCGAGAGGCGATGTTAAAGATCTTCCCGACCCGCGCGATGCCGGAATTCGCAGGCGACATGCTCGATTGGTGGAACCGGCGCGCGATCGCGAAATGGTGCGCCCGAACAACCAAGGAGGTCATCGACGAGATCACCGACCATCCCGAGCTTGCCGTTGTGATGGCCGCACAATGGGGTGATCACGGAGGAAGACCGAGCAAGGCGAGCTTCGCGATGCATGCACTGATATCCGCTTCATACCTATGGAGTGGGTCTTGGTATCCGGTTGGGGGCAGCACCGCCTTTGCCGAGCACATCATCCCGACCATTGCCAAACACGGGGGCGAAACCCGCGCAGGCGTCCACGTCGAAGAGCTGCTGTTCGACGGCGACACCGTTGTGGGGGTCCGGACCGAACACGGAGAGAAGATCCGGGCCAACGCCGTGATCTCCGATATCGGCGCGCGGGAAACCATCGACACGCTCTTGCCCGAGGAGTGCGGGCACCAGGACTGGATCGCGGAAATTCGTGCGCTGCCATCCAGCATTGCGCATTTCACGCTGTTCCTGGGCTTTGAGGGCGACATCGAGGCCGCCGGCGCCACGAAGGCGAACCATTGGATCTACCCAACCGGCGAGGCCGATATCCTCTGGACGACGGCGCCCAACGGCGTGCCGCCCTGCATGGTCGCCTCCTTCGGCTCGCTCAAGAACCCGAAGCATGGGCTAGGCCCGCAACGGAAACACATGGGTCAGTTTTTGGTCTGGGCCGACTGGGCCGCTGTCACTCCATGGGTGGACCGGCCGATCGGCGAGCGCGGCGATGACTACGCCGACTTCAAACGGCGCACCGAGGAAACGCTGATGGCGCAATTCGAAAGTTACTTTCCCGATCTCGCCAAGCTTGTGGTGTATCGGGAATTGGCCACGCCGCTTTCGACCGTCAGCTTTACCGGACATCGCAAGGGGGCGTTCTATGGGCTCGACGTGACACCGGAGCGTGTTATGTGCGACGCGCTGCGGGCCAAGACGCCAATCCCGGGCCTCTTCCTTGCAGGCCAAGATGTTGCAAGCCCTGGTATTCCTGGAGCGCTTGTGGGCGGACTTCTCGCCGCGGCCAGCGTCGATCCGAAGGTATTAAAGCACTTACGAGGATAGCCTGCACGTGGTATCGCGCGCGATTTCGTTTTGGGCGCCGCCGCTTCGAAAGATCCCACATAAACAACCGCTCGATGTTAAGGAAAAATCATGGCCGACGTATCTACGATGAGAGCGGTGGTATTCGATCGATATGGTCCGCCCGAGACGCTTGCCCACAGCGACGCACCTATTCCACAACCGTCCAACCGTGAAATCCGGGTGCAGGTGCATGCAACGACGGTCAACAGAACAGATACCGCAACGCTTCGGGCGCATCCCTTTTTCGCTCGGGCAATGACAGGATTGTTTCGCCCGAATGTGCGTACGCTGGGAATGGATTTCGCCGGGACGATCGATTCCTTGGGCGATGGCGTCACCGAATTCCAATTAGGCGACAGGATATTCGGACTTTCACCGGACCATTTCGGTGCACATGCCGAATACTTCTGCCTGCCCGCCAACGCGGCAATCGCGCGTATTCCAAAGGGTATCAACTTTGACGAGGCCGTAGTTTGTGAGGGAGCCTGGTATGCTAACTCCACAACCAGTCTTCTCCAAGAGGGACAAAGCTGTCTGATCTATGGCGCGTCAGGCGCAATCGGAACGGCCGCAGTTCAACTTGCAAAAGCGCGTGGCGTAAATGTGACTGCGGTAGTCAGCACGAGGCATCTGGAACTTGCAAGCAAGCTTGGTGCTGACAGAGTGTTGAATTACGAGGAGCAAGATTTCACCGCTATCGGCGAGACCTTCGATCTGGTTCTCGACGCTGTAGGCAAGACATCGTGGTTTGCCTGTCGCTCTCTCCTGAAGAATCACGGGATATACTGCGCGACTGATTTGGGTCCCTATTGGTCAAATATCATTCTTAGTACCTGGTATGAGGCGACGGGGAGCCGGCGCGTCCGCATTCCGTTCCCTGAAAATGCTGCGGATCTTGTGCAAGACCTAGCAGTGCTGATGGCCGAAGGCCAGTTCCGGGGCGTGTTTGATCGCAGCTATGAACTGAAAGATATTGTTGAGGCTTTCCGTTATGTTGAGACGGGCCAGAAAACAGGCATCGTTAGGATAAATATTCGGTAAGCGCCTGCAAAGAAGGCTACGGCTTGATCACGATCTTGCCCCTGACTTCACCTTTCCCTGTGCGCAACAGTGCCTCGGGAACCGACGAAAGCGGGAGCACGGCTTCCAGATGCGGGGTGATGTTTTTTTCAACTGCAAGGTGGGCCACGCGTTCGGTCAATTCTCGTCCGGAGGGAACGAGCAGCATCCCGATGGATTGCTTTTTGGACCTCATCCACCCGCCGATGACTAGTGAAAGCAGGATCGGAACACGACCGCCCACGGCCTTATAGGTTCCGTTTTCGGTCAATGCTTCGGATATCTCGCCCGGTCCTCGCGTTGCGACCATGTCCAGAATTCGATCCCATGTCTGCCCGGTTTTGGTAAAACTGAGCTTATTATAATCAATGACTTCGTCTGCTCCCAGGGTTTTGAGCCACTCGGTCTTCTTGTCATTGTCCACAGTAGTCACATGAACCCCTTTGGCTTTGGCCAGTTGCAGCGCCATTGTGCCCGAACCACCACCGGCGCCATTAATCAGCAATCTTGTGCCCTTTTTCAGATCAGAGGTTCCCGCCACCGCAATCCCGCCAGCTTGTGGTAGACATGCCGCGACCTCATCGGTCAGACTATCGGGAACTGCCACCGCATGGTTTGCGGGCACACAGGCGAATTCGGTGAACCCGCCGCGCGTCATCACAAAATCACCCATGATACGCTGGCCTATCTCCAAGTCAGTGACATCTGCACCCAGCTTGTCGATTACACCAACGATGTCTGATCCGAGCACTGGCACTTTGGGCCGAAACAGCCCGCCAACCAACCGGGAATAGAGTGGTGAGCCTACCAGATATTCCCAGTCGGACAGATTAACCGCACAAGCCAATACCTTTGCCCGAACCTCACCTTTTTTGGGATCCGGCATCTCGATGTCTGAAATCCGAAGCTGTTCCGGACCGCCATAGCGATTGTAGACGACGGCCTTCATCGTTGGTTCCGTCATAAGCTTTGAACTTATCAGCGGGAGTTTCAAAAAACGTTGATGTGCATCAAGGCTGCCTATTTGTGCACCGACATACGCTTAATACCATGAGCTTGAGTTTTCTGCGTCCGCTTGCCTCGCCGTCAAAATTTCACGTTTCCGATGCCTTAAACCTCCACCGGAAGTCGCAATACTCGGAGCCATCCGCGATGGTTTGTGAACGAACCAAGTCAACGCAAAATGCGTGTGCTGCACCGTGATCCAGATTGCACGCCGCATAGGGGGTCAACTCAGGCAGCCCTTGGTCCTTGAAATAGTCGGCGAGTGGACAAAGGGTAACGTCAAACGCCACCACTTCGCCGGGCTCGACAGGGAGATGCCGGTGAATGAAAGGAGCGGAGAAGAAATACCGGATTAGCAAGCCCAGCACCCACTTGACGCGTTCGTCCTGTTTGGCACTACGGAGCCGCGAAAGCTTGAACAACATAACCGGCGAGGGGCGATAAGCGTCCAATCCGATAGCCTCGACCAGCGGCCCGGCCTCGTTGTGACCCAAGCCGTAGTCTCTCAGACCGCGATGGAGGGCGCAGTTCCACTCCATTTGCCGCATCATGATATTGACCGAGGCGCTGTGGCGGGGGCGCGTGGGAGCCAACCGAGATTGCCATGCGCGTGTTGAAGCCCAGATTTGCGCCCATTCGTCCGGAAACCGTTTCTTGAGTTGGGGGATGGCAGCGCGCTTAAACGCGGTGTTGGGGGCGCATAAATAGAGAATAAAACCAATGTTCATTATCCGTCTCTTATTCAAGAAATCGTCAAAATTCTGTAGGGTGACACCGCTTCGGTCCTTGAGTTACATCAAACGCATTGCACCTTGTTTCGAAATTAAAACCGGACCTTGGAATAGATTGGCAGCGGGCCCCAAAAAGGGCTCGGAGCCGTCATGCCACCATTTCGCCGAACGGCAGGTGTTGGCACAAAGTGTCAATGGGTAGCCTGTCGCAGGTTAGACAACATTCCATTTAGAGAGCGGCAATGTCCGCATAACGGACATATGAGATTTCATGGGTCCTCGGTCCCGCACACGGCGCGAACAAGGATGACCGAACTGAGCTGTTTGCATTGCCAGTAGATAGTGTGGACCAAGTGGCGCGGCACAGAACTCTGAATTTGACAGTTGCCCTTGGTGGCGACGTACTTAACTTCGGTGGACCAGCCGGAGAGAATCGTGAGAAGCCTGTGGCATGACAGACCGCTTTCAAATCACGCCGGAGGTTCACCTCATTCTGGAACGCGACCGCGGTCGTGAGGTATTGCTGCTGGAGCGGTTCCAGACCGGGTACTGGGACGGGAGTTACTCGCTGGTCGCCGGACATCTGGACGGCCGGGAAACCGCCAGGGCCGGTTGCGTTCGCGAGGCGCAGGAAGAAGCCGGGATCACGATCGACCCGACGGACCTGACCTTCGCCCACGTTCTGCATCGACTCGATTTCCTGCGCCCCGAAGGTGAAGAGCGTTTGTCGTTCTTCTTTTTGTGTTCAACCTGGACGGGCGAACCCTTCAACAGGGAACCGGACAAATGCAGCGACCTACGTTGGTTCGACTACAATGACCTGCCTGACACGATGGTGGGTTACGTGCGTCACGCCCTTCACGCGGTCAAAGGCGGCTTGGCTTACTCCGAGCACGGCTGGGACCGATGACAATCAGGTCTCGGTCTTCTCCACCAGTTCGCCCTTGATCTTCTTGAGCCGGTTCTTGCGCAGCAGGCCGGCGTCATCGAGAATCGGATAGGCGATCGACGTGAAGTGCGAGTTGATACGCTTCAGGTCGCGCAGGATGTCGAGATGGATTGCACTAGTTTCCAGGCTTTGAACATGGCCTGAACGCAACCTTTGCAAGTGAGACTCGGTGCCGCTGAGTTCCATCTGACGGCTGACGTCCTTGCGTTCAAGCAGGCGCCGGGCGGCGGCAACATCACGGTCCAGGAAGACCGACATGGCCATGCTGCCGGTATCGAGAACATAGGCATGCATGTCGCGCAACTCGTTCATGCCCTCTTCGGAAAACATCTTGGCGCCGCGGATCTTGGCCTCGATCGCGTCGAGCAGATTCTTGTCGATGGCATCGCCCGCATTTTCGAGATTGGTGGTGAAGGAGATGATCTCAAAACAGCGCCTTGTCTCGGTTTCCTCGAGCTGCTGGCGGGTCATGTCGGTCATGTAGAGCTTGATCGCTTCATAGAGATCATCGACCTGATCGTCCATCGCCCGAATTTCGGCACACAACGCCTCGTTGTTGGATTCCAGCGCTTCCATCGACCGCCGCAGCATGGTTTCCACCGCATCCCCCATGCGCAGCGTCTCGCGGGCGGCAAGGCCAAGGGCCACGGACGGCACTTCCTTTGCGGTGTCGTCGAGGTAGCGCGGGCGGCCGGGATCGTCTTCTTCCCGTTCTTTTGGAATCAGCACACCGGTGAGCCTGGCGACCGGACCCGTAAACCCGATGAAAACGACCAGAAGCCCCAGGTTGAACGCCAGGTGCATGTTCATGGCCTGGCGACCAGGATCGGGGTCCAGTGAGGCAATGTAGGGTTGGAGCAATGACAGGAACGGCAGCGTGAGCAGGACACCGGTACATCTGAAGATCATGTTGCCGATGGCGATGCGGCGGGCTTCCGGCGCTTCCGACAGTGTTATCATGACGGCCGGGATGGCCGCGCCCGCGTTGACACCCAGCACCAGCCACAGGGCCAGAGGAACGGCGAGCACACCGCTAGCCGCAAGGGAGGCGACCAGCAGAATGACCGCCAGGCTGGAATGGGCGATCCAGGTCAGCGCCATGGCGATGAGGAGCGCCAGGACAGGCTCATTCTCCAACGATCCCAGAACCGTTGCCACCAGCGCGCTTTCACGCATCTCGCCTGAGGCACCGGAAATCATCTGCAGTCCCAGCAGCATCATGGCCAGACCCATGGTGATCCGGCCGTATTGTTTAATCCGCGGCGACCGGTCGTAGAAGAAGGAATGCAGGAAAAAGCCGACGAACATGAGCGCCGGCCAGAACCCGGTAATGTTCAACGTGAACACCTGGGCGATCAGCGCACTGCCGACATCGGCGCCCAGCATGATGGCAAGACCGGCGGCCACGTCCAGCAGACCGGCACTGGCAAACGATGCCGCCAGCAGGGCGGCGGCGGTCGAACTCTGCAACAGGCTGGCAGAGGCCAGTCCGGTAATCGCTGCCCGCAACCTGTTCCTTGTACTGGCGGCAACAAACTGGCGCAATTCGGCCCCGAAAGCACGCAGGAAGCCCGTGCGCGCCATGCGCGTTCCCCATAACAGGAGGGAGACGCTACCCGCGATGACAATCAGCAGATCGGTTCCAGACAACTTGCGTTTACGCCTTTCAAAAAACCAGGAACTAGAGACGCCGAATGCCCGTACCATGGCACGGGCATTCGGGTACCTCAAAATTACGTGTTATGCGGGCCAGGGCAAAGAATAAGTTTTTACGTTCGTAAAACTCTTCATGGCTTCCAGAACGCCTTCCTTGTAGCCCAGACCGGAGTCCTTGATACCGCCGAATGGCGACATCTCGATACGGTAACCCGGCACTTCCCAGATGTTTACTGTACCCACATTAAGCTCATGGATGAAGCGTGTGATGTTCTGCAGGTTATTGGTGCAGACGCCCGACGACAGGCCGAAGGCCGTCGAATTCGACTTCATGATCAAATCGTCGATGTCCTTGCAGCGGATAACCGGGATTGCAGGACCAAAAGTTTCCTCGCGCACCAGCTCGGTGGTGTAGTCAACCTCGTCGACCACGGTCGGCGGGAACAGCGCGCCGTCACGGCCCGGGTTGTAGAGCACCTTGGCGCCCGCCTCTTCGGCCTTGACCACACGGTCTTCGAACATTGCAGCGGATTTCTCGTTGATCACCGTGCCCAGATCGGTGTCCGGGTCCATGGGATCGCCGAACTTGATCTTCTTTGCTTTTTCGAGCAGCAAAGGCACAAACCGGTCGGCAACCTTGTCCATGACAAGAATGCGCTTGACCGCGGTGCACCGCTGACCGGAATTCTTGGTGGCACCGGCAACGGCCAGTTCGGCCGCCTTGTCGAGTTCGGAATCGTCGAGATCGTCCATGATGATCAGGGGATCGTTGCCGCCCAGTTCCAGAACCGTGCGGCGATACCCTGCTTTTTCGGCGATCATCTTGCCGACAGGAACACCACCGGTAAACGTGATCAGGTCAATGTGCTCGTTGGTGATCATCTCCATGCCGATGTCCTGGGGCATGCCGGTAATTACCGAAAGCATTTCCGGCGGCAGGCCGGCATCGTAGAGGATGTCCGCCAGCAACAGAGCCGTCAGCGGGGTCAGTTCGGTGGGCTTGACAACCATGCAGTTGTTGCTGGCAACCGAAGGGGCGATCTTGTGCGACACCATGTTGAGAGGATGGTTGAACGGCGTGATCGCGCTGATCGCGTTCAGAGGCTCGCGCAGGGTGAAGATCTTGCGCGCCTTACCCTGCGGTGTCAGATCGCAGGAAAAGATCTGCCCATCGTCGATGATCGCCAGTTGGCCGGCCAGCGTGAACACGTCATAGGCCCGGCCGCATTCGTAATAGGAATCCTTCTTGGAGATCCCCAGTTCCGCGGTAATGACATCAGACAGTTCTTCCTTGCGCTCGATGATCAACTCGGCGGCCCGGAACAGGATCTGCTGGCGCTCATAGCGGGTCAGCTTGGACTTGTAGGCGGCCGCAATGTCGAAGGCCCGGCGCGCGTGCGCGTCGTTGCCGGCAGGCACCGTGCCGGCGACACCGCCGGTGTATGGGTTCATGACGTCGATGACAGTGTCGGTGTTGACCTGTTCACCGGCAATCCGCATGGGTTCATGACGGACGGCTGTTGTGGCTTCTGCGAGACTCATTGGCTTGCAATCTCCTATTCGGCAGCGACGACAGAAGTCGCGCTCTGGGCATGGTTCAGGGCAATGTCGAAGGCATCGAAATTGCGGATGCGGCGTCCCTCTTCAATCCCGTGAACCACACGGTTGACGATCATGGGGACGGCCTGGGTGGAGAGCCCGCCATGGGAACGAAGCGGCTCCTTCAGGGCGGAAAGGTCGTGGCGTTCCGGGCTCGAACCAACCGCCACGTCGCGGGCAGAAATGACAATGATATCGCCCAGGCGTTCTTCTGGCAGTCCGAACCGGGCACACCCTTCGTGGCCTGTACCAGCCCATTCGATCTTGTCCATGGCATTCAACCGGGCGCAGATGTCGGCGGCATCGGCACCTTCGGGAAGGTAGGCCGTCGCAAACCCGCCCAGAGCGCCGTGGTGCACGACGTAAGGGTCGGTAATCGGCAGAATGACCCGGGCGGCATCCTTGCCAAGCATGTCGTCCAGAATTGGCTGCAGATAAACGACGTCGGGTGTTCCGTCTTCCTTGTGCATGGGGTTCATGCCGTGGTCGGCGGTCAGGACGACGATGGCCCCCAGGGCATCGAGTTTCGCCCAGTAGCTGTCCATCATGGCGTAGAAGTCATTGGCCTCACGGTCGCCAGGGGCATACTTGTGCTGGATGAAATCCGTGGTCGACAGATACATCAGATCCGGACGCCGGGTCTCCAGCAGCTTGACGCCTGCCTGGAAGACAACTTCACTCAGGGATGCGCTGTAGACGTCGGGGACATCGCAGCCGATGAACGACTGGGCATCGTCGATACCGTGCTCTTCGAGTGTGGTCGCGTTGCACCTTTCTGCCGAGAAACACACCGCCCCGCCGTCGCCGTATGTCAGACCATGGCCCAGGAGCTTGCGCAGTTTGTCCTTGGCGGTCACAGCGGCGATGCTGGCGCCGGCTTCCTGAAAGGCTGCCATGATGGTGCCGGTCCACAGGAATTTCGGGTCGTTCATCATGACTTCCTCATCGGCCTCGCGGTCATAGAAGAAGTTGCCGGAGATGCCATGGACTGCCGGCGGGTGGCCGGTCACGATCGACAGGTTGTTGGGGTTAGTAAAACTGGGGACCACACTGAATGCGGGCAGATCGCTTCCCGCTTTAAGTACGTTGGCGGTCCAGGGCATCAGGCCCACTGCGATAGCTTCGTCGATATAGGCACGTTCGCTGCCATCGACACAGACGACCACGGTCGGTTCGCTGGGCCAGTTGTAATTGCGATCGTTGGCTTCAACGGTTCTTGTGCTCATTTCAGTTCACCTGTCTTGTTCATATTCTGGTCTGCGAAAGGGCCCGACGGCCCGTCATGTGTTCGTTGTGACTTGCAGCGCGGGAAGGATTGCTTCGGTCACGCCACCTGTGCCTTCTTCATGGCCGTGAGGGTGTCTTCCAACCTGTCGGAAAAATCAAGGATTGTCTGCTCGTCATGAGCCAGGGACAAATAGAGCTTGGTGCCCATGGGATTGAGGAAAACGCCCCGATCGAATAACCCAAGCATCAAGGCGCGGGCCTTGACCTTGTCGCCGCGCGCCGTGCCTCGGTAGTCGTAGGGCTTTTCGTTGGTGAAAACGATCTGGGCCAGAGGTCCCCTGCCGATCACCTGCGCCGTCTCGTGCTCGCCCAAAGCCCCGATCACTTCGCCCATACGGCTGCGAAGCCGCTTGCCGAGGTAATGCAGCCGGTCGTAAGTCCCCTCCTGGCGCAGGACACCCAAGGTCGCTTTCGCCGCGGCCGTGGAAATTGGATTGCCGCCGAGTGTAGAGGCCATCCAGACGTAGTCGTCGCCACCGATGCGGTTTTCGTTGACCCATTCCATCAGGTCTGCCCGGCCACCGAAGGCGCCTATGGGATAACCGCCGCCAAGCGCCTTGCCGTAGGCTGCCAGATCGGGGATGACGCCGTAATACTCCTGCGCTCCGCCGTAGGCCAGGCGGAAACCGGTCACCACCTCATCGAAGATGAGCAGTACGTTGTGATCGGTACAGAGCTTCCGCACACCGTCGAGAAAGCCTTCGCGCGGTGGCGTGCACCGTTGCAGCGGTTCCATGATGACAGCGGCCAGATCCTTGGCATGATCTGCGATGATAGCCGCTGTGGTCTCAAGGTCGTTGTAGGGCGCCACCAACAGGTTTTCAGCGGCTGACGGCGTTCCCGCACTGGTCAGCTCCGGTTGGGGGAAGTCCAGGTTCTTGCTCGGGAACAGGCTGGTCACGCCGGCTTCGTTGGCACCGTGATAGGCGCCTTCGAATTTCAGTATGACGCGTTTGCCCGAAACCGCCCGTGCCAGGCGCTGGCAATACATGGTGGCCTCGGTGCCGGATGCGCAGAAACGCAGGCGCTCGATACCGGGACAGGCCGAGACGATCTCTTCGGCAACCTCAAGGGCATGGGTGTTGAGATAAGCAAAGTTCGATCCGTTGGGAACCTGGGCCTGTACCGCCTCGACCACTTCAGGGCGGGCATGACCGACAAGAGCTGAGCCCCAGGCCATGGAGAAGTCCAGGTATTCCCGTCCTGCCGTGTCCCAAAGCTTAGCCCCTTCACCGCGCTCCATGACCACGAGACGGTCCTCCGGCAGGCCGAACTCGCCGTTCGAGATGCCGGCAGGAAAAGCCGCAAGCGCGCGTCTGGCGAGAGGTGTCGTCACTCAGCCGCCCCCGCGATGGCAGGAGATTCCGGAGAGCAATCGGTCACCCCCATTGTGTCCAACACCTCGCGCATGGCCTGGACCAGACCGCGCATGACGTGTTCGTCGAGATAACCGATGCACCCCAGGCGGAAGGTTTCGGCTTCGGTCAGCTTGCCCGGGTAGATGACGTAGCCGCGCTCAGCCAAGGCGTCATAGAAGTTTTCAAAATGGAAATTCGGATCAGCCGGGCTGTAGAACGTCGTGATCACCGGCGCCATTTGTTCGTCGCGCAGGAGCGTGTGGAAGCCCATCTCCCGCATGCCCTCGACCAGAACCTGATGGTTTCGCCGGTAGCGGGCATTGCGGCCGGCAACCCCGCCCTCATCCTCATGCTGAAGCAGGGCTTCCCGGAAGGCTGCAATGGTGTGGGTCGGCGGCGTGAAACGCCACTGGCGTGTCTTGTTCATGTTGACCCATTGATCGTGGACATCGAGGCTGAGGGAATGGCTGTTTCCTTCAGCCCGTTCGAGCGCATCCTTGCGGGCAACAATGAAACCGAAACCCGGCACGCCTTCGATGCACTTGTTGGCCGACGAGACCATGACCTCAAAGGGCACTTCCCGGGCGTCCAGGGCGATGGCGCCAAATGCGCTCATGGAATCGATGATCAGGCGGCGATTGTGCCGGGCAACAATTTCAGCAATTTCCCTGACCGGATTCAGCACACCGGAACTGGTTTCGCAGTGCACCACGAACACATCGGTGATGTCCTCATCGTGGGTCAGGATCTGATCGACTTCTTCAGGCGCCGGCGGTTCGTATTCACCGGTGTGATGGGTAATGTAGTTGCGCCCCAAATAGTCCAGGATCTTGGCGGCCCGCTCACCATAGGCGCCGTTGATCAGCATCAGCGCCTTGCCTTCGCGCGGGATGAAGCTCGCCAGAGCTGCTTCAACTGAAAACGTGCCGCTGCCCTGCATCGGTACGCAATCGTAGTCGTCGCCTCCGTTAGCCATGGCGACCAGCCGGTGGCGGATATCCTCCGTGATGTCACGGAAGGCGTTGTCACGTGAGCCCCAGTCCCGCAGCATCGCCCGCTTGGTCCGGATCGACGTGGTCAGGGGACCGGGCGTCAGGAGATATGGCTCGCCCTCGGCAGGTGCGGCAAGGCCCGATGCGGGCGTTGAGGAAGTATCCGTGAGGTTGGCTGTCATGATATGCCTCCGTGCCGGACGCTGGTTTACCGCGTCCCGGGATTAAGAGAGGCCATCCGTATGTGCCTTTCCTTATAATAAATCAAATCGTTTTATTCGATGTTTCATATCTTCTGAAATTATATACCAAACGACCCGGTCTGCCGGATTTCCTTTTCCGCCCGGGACGCCGAACATTCCCACGGTCGATATGGCCTTGGGGAGTGGAGAATGATTGAGAAACTTGCCGATTTCGTGAACCGGAATAAAGCACTTGTGCGTCGTGGCCGCTATGTCAATTATCCTATTCTGGTGGGTGTTGGCGAAGACGATTTTATCGTCGAGATCGAGCACGGGCGGATCGCCAATGTGCGCCGCCGTGACATCAGCATCGACTCCGGTCGCTTTGCCATACGGGCGCCGGCCGAAATCTGGCGGGAGTTCTGGCAACCGATGCCGAAGCGCGACCATCATGACCTGTTCGGCATGATGGCGGCGAATCTGGCCCTTGAACATCCTGATGACTTCCGGGCCGTTATTGCACTTGAAGGGGCTAACTGGCTTGAGCCCAATTATAGTACCGAGTGGCTGCACCGTCCGGATGTCCATGGCGGTCAAGCGGCGGCCGGCTACGTTTCCGGACAGATCGCGCCCCAGAGCCCGTCGGAGTACCGCTGGGAAACCCTTTGGGCGTACTCTACGGCATGTAAGTCCAAGACGAGGCGCGCGGCACTGGCCTGGCAGACACACTTGTCGAGGCCATTCTAGCTCACGCCCGTAGAGAAGTTGAATTGGTTCAGACGACCGTTCACTATCGACGCACATGTCCCGTATGTGGTCTGCCGGCGAGGTTATAGCGTAATTGTTTTCACTCCGCGCGAAAACTCTTCGTCGGTTTGGTAGAATCGAAGTGGTCGTTGAGCCGAATTCCTGGGCCTTTCCCGACCAGGAACATGCTACAGAGCGATACACGGACATACCCGACGTGTTCCTGACGAGAACATGGTTGGTATCACTAAAGTTCTGAACAATACCGGATTGCAGACACCATGATTCTCGACCCCGCCCTGACCACCGCCTACATTGTCCTGGCCACTGCCCTCGCGGTCTCTCCGGGGCCGGACGTGCTTTTTGTTGTCGCCAACGGAATGCGTCACCGGGCAAAGGGCGCCATCGCTTCGGCGCTGGGCATCGGGGCCGGTTCCGTTGTTCATGCACTGGCTGCAGCGATCGGGGTGTCAGCGGTTATTGCCGCGTCGCCGGTCGCCTTCGACATTCTTCGATATGGCGGTGCGCTCTATCTTGCGTATCTGGGCATCCAGGCAATGCGCTCGTGGTACCGCAGTGCAAGCACTCCAGACTCCGGGCCGACGGTTTCCGAAACATCAGCCTGGAAGGTCTTTCAGCGCGGCCTGGTGACCAACGTCCTCAACCCCAAGGTCGTGGTGTTCTATCTGGCTCTCCTGCCGCAGTTCGTGAACGTGGATCTGGGCCATGTAGGCCTGCAGATCTTTCTGCTTGGCTCCATCCACAATATCATCGGGCTGGTGTTCCTGTTGTGTGTCGGGCTTGCGGCGGGTCGGGCCTCCGGCTGGCTGGCAAGCACCGGTTTCGGGCGATGGATGGACGGCATTGCCGGCGTGTTCTTTGTCGGCCTGGCATTACGGCTTGCCATTTCGGGACGACCAGAGAATTAGATCTGAGTGTTGCCCAATGATGCTATCTCTGTCCCGGTTGATTCACTTACCTTGTAGCGACGCCAAGTATGTCAGGAGATCGTCTGCCTGCTCGGTGCTGAAGTTCCAGGGCGGCATGGGCCGGTGCCCGAGCGAGAGCCCGATTTCAAGCTGTTCCAGCAAACCTTCTTTCGACAAGCGTGAAATCAGCGTCGGAAACGGAGGGGCATTCAGATTGGGGCTTTGCGCTGAAAGAGTCACCGCGTGGCAGCGGGCGCAGACCAGCACGGCAATGTCATGGCCGCGCTGTGCGCTCTCGCGCTGATCGGGCCGAGGTAATTCAGGCGGCGATGTGACCAGTCCGAAAGCCGACCAGGCCCCAATCACGGCACCGATAACGGCGCTGGCCAGTACCGTCAACGAGGAGTGGCGGCGGTCATCCTTTTTCATGCCTGCCTCTCAGAAGATGGTCTGGAATGTCCGGGTGTTGTCCACGACCTCTTTTACGCCCGGCACTTCACCAGCAGCAATCACAAGCGCCTTGCGCTGTGCCGGTGAATTGACTTCACCCCACAGAAAGACCGTTCCGTTACGCACCACCAGATTGAGATGGGAAATGTCGGCCCACTTTTCATGCGCAAGTGTGTCCATGACACAATCACGCAACTCCCGGTCACCTCCAGACGGCGGCGGCGGGGAACCGGCCTGCTCGAGCGACAGGGCCTGCAGCAGGTTGGCCCGGCTCACGATGCCGACAACCTTGCCATCCGCCACCACCGGCACCCGCTTGATCCGATTGTTCTCCAGCAACCTGGCGATTTCAGGCAGCAAGGTGTCCTCGCCTATTGTGATGACACCGGTCGTCATCAATTCGCTCGCCGTGGTGGCGTGGGCCTTGATGAAGTCTTCGGCCAACATGACCTTGCCGCCCAGGACACGGAGCCACCAGGACTTGCCCGACAATGTGCCCAGGTCCTTGCAACGCATCAGATCGCCTTCGCTGACTATGCCGATCGCAGTACCGCTACCGTCCACGACCGGTACTGCACTGATACGGTTGCTCAACATCAGATCGACGATATCCACGAGTGGCGTGTCCGGTCCCGTGGTTATCGCCGGTGCCGTCATTATTTCACGGGCTTTCATGAATTATTTTCTCCTCACGGGACAATCAGCGGCGGGACATCACAATGGGTAGTCCTGATTCGGATCGATACCGGCATCGGCGAGAAATTTACGGATCTGTTGCACTTGCCCTGGATGAAGCGAGTGGTCGTTATGGGAGAATTCGGCAAAATGGCCGTTGAGTCGGACACCCCATCGCCCGCCGTGGCGCTGCTCAAGCTCGCCACCCAATTCCTTGAGCACGGACTCTACGGTGCGGGTCGAGATGTTGCCGCTCACCGGGTGGGCGAACAGACTGTGGAGGACCTTGCGGTGTTTGTGGTTCATGATCGTTCCCTGGCTTGTTTCCCCTTTAAGGGACCATGTCACTGAACCGAATCAGCTTTTTTTCTTCGGCCCAGATCATCGTAGGAAACCTTGCCAAAGTCGGACGCCAACGACCTTGACGCAGATCAAATCCGCGGCGAATTTATGTTTTGGAGTAGATAGTTATGCCGTATAGCGGCGAACATCACACCGTCGGGCGACGGATGTTCCGGTGAGCCGGACGCTGATGCGGTTTGCCTTATGCACGCGCCTTAAGGCGCATTTTGATCGGGCCTTCGGCATGCCCGTTGATAAGCTGCAGCACGTGTTCATTGCCGGAAGCGTCTATTTCGCTTACCGGCCCCGACCAGATCACCGCACCCTCGTGCAGCATGATGAGATTATCATAATCGTTACGCGCCGACGCCATGTCGCTGGTGATGGACAGGACTGTTGCACCGATTTCCCTTGTGCTGTGGTCAATCAGCCGGTTGATGGCTGCAGTGGTAATCGGGTCAAGTCCGGCAGTGGGTTCGTCCAGTAACAACAGGTTGGGATCGCCGGCAAGCGCACGGGCAATGCCCACCCTCTTCTGCATGCCGCCTGAAACCTCATCGGGAAGGAGGTCGCCGGTAGCCGCAGGCAGATTGACCATCGCCAGTTTCTCGATGGCGATCTTCCTGGCTTCATCGCGGTCAACGCCCATGCTCTGTATCAGTTTGAAACCGATATTTTCCCAGATCTTCAAACTGTCAAAGAGGCCACCTTGCTGAAACAGGACACCCACCGACTGCATGAGCGTTTCGTGTTCGCTGTCTCCTGCCGGAGGCACTGCCTTGCCGTTGATTTCGATATGTCCGGCATCGGGACGATAGAGACCGGCAATGCATTTCATGAGTACGGTCTTGCCGGACGCCGCCGGGCCGATAAGCACGGTTTTCTTGTCAGCCTCGATATCGATGTTGATGTCGCTCAGAACCTGCTTGTCGTCAAATCGCTTATCCAGTCCGGTGATCCGAATTTTGACATCGTCTTTGGCTGCCATCTACGCTGTCCATGCTCCTGCCGCACTTCGACGGCGGCTCCCGTCGCTCGACACAATATGGTGCACCTAGCGATTTGCCAAGCGATCGAATGCGTTGTGTGTGGAAATACGCCCTCGTCAGGCTGAAACTACCCTTGGGATTGTTTCAGCAGCTGTGCGCAAGGGCCGTCTTCGCCCGGAAACGGCCCGATGCGGCAGGCGCGGTGTTCAACTTGGAAGACGTTGCTGTGAAGACTTGCAATCCAGCTCTTGCCTTCAACCGTCAGCTCCAGATACCGGAGAGCCGGCTGGATATAGGGCTCGACCATGGACCAGAAGAAATCCGGGTATTTCTCAAGAAGATCGAATGAGTCCTTGTATCCCAGAGTCTCGGCAACGCCGAGTTCGACGAACTCCTGGTAAAGGGCATTGATCTTGCGATGATAAAACGGGTCGGCAAGCTGACCGATCAGATCGGCAGCACGCACAAGCGCTGCCTCCGAATCAGTCTCGGCGTGATCTTCGCCGGGGGGCACGGGAAACCGTGTCATCTCGATTGATGCCGCAATCCGTTCTCCGTCTATGAACTCGGAATGTTTGAAACGTTCACGGGCATAAAGCTTGCCCCGATCAATGTGGTAGGGCCCAAGAAAAGCATCCGATGCGCCACGCGGCGGCGTGATCCGATCACCCTTATCGTTGATGACAACATCTGAGTCACCGTCGCCGGGGCATACGCCCCGGACAAACCCGATATCGTGAACCATGAGCGCGCAGGTGTAGTGCAACCAATCCTCCGGTGTCACCGCCTGGGACAACAACCGTCCACGGATGATCTGCTGGCCGACAAGGGTGACCATGATCGTGTGTTCAACGTTGTGGTAGAGGGCATTGGAATTTGCCAGGTGCTGCAACACCAGACGAGCCGCGCCTCCCAGGTAGGAAGCGTATTCCGGCTTGCGGTGGGAAAAATATTCCAGATACAAGTCGGCCAGGTGATCGCTAAATTTCTCTGCGACAATGGCAGCAGGGTTGAGCATGTCGAGCAATATCCACAGTTTGTTCACCGAACCGTAACTTCGAAATCGGCAAAACACCAGAAACAACTGAATTATATTAAACATTTATGGTTAACGAAAATCGCACCATTTTCACGCAATTCTGGTTGGTGCCCCATTGCCCGACGGACACGTCAGACCAGAGGAGGTCGTCAGGCAGGTTTGATGAATGAGCCGTTTTGCAGATCATCGACCGCCTGGCGGATTTCGTCCTGCGTGTTCATGACAATTGGACCGTGCCAGGCAACAGGTTCGCGAATCGGCTTGCCGGACACGAGCAGGAACCGGACGCCCTTATCACCGGCCCGGACGCTGATCTCGTCACCCCGGTCGAACAGGACCAGTGACCTGTTCCCGGCTGTCTCACGCACGAGATATTCACCGCCATCGGCCTGTTTTTCCGTCAGGACACCGAAAGGTTCCGAGGCGCCCTGAAACGTGCCGGAACCTTCGAATATGTAGGCAAAGGCGTGGCGTTCGGTTTCAACTGTGAACGTCCGGCCCAGGCCGGCGGGCATCGAAATGTCCAGATATCGGGGATTGGCCGCCACACCGTCCACAGGCCCGGTCCGGCCCCAGAACGATCCACACACGACACGGACCCTTGTGCCATCGTCGTCGATGACCTCCGGTACGTCGCCCGCTGTCACATCCTGGTAGCGCGGCGCTGTCATTTTCAGAGAAGACGGCAGGTTGGCCCAAAGCTGAAAACCGTGCATGCGCCCGTTTGCGTCTCCATGGGGCATTTCCTGATGAAGAATGCCGCTACCAGCCGTCATCCACTGTACGTCGCCCGCCCCGAGATTGCCGGTATTGCCCAGGCTGTCGCCATGGTCGACTGAACCGGCAAGCACATAGGTTATGGTCTCGATGCCACGATGAGGGTGCCAGGGAAACCCTGCCTGGTAATCAGCCGGGTTTTCGTTCCTGAAATCGTCGAGCAGCAGAAACGGATCGAAGTCCTCCGTCTTGCCAAAGCCGAAGGCCCGGTGGAGTTTGACGCCTGCCCCTTCCATGGCCGGCGCGGCCTGCGAAATCTGTCTGACCGGCCTGATGCTCATCGCGAGGCCCTATTCGCCGACATAGGCGATCGCTTCAATCTCCACCAGCATCTCCGGCTCGGCCATCGGCGTCTGGACCGTCGTGCGGGCTGGAGGGTTATCGGGGAAGAACTTGGCAAACTCCTCGTTCATCATCTGGAAGTCACCGATGTCCTTCATGTAGACGTTGCATTTAAGAACATCGTCGAGGGTGGCACCGCCTTCCTCAAGAACGGCCTTGACGTTGGTCAGGGTCTGAATGGTCTGTGCACGGATATCCCCGATTCCGGTTACGTTTCCGGTGTGGTCCCATGCAACCTGCCCGGCGGTAAACACCATGTCGCCGCCCCGCGCACCGGGCGAATAGGGAAATGTGGGCCGCGGCTGGAATTCCAGGCTCTTGGGCCGTAGTGTTGTTCTTGGCATTTTATTCCTGTCCTATTTTTTGAAGAATGCGACGGTCGTCTAGCTCGGCCGGTCACTGTCAACGATGATCAGTTCCCGGGTCATTGCCTGCTGCCCGTGTTCGAGCGACGCCTGATAGTCGGGGTCGTCGTAACAGGCAACGGCCGCCTCATATGTCGGGAACTCGACAATGACATTACGCGGGATGTCGGTGCCCTCGCGGGTCTGGAACCGGTTGCCAAATGAAATGAAATGTCCGCCATGTTTGGTCAGCACCGGATTGGCAATTGCCGCATATTTTGCAAAAGCGTCCTTGTCCGTAACCGTGCTGCGTATCATCCAGTATCCCGGCATTAAGTGTCTCCTGATCGATGTGTTGTGTTTTCATTCAGTTAGGAATGTGCGCTGGAGCGTGGATGTCCGTCAATGTTTTCGTGCCATTCGATTTGCGTCGCGATGCAACGACGCCGTCGTCTAGGCTACAAACCTGATCCTCAACGGACCCAAGAGGCTCATCCCTGGCTCAACTGGATCATCTTGTTTGCGACAGACAATTTTTCCGAAAGGTTGCTGGCGAGCAACCGGTGGGCCAGAGCCGCCAACTCGGCGTCTTCCTGCTGCAATCGTGCAAGATCATCCGCACTGAGCCGGTAGACGACAGTAGGCACATCGACAATCACGTCGGCTGTCCGTTTCTGCCGGAGATACAGGGCAATCTCGCCGACGATTGCGCCGCCCAGCATCGTCCGTAGGCGCAGGACCTCGCCATTGGGCAAGGTGACCTGCACCCGCACACGGCCGCTGGCGATGAAGAACACGTCATCGGCCTCTTCTCCCTGTTTGATCAAGACATCTTCGGGCTGCATTTCCAGCCTCGTCATCTTGTCGATCAACATCGGCAGCCGCTCGTGCGGACCAATGGTGGAAACAAAATGCTCGAGAATATCGTCGCCAGTTTCGTATCCGACCTGCTCGGCGAGCAGAGCTTCTTCGGCCTTCTCAAGCGCATGATCGATGTCGACGTCGAGTTGCATCAACTCGTCTTTTCCGAACTCTATGCCCGCAAGACTAAGATGTCGGTGCAGATCAGCCGGGACATGTGTGAAATAGACGATGACAGCATCAGATTCCACCAGGCGCCTGATCTTTACAAAACACGAGATCGCCGCAGAATCGGCACCACTGACAGCGCGGAAATCAACGACAATGAATCTGAGGGGGGTAAGGTCAGACGCTCCCAGGCGGCGGCGCACAAGGTCGACCACACGGTCAGCCGTGCCAAAGAACAAATAGCCTTGAAGTTGCACGACCTCGATAGCACTGCCGTGGTCCGAGAGATACTTGATCGCTGCAGGCGAGCGGTCAACCGTGCTTCGACGCTCAACGCCAGTTGCCCGCATGCGCACCACCGGCAAAAGCGAGTATTTGAAAACGAAGACAGCGCTCGAAACCAGCAGGCCTACCGCTAACCCCTCCATGAAGCCGATCAGAGCGATCGTCAGGAGGATAACAACGACGATCAACCATTCCGAGGTCGGCAGTCTGCGGCGTGTGTCTATCACCCATTCCTTCAACAGCTCAATGCCGAGGAACAGAACAAAGCCGCCTGTCAGGAACACCGGAACCTGAAAGATCAGCGATCCAGCGGCAAATAGACCAAGAAGCATAACCACGGCAGTCGCGATCCCAGCACCCCGCCCAGTCGCGCCTGTCTTTCCCGCCAGGACAGTCATTGAAAGGCCGACAAAGCCCGATGGCCCACCGACGCCGCCTGAAATCATGTTGGCCATGCCGCTGGAGCGGAGCTCGGCGTTTATGTCGATGTCGCGCCCGACGGCGAGTTCCAACCCACTGATGTTCAACATCAACCCGACCATGCTGAGGCCGGCAACTACCAGGATGGTCGGTCCTGCCGTGAGCACAGCCCACCAGTCTACAGTCGTCAGAAGCGCCGGTGTCGGCAAGTCGATTCCGCCACTGGCATTCATCTGTGGCAGGTGGCCCAGGTTGCGCGCCGTTTCGACGGGCATGTTCGCGATATGCAGCATCACATAGAACGCAATCGCCGCCGACACCATGACCAGCGGCATCGTCATGGGATGTGTGGACCGGTTCAGCGCGGCGAACATGACGGCGGCAAAGATCACGGCAGGCACCAGTCGCCACAAAACGTCGGGGTTGCTGAAGGTTTGAACAAAACTCAGACCGATCCCGTGTTCAGTAAGCATGACGGCTGCGCCATCGACGAGGAGCCAGCCAGAGCCCGCGAGGAATCCGGCGACGACCGGATAGGGCAGGAAACGCACCAGTCCCCCAAGCTTCAATCGACCGGTTATCCAAAAAAGTACGCCCGTGGTCAGGCTCGACGCGCCGATGATGACGATGGCTGTCGCAACCTTGGTCTCAGCATCGCCGGTAGACTCCATGGACATGGACACAATGGCAGCGGCAAGGATGGCGATGGTTGTTTCCTGCACCAATGCGACAGAATTGGGCAAGACACTACGGATTGCCACGATCAGTGATATGAGTGCGCCGCCAAGCAAGACGACGCCCACGCCCAAGCCCATGCCGGACGACAAAGGTCCGGAAAACATGAGTGCCCCAATGGCCAAAGCCGCCGTGATATTGTCGATTCCGGCAATGGTGCCAATCATTACCGACGGCAACATATTTTGTGGTGATCGCAGCGAGGTCCACAAGTGAGCCGTCTGAGCCTTAATGTTCATACAGGGCCAAGCCTAAGAGGCTCGACTTGCCAATGTGGACGCATTGGTGTGCATTTTGCAGCGGTCCGCCGGCGCTTAACGCCTATGTCTTGTGTGAATACTGCTCCAGCAGAGGTCATGTGCGGATGTCCCCCCTCCATCACACGGTGATGTTGCCGCACCGATTGCATTGTTCACACATGAAGTGAATTGCCGCAAGAAACTTCGGGATCGTCGGGATGTATCTTTTTTCGCGGAGAGACCATGCCTTGATCACAGGGGCTTTGATCACAGGGGGCCTTGACCTGGTGTGGCAAGCTCTGCGCAACCGGGCGGCGCCGGTGGGCAAATGCCATCATCTGCTGTGTGATGTGGAATTCAAAACCGACGCACGTTCACAGTGGTGCGTCCAAGACGTCGATCGTCAGGCCTGTGATTTCTGCGCCTGCATTGATCTCCCAACCGTCCACATTCAAGTCGAAGGGACACGATGAGACGACGCAGATGAGATCCATCTGTGCCTCCAGTTCGACGTCCGCTCCTGACGCCACGGGATTTGGCGGCGAGACAAAGGCACCATCGGGCTCGACGCGGGTGTTGGTGAAGAAATTGATCGGCTGCGGGATCACGCCGATCTCGTAACCCTCACGCCGCATCGCGACACAGAGGTTTTCCGAGCAACTGGCATGGGGCCCTTCAAAGCCGAAGAACTCGTAGCGGAACTGATCGCACGCCGGAATCATCATGTCGTGGATGCCCTCGGCGCCATCGCGCACGAATTTGAGCATCTGGCGCCTGTATCTCGACAGCAACATGTCGCCTTCCCGGGGTTTGGTGTGGAAGTTCGTGATCCAGGTATGATTTGGCGACAACCACTCGCCGACATTGGAAGCATTGAAGGCGAAGAAATCCGCCGCCTGGCGCCCTTCCGGCGTCGCAACGACAATCCGTTGTCCGCTGGCCACGCGTACTGCGCGGCCTTCCCGCGGCGGCACTACAATCTGTGTCATGACACTCATCCCTGTCTGAAAAGCTCCCGGTCGCTAGTCCTCAGCCATCGCCCGGCGGACCCAACACTGGAAACCGTGGACATAGTGTTCTTCCGGCATGAGAACCCCGTGATCGTGCCGGATCGATCTGAGCCCCTTCTGGTTGAGTTCAGAGGCGCCGGCATCCTGTTCGAGTACGGTCACCGCGAAATCGACGACGTTCGACAGGTCAAAAGCGGGATCTTTCAGTGTGTGATTCTCAAACAACCACTCGGCCTGCAGTTCGGTCTCCTCCGGTCCTTTCGGCAAAATCCGGACGATCCGAACGTAATCCGCGTGGGCCGCAATGAACACCGACGGCAGGCTGACAAAGTAGGCCTTGCCGTGCGTGCGTTCGGCATCCGTCAATCCTTCGAAGGCGTCACCGGCAGGTGCGCCATCCATGGTCCAGGAGACGGCACCGTCACGCATTCCGCCGACGAGTTTCGGATCGTTTGAACCGGCGTAGTCGGCCCAGTCGGGATCATCGCGAAGTTGAGACACTCTCCTGCCGAACAGCGGCACAAGATCGCTCAGTTCGGGGTGAATGTTGGGACAGTGCAGACACTCGTTGAAATTCTCCCAGAAGACCTTCCAGTTGCAGGCCATGGTCTTGCGCCAGGTATGACCGACCACCAGGGACTCGAGCGGCCAGTTTTCAATGACGCTCGCATCACGCCCATAGCTGTCTTCAAAGGCCGGCGGATTCCGGTCGAGGGATACAAAGACACAGCCACGCCACTCGGTCAGGGCAACCTCGTAGAGCCCGTAGTCGTCACGGCTGAAGTCGGGGGCATGTGACAGCGATGAAGTTTTTATCAATGCGCCGTCGCCGTCATAGGCCCATTGGTGGTAGGGGCAGACAATCAACTTCGATCTGAAGCGCCCTTCCCGTTCCTGGCAGAGGACCGATCCTCTATGACGGCAGGTGTTGTGAAACGCCTTCAGAACCCCGTCACTGTTGCGCAGAACGAGGATGTTCTGGGTGCCAATGTCAAAGGTCCTGTAGGCCATCGGTTCGGAAAGAGAACCGGCACGGCAGAGATAGATCCACTGCCTGTACCAGATTGCCTTCAGCTCCTTGGCATGATGTGCCGGATCGAAATAGGCCCCGCTCGGCAATGTGGGTTCCGTGACAAAGAGTCCATTGAAATCCTCATTTCCGGAGAGTTGCTTGACCATGGTCTTCTCTTTCCCGACACTTTCCTGACGACAATGCTAATTCATAATCACTCTCTGGGAAATCCGTAACAGTGGATTGATGAAACCATGACAGCGCACTCCCCACAAACCGTGTTTCTCGACACAGCCCTTGTGGAAAACGACAAGGCAGTGCGCCTGGAATCCGTCATCTACAGGCCGGACGGCAATGGTCCGTTCCCCGTGCTGATCGTAAACCATGGATCGACCGGCAACGGTGACCAGCCGTCACGCTTCACGGAAACTTTTCACTCCGCAGGCATCGCCTCGTTCTTCAACCGGCACGGCTGGTTGGTTGTCTTCCCTCAACGCCGTGGTCGGGGTAAATCAGATGGTCTGTATGACGAAGGCTTTCGCGAAGACCGCGCACTCGGCTATTCGGCAAATCCGGCGTTGTCGATACCCGGAGCAGAGCGGGCCTTGAGCGATGTCGATGCCGCACTCGAGGCTCTCTCACCCTCCGACATGGATTCCGCCAATGTTGTGATGGCCGGCATTTCACGCGGCGGGATACTCTCTATCGCCTACGCCGGACGACACCCGGACAAGGTCAAAGGCGTCGTAAATTTTGTCGGAGGGTGGATATCCGATGGCGCCGGGACGGCGTCACGGATCAATCAGACGATTTTCGGTTTCGGCACGAACTTCAAACAAAAGACACTCTGGCTTTACGGGCATGACGATCCGTTCTACGCCGTCGCCCATTCCAAACAGAACTTCGATGCATTCGTCGCGGCCGGTGGCAAGGGAACTTTCCATGAGTTTCAGTTGCCGCAAGGATCAGGCCACGTGGTTCATGAGTGGCCTGACGTCTGGCAACCCCCTGTGCGCGACTACATGTGTGAAATCGGGTACCCGGGATTTTCGGAGACGCATCAGAATTAACTGGCAGCGGCCGTTCCCGGACTGTCCGGCAGGCCTATCCGGCGTTGTCGATTCCGATTTCATCGAGCTGTGATATGGGCTGTAAATCCGGCGGCACCCAATTCAGGCGCGCGTCCACGGACAGCAACGTTGGCTTTGAATAAAATGAAAAGATGATCTGCTTGGAACCAAGGAAATTGTTGAGCAAGCCATGGACCTGATCGATGAGCGGGGTCGCGGCTGAAATCTGCGTGAGATACCGTGCGATCGTCCGGGCATAAAAGGGCGGTGATCGTTTCTTGGTATCCAGCGGCTTCCGTGTTTTCCACGCCGGTTGCCTCATTGTAGGCACATATGCCCCGGCGCAAGCGGGTCAAGGCGTCACGGGCGCCATAGACCTGCACAAAATGGTGACCCACCGTCAGACGAGTAAAATGATTCCATTGCGGTTTCGGCAGGGTGTGATCCTTGAACCGGCTGACGGCTGCAACAATCTCATCCGTGTCAGCGTAGACCTGGCCCGGTTTTTCCCAGGAATGTTTACTGTCGATGGCCAAAGTTCAGACCTCGCATTCAGCCATTCAATTGTGGGGAGAGTCCCGGCGTCAGCACCTGTGCCGCGGGACGATATCAGAATCTCTTGAGAGCGGCCAGAAGCGCTGAGACGTTATCGCCGCGGGACTTCACGAAGTTCTCAAAGTCCTTGCGCAGCAGGTTCGTCAACCAGTACCCGAGCACACGGACATCAGCGATCCTGTGACGCTTGCCCGACTTCACGATCTTCCATCGAACCGTGTATCGCGACCCGGAGGTCAGGACGACCTTGCTGTCGATAAAATGGTACTTTCCATCCTGCCAGGTCTTGCTGCCCATTTCGAACCTGTCGACCTTGTATTCCTTGGTCTGTTCGGCAAAGTAGTGGGCGATCAGCCGGGCGACGCCATTGTAGTAGGACTTGCGCCGGGAACGCTTCAGTCCGCTGTGATAGCGGCCGAGGGAATAAGATGCAATCGACGGCGTGTCGGCATGTTTCCTGATGACGTGCAGAAAAGCAGGCGGAGAGGCCTGACGGGCAGCCTTTTGGAGTCGCACGGCCACCCTGTTCATGTAACGGACAATGGGGTCCTTGGTCGCAGCGGCCGATGCCGAAGGCAGGTTGGCAAGTGCCAGGGCACTCGCCGCCACACTCAGACACAGCATATGACGCCGTGTCAGGCGATACTCCCCCTCAGCCTTGTTCGCCGGATGGCGGGCTTGCGTCATTTGTGTCCCCCGCTCGCGCTTTCGTATTCCACACCGTTCAAACCATTTGCTGAGTTCTCCGTTGCCTCGGTAGCCTCATGCAGTGGTTTGA
>JAJFHC010000304.1 GCA_021775835.1 Hyphomicrobiales bacterium | reverse complement strand
TATCCGTCATGGGTCTGCTCCCTGTGTTGGATGAGGTTTTAAGCACCCAAATCTCAACACAGGGCAGACCTGCCCGTTAATACTCAGTCATCGCCAAACGCCGCAGAAAAATACCGCGAAAGCGGTTTAGTCCAATGACCCGAACCGGACATCACGACTCCAAAGCATAGGCGACCCAGTGCGATCTGCTTGGCCACTTGAAGAAAAATATTCACCACGACCAGTGCGCCTTGTCCGTTGCGCTTAGTCACCAGTTCCTCCTATCATCGCTTGCACAGATCGAGCGGAGGCGCGGCATTGGCTGGGCACATAGGAACACGACCAGAAAGAGCCAAGGCCCGCCGTAGGAGCGCGCCCACGCCTCCTCCGGCAAGCCCGCCGGTGGGCGGAATGCTGTCTCCGTTGCGTCAGAGCGATGTGGAAAAAATCGTCGAGAGTGCATTTGCGATCCTCAGCGATGTGGGAGTCGCAGACACGCCTGCAAACCTGTGTGAACAAGCCATCAAGAACGGTGCGCGACTGAATGACCGCGCCCGGTTGTGCTTTCCCCGCTCCATGGTTCAAGACGCTCTTAGCCGGGCGCCTGAAAATGTCGAACTTCCAGGGTTTTCTGAGGACAAAGACCTGACCATTGGCGGTGGAGGCGTCCACATTGGCACGGGCGGTGCCGCCGTGCAGATTTTGGAGACCAGTGAGGGAGAATTCCACGAGTCTACCTTGCAGGACCTTTATGCACTCATGCGGGTGTTGGATGTGTGCGACAATATCCACTATGGGGTGCGCCCCGTGATTGCTCGGGACCTTAGCGATCCCTTGGCGCTTGATGTGAACACCGCCTTCGCCTGTATGAAGGCCACGCGCAAACCCATTGGCGTGAGCTTCTCGGACCCGCAGCACTTGGATGCGGCCGTTTCCATGTTCGACACAGCCTTGGGCGGTGAGGGAGCCTTCCGGGCGAGGCCGTTCTGTATGGGGGTTATTGTGCATGTGGTGCCCCCTTTGCGGTTTGCGCCGGAAGGCTGCGCGGTTCTGGAGGCTTGCATCCGCCAGGGCATGATCCCGCAAATCTGCTCAGCCGGTCAGGCAGGCGCAACGAGCCCGGTCACGCTCGCCGGTGCGCTGGCCCAGGGTCTGGCTGAAAGTTTAGCCGGCCTGATGCTGGTGGATTTGATCTCGCCCGGTTCGCCTTGCATCTACGCGCTCATGCCTTTCATCTCTGACCTGAGGACCGGCGCCATGTCTGGCGGCAGCGGGGAGGCGGCCATTGCGAGCGCCGCAGCTGCGCAACTGTTGCGGCACATGGGACTGCCCTCCACCGTGTCTGCCGGCATGACCGACGCCAAGGTGGCCGATGCGCAAGCTGGTTATGAGAAGGGCTACACCGTGGCCCTGGCCGCCCATGCGGGCGCCAACATGATCAATCTTTCGGTGGGCATGCTGGGCTCCATCATGGTGGCCTCGCCAGAGGCTCTCGTCATCGACGATGACATGTGTGGAGCCATCTTGCGTTCGGTGCGCGGCATTGAGATCAGCGACGATGCACTGGATGTGGAGATGATCCAACGGGTGGTGGATGGCGAAGGCCACTATCTTGGAGAGGACGCAACACTGCGGCGCATGAAGACCGATTATGTCTATCCGCGCCTCGCCGACCGACAAGGTGTGGATGATTGGATTGATGCCGGCCGCCTGACGATTTGGGACCGTGCTGAGGAGCGTGTGGCAGAGATTCTTGCGGGCGATGAGCCAAGTCATCTTTCGCGCAACGCTGAAGAAAAGATCCGCCAGGCTCTGCCCATCTGTTTGGCTGGGCGCTGAGTTGAACACCAAAGGAAATTTCCATGAAGGTTTACCGAAGCATGATCCTGAATGCCTCCGTAGAAAAGGTTTGGGCCGCCGTGCGGGCATTTGACGGAGTGGTCAACTGGAATCCGGGGGTTGCGGCCGCGCACATGGAGAGCGGGCATGCATGCGAAACCGGGTCGATACGCCATCTGGGTATTGTGGACGGCTCGGTGTTCCGGGAAACTTTGCTCGCCCACTCCGACCTTGAACACTTCTATACCTACGACATTCTGGAAAGCCCGTTGCCGGTGGAGGACTATGTCTCCACTCATCGGTTCTTGCCCATCACCCACAGCGCACAAACCCTCGGCATCTGGGAGAGCACATTTAGCTGTGCACAAGACCAGGCTGAGGCCATGGAGAAAATCGTCGGTGACGACATCTATATCGGCGGAATGCAAGGCTTAAACGATTACCTGAAAGGAACCTGACTATATGGCAGACACCCTCGCGCCCAGAGCTATTATCGGTGTTATGACGCCGGCGATGAACACCGTTGTACAGCCGGAGCTCGAGCTGTTGTGCCCACCAGGTGTGACCAACCAAATGCAGCGCTTCCGGCTGGGCGGCGACACGGTGTCCGACGATGTGGTGGATGAAGCTCAAAAGCTTATGGACTGCGGTCCGGCCGCCCTCGCCATTGGCCTGACCACAGATGCCGGACCCGGCGGCGTGACCAAGCTTGCTGCCCGCTGCGCAGATATTGCGTCTGCAACCGGCATCCCCGTGTTCAATGCCTCCGAGGCTGACCATGCTGGCCTTAAGGCCTTTGGTGCGAAGAAGATTGCCATTGTTACCCCGTTCAACGCCGAGGTGGACCAAGTGGTGAAGGCCAACGCCGAAGAGGCCGGCTTCGACGTGGTTGCCATCAAGGGCACCGAAGCGCCCTCACTGCCCGCCATCTGCGAGACACCAATTGAGGACATCAAAGCGGTGTTCCGCGCCATCGCGAAGAGCGAGTGCGATGCGATTTTGCAGGTGGGCACCGCGCTGCCGGTGGTGGCGATCATCGACGAGTTGGAAGCCGAACTGGGTAAACCCATTGTGGCTTGCAACGCGGCAGTCTACTGGCAAACCCTGCGCGCTATCGGCATCGACGATAAACTGCAAGGCTACGGCCGCCTCTTTTCCGAGCACTGACCATGCGCGATCACGCCCGGGTTGTTGTGATTGGCGGGGGCGCCGTCGGCACCTCCATTCTCTATCATTTGGCAGAGGCCGGGATCACCGACACTTTGCTCATCGAGCGCGATGAGTTGACCTCCGGCTCAACCTGGCACGCGGCTGGCAACATCCCCACCTATGCCACAAGCTGGCTGGGTATGCGGGCCGGCAACTATGCCTGGGCGCTCTACAAGGAGCTTGGCGACAAGGTGGGCGTGCCCATCACCTACCGGCACACGGGCGCCTTCTGGCCAGCTCACACGGAAGAGCGGATGGATTTGTTCCGCCACCTGGTTGGTGTTTCCAAGTCTGCCGGGTTTGAGTTGGCGATGATCACTCCAGCAGATATGGAGGCGATGCATCCCTATTACAAAGCGCACGCTGACAGGCCGGGCGGGGTAATCGGCGGGATCCATGATCCCTATGAGGGCGACATCGACCCAAGCCAGCTCACCCAGGCGCTGGCGAAGGGCGCGCGCGACAAGGGCGCGGAGATTGCCCGTTTCACCAAAGTGGTCGGGCTTTCCCAAACCGCCGACCGCGGGTGGCAGGTGGAGACGGACAAGGGAACGGTCAGTTGCGAGATCGTGATCAACGCGGCGGGATTTTACGGAGCCCAAGTCGCACAGCTTGCCGGTGCCGCTGTGCCGGTGACCACCCTGGAGCATCAATATCTGGTCACCGAGGCGTTGGACCAGCTTGAGAACGATCAGACGGTGTTTCCCCTGGTGCGAGATCCGGACATCCGGTTCTATTTGCGCCGCGAACGCTCGAGCTTCCTGTTGGGATCCTACGCGCATGACGGCCGGGCCGCTTGGCCGGACGGGCCGCCGGATGCATTCGCCCATCAGCTTTTCCCTGATAGTCTCGATGACATTGCAGAGGTGCTGGAGGAAACCGTCTCCCATGTGCCGTTGCTGGGCGAGGCCGGGGTTCAGCGCTGCGTCAACGGGCCGATTGCCTATGCCCCTGATGCCTTGCCTCTGGTTGGGCCTGCGGCGGGCCTGGCGAACTTCTATCAGGCCACCGGCGTCCAGATTGGCATCACCCATTCTGCTGCGATTGGCAAAGCCATGACAGAGTGGATCACCGAGGGTGAAACCGAATGGGATCTTTCAGCCTGGGACCCACGGCGCTTTGGAGTCTGGGCCGACAGCGCCTACGCCCAAGCACGGGCCTCGGAGCATTATGGTCTGCAATATGCCATCTCCTATCCTCACCGCATTCTGCAGTCTGCGCGCCCGGTCAACCGCACGCCCCTGTATGACACGTTGCAAGCCAAGGGCGCCGTGTTCGGCCAGATTGGCGGCTGGGAACGGGCCTTCTGGTTTGAACCAGACGGCAAACCGCACGTTCCGCCGGCAGACGGCTATGGCCATTTGAGCTTCCGTGATGACGAACCCTGGCGCGATGCAGTGCGGGCGGAATGTGAAGCCGTGCGTGATGGTGTGGGCATCATGGACCACGGCGGGTTCACCAAGTTTGAGGTTGAGGGGCCAGAGGCAGCGGCGTTTCTTGAGCATGTGTTTTGCGGCAAGCTGCCAGGGGTTGGCCGGGTCAGGCTCTCCTACATGCTCACGCCCAAGGGCCGGCTTTGGTCGGAGGCCACGATTGCCCGTCTTGCCGCAGACCGCTTCCTGCTGTGCGGGCCCACATTGGCGGTTGATCGCGATTATGACTGGCTGCGTGCGCATTGTCCTGACGACGGGTCAGTGATCTTGCGTCAAGGTTCAGAGTTTGATGGCGCGCTCATGGTCATGGGGCCCAAGTCGCGCGCGCTCCTCGCCGGCCTCACCACCGCTGATCTGTCGCCGCAGGCCCAGCCATGGATGTCGGTCCACGAAATCGAGATTGCCGGCACGCCTGTCATCGCCATGCGGGTTTCCTATGTGGGAGAGCTTGGGTGGGAGATCCATGCGCGCTCCTCAGATCTTCCAGATTTATATGCGGCCATCAGCGAGGCGGGCGCCGCAGTCGGCCTGCGCGACTTTGGCTCCTATGCCCTCAACATAATGCGTGTCGAAAAGGGCTATCACGGATGGGGCGCTGACTTCGGCAGCGAATACACGCCCTTTGATGCAGGCCTGGAGAAGTTCGTTGCCCTGGATAAAGCCCCGTTCATTGGCCAAGAGGCGGCCCGAGAGATGGCGGGCCAGGACCCTGAGTGGTGCTTCTTTGGCTTTGAGCTTGAGAGTGCAGACGCAGACGCAGACGCAATGCCCAGCGACCCGATCACCAGGGACGGCAAGGTGGTGGGGTATGTAACATCGGCTGCATTTGGCTGCCGCACCGGCAAGCGCATAGCCTTGGGCTATGTGGAAAATGGCGCGGGCGGTCTGGGAGACAGCTTCACGATTGAAGTTCTCGGACGTCCCTGTGCAGCCCTTTGCGTTCGGCCTCATTTCTATGATCCATCCAACGCACGTCTGAAAGCCTAAGCCTCACTCTTTGCGGATCGTGCGATAGATCGCCGAGAAATCCAGATTGCCTTCAGCGCCCTCTGCAAACGCGGCAAAGCGCTCGGCGGCCTGGGCGCCAAACGGTGTTTCCTGGCCGCAAGAGTTCGCCGCAGCCTGGGCAAGGCCCAGGTCTTTGGCCATCAGCCGTGCGGCAAAACCGGGAGCGTAATCGTTTGAGCTGGGCGCGGCGGGGGCCGGCCCAGGCACGGGGCATCTGTTTTCAAGAATCCAGCTTTGCGCCGCTGCACCCTGGCAAAGCGAGAAGAACTTGTCGGCATCAAGACCTAGCCCATCTGCCAGGGCAAAGGCCTCGCACACGCCAAGGGCGGTGATGCCGCAGATCATGTTGTGGCAGGCTTTTGCGGCCTGGCCAGTGCCGCTGGCGCCGAAATGGGTGATCTTTGTGCCCATGGTCTCCAGCACCGGCTTGGCCCGTTCGAAGCCTTCAGCGCTGCCCCCCACCATGAAACTGAGGGCGCCTTGACCGGCCCCTTCGGCCCCGCCTGACACCGGCGCGTCGAGCAGGGTGTGGCCATGGCGTTCGGCACGCTCTGCAAGGCGCCGCGTGGTGTCCACGTCAATGGTGGAACAGTCGATCAACAGCCGGCCGGCCGGTAGCGCGGCCAGGGCGCTATCGCTGTAAACTGTTTCGACATCTGGACCCGCAGGCAACATGGTGACAATGGCATCGGCCTGGTTCATGGCCTCGCCAACATCGTCTGCACAGAAGTCCACGTTCGCCCGCATGGTCTCTACAGTGTCCCATCCGGCCACATCGAAGCCGGCCTGCTTCAAACACCGCGCCATCGGTGCACCCATGGTTCCAAGTCCCAAGAATGCAATTTTCATGATTAGTCCTTCGCCATCACTCGTCGCCAACCTAATCTCTTATCATTGGTTTCAATCAATTGAGTAGCTCCAAATCATGAAGGATACCCCATGTCGCGTCGGAACGATTTGTTTTCGATTGGCTTGACTTGATCGCTAGATAGGAGGGCATGTTTAAGTCTGCAATTGGCACAAAATCCCCGTGCAGAGGTTCGTCGATTTCCGACTGTTCACCCTCTGACAACGGAAGTTCCAGATCCAAACGTCCGTTCAACCCCACATTCTCACCGTCAAACTGGCAGGCCGAATACGGTGATTTGTGACCCGAAGCGGAAGTGCGGCCTCTATAGTTGAATCAACCAGACAAACCTGCCGTTCCGCCAGTGTCGCAGCTAGAAGTAGAGTTCCATGCATACGGCAGTTTGACCCGTGGCGGTCATGAGACTGAGTAGTCGAAATTGGCCGCGACAAGCTTCAGCCACCGTTGCTGTCTGTGGGTATAGAAGCGGCGGGCGAAACCCGCCACCAAGGGTGTCAGAATTCCAGCTTCGATCTTCACACGATCGACATATCGAGTTCCGCCGTCAACAGGCTCGACTTCAATTATATGGTCCCAGATAGGTATAAGCCAGCCACGACCATTATCGCGAATACGATGCATGTGACCTTGATCTGGCAAGAGCTCAATGCCGATGTCCTGCCAACCAATCGGCAGCAACCCCATGAAATATTTCTGAACTCTGTACTGGCCATCGGACCAACGCTCAGGAAACATATCCGGGTCGATTGGTTGAAACGTCAGCATGCCTTTAGCGACAAAGCGCAACAGACGCGGCTGAAGAACATGATCCCACACAGTCGCGGCTTCCGCCGGCAGAAACGTTTCCAATTCAATTGTTTTCATCGCGCAATTGTTCAACACGACGGTTTATCCCGCCTATCAGTTGCCGATAGAACCACAGCCGTAACCGGCCGGGCCGGTTCTGATACTTCGAACTTGCATAATAGGCGGACGGATCATCCCAAATGCCGTGATCGTCAGTCACAGCCGCCATCTGTTGATATACCTCATGATCGAGGTCGAGCTTCGCGCTGGCATCGCCGTCTTTCAACGCAACCGAATAGCCGACCGACCAGCCACGACGTTTGATCTCGGCTATAGCCGCGTTAAACAACGGCAGGTCATTGATGAAGGTGTCGATACGCCTCCAGCTGCCGTCAACTTCAACTTCGATCCAGGAATGAGAGAGTTCCGGCGGCATTAGCCAATAGAGAAAGCCAGTAAAAAAACCCTTCTGAATGTCTTTGGTGATAAGCGAGAAGTGGATGCGCGCCGGTATGTTCACAGCCTTACATAGAGCAAGCAACAAAGTCGCTTTGGTGTTACATTGCCCGTATCCCAAACGGATTGTGTCCGATGCCTTGACGAAGTCGCCATCGTCGGGAAATGCGAACCGGATATCATCCCGAACAAAAAGGAATAACTGCTCAATTTTGCCGCGCAGGGTCGTCTCAGTTTGGGTCAAGCGCCCAGCGGTCTCTTTGACGATAGGATGATCGTAGTCTGCAAGTCTTTTCATAACATCATGCTACCAGGCATTTTGACCCACTACAGACCTTGAAATCGCTATGCTTCCAGTTGCTGCATGAGACCCATCAGGTCCATGGTAAGCCATTCCTCCACATTCTTACTGCCCTCAACGCGCATGATGTCCAGCCAGTGCAATTCAATGTGCTTTCCTGTTGGGCGGATGCCTAGAAACTCTCCTTTGTGCACCATGGTGGTTTTGCCGCGAGTCGCGACCTTGTCTCCCTCTGCCACCATGTCGAGAATGTAGTGCCTGGCGTCAAAGGACTTGAAGAAATCTCTGTCTAGTCCAACGTGCTCGTCACGCCCCATTGCGGGGCCAAGAGGTGAGTTGAACTTATGCTCCGGGGCCATCATTTCTCTGAATGTATCCCAATCCTGCGCATCCATCGTGCTCAAAAACTTCCGTACAAATTCCTTCTTTTCTTCGAACATTTTCGACCTCACTCCAGCGCCGGTAGGGGCTTCACTCTCTTGTTCACTTGCGGAATTACTTCTTTGATCAGCAACTCCAGCGTATGGCGCATCCGCTCGGGCTGATCACCCCAGTCCGTCGGGTTCCACAGCAAGGTGCCAAAGCCGCCGGTGGCCCCGTACATGTTGACGATCCTGTCGGTGACCGTTTCAACCGATCCGATGATCCAACTCGTCTTCATGAAGTATTCCGGCGTCACTTCCTCATCCGACATTGCGGGATCGTGCTTCAAATGGGTGAGAAAGCCGAATGCCTTGCAGAACTGCCAAACGTACTCGCGGCAAGCTCTGCCGAGCGGCCCTTCAAAGGCCAGGCGCTCTGCCTCAGCATCGGTTTCGGCAACCAGGATTTCGGTATACAGGCGCCACTTGCTGCGATCTGGCTTGATTCCCGCAGCTTCCGCAGACTTCGCATAACTCTCCCAAAGACCAACGGCGTATGTATCATTGAAATAGATGCTCAACGGCATGTATCCGCGTGAACCGGCGAGCTTGATCGGCTCAGACTCCGGCACGAGCACCGTCACGCCGATCGGAGGATGTGGCTTAGTGAAGGTGTGCATGTGATGGCGATAGTTGCCCTCAATCATCTCCGGCGGGATGTGCACGTTCCAGTACTTGCCGTCAAATTTGAACTCGCCCTCCGCCGCCCAGATACCCAGCATGATCTCGAGAGCTTCGCGCATCATGACGACATTTTCGCCATGTTGGCCGTCAACGCCAAATGCCATGAAGTCACCTAAGTGGTCACCGACGCCCACGCCAAGCTGCAGGCGCCCCTGCGCTAGATGATCAAGGAACGCAACCCTATGCGCTAACTCAACTGGATTGTGATACGGGAGCAGGTGAGCGCCAGGCGCGAGCTTGATCCGTTTGGTCTGAAGCAGTGCCTGGGCAATCGTCAGATCCGGCGCAGGATTGGGCTCCCAGGCGACAGTGAAATGCTCGCCGACCCACGCTTCGCTGACACCAAGCTCGTCGCCCCACCTTAGAGCCTGCAAATCATACTGGTTCCAATCGTAGGGCTTTCTCTCCGGCGGATGCGACGGAATCATGAAAAAGCCAAGGTCCATCGCGCCCTCCTATTCCGGGAAATCATGTGACCAATTGAATTTTTCGGTACGTGTTTTCAGAGAGTATGCGGAACTGCACCAACTGAGTGTTGATAGAGATCAATCCGGATCGATTTCGCTTTATCGACACTTCCGCAATTGGCACTTCGCTGCCGAACATTCTGGGTGCTCGGACCGGCAGAAATTGACCAACTACAGACCTTCACGTGAGTCATATCCAACGACGGCAGAGCGGACTTTGCCGACATTGGTCATGTTGCTAAGTCGACTTAGCAATAGGAACGAATCCGATACTCGTTGCCCTGGTTTCCACTTTGGCATGATCGACATCAAATGTAACTTCAAGCGCTTCATTCCAGTCCGCGATGTCAATTCGAATGCTTGAAACAGATAGCACTTTTGACCTCCGTTCATAGGTGGAGCGGCTCGAAATTGAGCAATTGTACGAAGCTAGCCTTTTGAACAACCCAGCACCTGTTGACGCAAAAACAATGTGGGGTCTGTCCTTTTTGCCGCCAATTCCAATACTCTCTTCTTTTCCCTCTGCACCAAAATAGACGTGGCAAACGTCAACCCCAATATCCCGCTGGGTTTGAGTGGTGACAGTTGCAAATAATCCGTTCGGGCTTTTCGCTTTGAGCTTTCGTGCCGCCACGATGCTTACGTTATAGAATTCTGTTTTGTTGGTGATTTTTGCGTCGCCAGTTGTGATTACTTGGCCCATCTTCGCAGTCTGAATTGGAACTTCAAAGACCGCTTTTGCCGGACCGTCGCCTCCAACGCTAAGTTCAATTTCGTCGCTGAAAACCTGATGCACTCCACGATCATCTACAACTGACGCTCCGGAAATCGTCATCGAAGACGACTTCCCGCTGACACTTTCAATCTCGGCACGAAATGGAATTTTTCCGCTAGCCAGCAATTCACCAACATGCGCAACCGCATTGACGTTTTTTCGGTGTACTTCGGTTTCGAGATAACCGCACCTTTTGTACTTTTCCCCACTTCCACACGGGCACGGTTCATTTCTTCCAATTTTGCCCATCCTTCCCATCCTCACATAGGCGCACATGACTTGTGCTTGGCAATGTGCATAAAACTACGAAATCAATTTGCCGAGAATAAAACACTAAGAAGGTAATCCGAATTTTTTGAAGTCACATCAAGAAATAAGTCTGCTGTGGGCTCCTTCCCGCCGTTCGCAGCAAATTCCATGAGTGACTGCTTGTGGCACTAAATCACCGTGCGGAGGTCGGTCAATTTCCGTCTGTTGACCCTCTGATAACGGAAGTGCCAGGCCCGAACGTCCGTTCAACCCCACATTTTCACCGTCAATTTGTCAGGCCGAATACGGGAATTTTTGACCCACAGACGACTTAGCGCAGTTTGATACCCAGTCGCCAAATCAATTGATCGAAGCGATCCTGTCCATAGAAGGGTTCTCCTTTGTAAGCCATGAGTGGCACGCCCCAATGTCCGACGTCGAGCATTGCCATATG
>JAJFHC010000303.1 GCA_021775835.1 Hyphomicrobiales bacterium | reverse complement strand
AGAGACACCAAAGTTCCGGTTGGGGTCCTGGCCTTTGAAAAGTCTTGTCTCAGGGCCGTCTACGGCAATCAGACCGCCGCCATATCGGGCCACCGCGTAGACCGCGGCATCGAAGGCTGAGTTTTCGTTGTCATGGAGTATCGCCCAGTAGGGACCGTTTGGCTTGTTCGGATTAGTCAAAATGTCAAACGACCAGCGCCTGCCGTTCTCGTTGACGCTTTCCTTGGTCAGGCACAAGCCGGCCTTGATGATCGCCTTCCGGTTGCGGGCAATGTCATGTTCGGTTTCACGGAGCACAGGAAGACAGGCTTTTGTTCCGGCTTGGGTTGGCGTACCCAGCGGTTGGTCATCGTCCGTCACCTTGACCAGACGCAACGGGTTGGGGCGCGGCAGGGGAAGCCCCGAGGCCGATACCGCGGGCACCTGGGGCGTGTCGATTGCCAATGTTTCCGCCGGTTCATATGTTTCGGTTTCAACGGTTTGAGAAACTTGCTGTGGCTCGTTGGCCGGTCCCGCCTGATTCGCGGCAACCGCGATTGTCTTGCGGCCGCCGCAACGTTTGGCATTAAGTTCAAGGCCATCCTTGACGGTGAGCCAGCTTTCAAACAGCCCTTTTCCGTTGCGCTGCAGGGCCTTGCCGACACTTTTCACGCCATGGGATACTTTCACGGCGCATTCGGCATTTTTCCAGGAACCAGAGCCCCACTTGCCGTCAATGTTCTGCGCGCTGCCCAAACCGGTCTTGCTCATGCGGGCCTGCAGGAGGCAGATGAGGCCTCTGTTCTTCAGATCGAAGCCATCCTGTTGACAGGTGCGCTGGACGTATCCCCTCAGCTTAACGTCGATTTCACCGAGCGTCATACGGCTGGCATCAGCACACGAAACGTTGACGAATGCCCTGGCGTCCTTGAGAAGCCTCTTTGTGATCGTCGGGCAGCAATCGGGATCCTGGGCGCAATCCTCGATGTTTTCAGGCAGGGCCTGGGCGGCGGCCGTCGATATCAAGACAGAGGATCCAGGCCAAAATGCACTGACCAGCAATGTCGATACGGCAAGCGCATACACTCCCACAAGGAGTTCGCGACGAACTGTGCTGAAGCTGAAGTGTTGTTGTGCCAAGGGTGATTCGTTTCCCGGATACCGCTCGAAAGAGTCTAATGCAGCTTGGATTCCCCGTCATGTGGTAATTTTGTGGCACGGTTACGAGGGCGAACAGGAACAAAGTGCCGTGGAGCCTCAGTTTCGCTCCGCTCTGAAGTAACCGTCCTTGCAATATCCGCTCACCATGACGGCGTCTGTCAGAGGGCCTTCAATGGTGAAGCGGCTATTGAATTTCTTGCCTGATATCAGACCGATCTTCTTCTTGCCCACCTGGCTGGTCTTTCTGCCGTTCAGAGTCAGGACACCCGTTTTGTCCACAATGCCGCGCAAGCGTCGCTCCCCGATTGAAAACTCGGCAACGCCGTCATCGTCGACGAAGACGTCAAACGGGCCGTAGACGTCCTTGCATTCCTTGTTTGGGCTTGGCCGACCGGCACTGGTGTAGCCGCGCATGGCCTGATAGGCGCCCTGATGAGGATGGGCTTTAGTCGCACTGTTTTTCTTGCCAAGGAATTCTGAGAGCCTCTCCTCGTAGTAAGTAATACTTTCCATGACCTCTGGCACCAGATCGCCATGGGGAATCAGTTCGTCGTAGCATCTGATTTTCGCAGCAAACCGGGTCGACGGGTCTTCGGTGGCATCGGCCGCGTTGTCACAGGCAAGGGCAGTATCGATGAGATTGTTCAATTTATCGTCCGACAGACTGGATGACTGTTGGGCATGAAGGGGACCCGAAACCACGGCACACACCGCCACAAGGGCTGCAACCATGAGCTGCAAACGGGCTGGTTTTGACAAATACCTCGAAGTCATGGTGTTTTGCTCACTGATGGACATAAAAAGGATAGCCGTATTTTCAGCCACTGTCATAGCGATTTCCAGCAACGAATTGGCGCGTGCGTCACAACGCTGCCGATGAAGACCGAAGGCCGGCACTCGTATGACGGATCAGGCGGTTAGGCCCGGGCGATGCGGCACAGAACATGGAAGCCCTTGGCGCATGGCATGTATCCAGGAGTTGACTATGCCCGTCCCCGGCCATTCGAAAAATGGCCAAGCCCTCATTTGGAAGCCTTGATAGGCGGCTGGCTGCAACTGGATCCGCCGTGCCTGGAACTGGCGACTTTGGCCTTGTCGGAACTGGAGGAACGCGGTGATGACCTCAAAGCGGCTCTGAAGTTCGCAGGCGCGGGCCTGGAGCCGATCTCCTGGCTGGCCGCGGCCCGTGATGCGGTTCGGGAAACACTTCAAAACACCGACGAGGCCAACGGTCGCCCGGGCCGTGTGTATGTTGTGCTTCGGGGTGGGTTTACCGCGGGCAATGGATGGTATGGCGCTTATGTGGGATCCACGCGCAAGCCGGTTGAGAAACGATTCCTCGAACACCGCAATGGCATCCGGTCGGGCCGCGGACTGCCGCGCTACGGCATCGAACCGTTGTATTCGTTGTTTGCGTCACTCAACCCTGTGCAAGGTCCGAAGAAACATCTGATGGAATGGGAAACCCGGCTTCACGAGGCGCTGGCGCCGGTCGTTCCCAAAGTCTCGGGTGATGTTGCGTTCTAATTCATATCTGCTCGGCCGAAAACATGGCCTAGCCGGTGCTCTCTCTGTTATAATGGTTCCACGGCAGTGGCCGTTTTCTTGGTGTTGGTTTGAGAACAGCTCGACCGATGGCGACACCGGTTGAGGTTAGAGCTGAAATGTGGAGTAAGATGCGGACGTTCTGGGGTGGGGTGACGGTTTGGTGCGCCTTGGTGTTCTGGGCACAGGTGCCAGCATATGCGGACGACATTACGGATTGCATTGCAAGCGAACCCGTGCGTCAGGTCGCGGCCTGTTCGCGCATTGCACGTAATCCGGAAGTCTCGCAGAGAAACCGCGGCCTGGCTTTCTACAACCGTGGCCGTGGCAATTTGAGCCGTCGTCACTTCAAGACCGCCACATCAGATTTTTCGCGGGCGTTACGGTTTCTGGGAGAGGACCCACAGGCCTATTTCGGTCGGGGGGTTGCCTATGTGCACCGGGGCGAATACGTCAGGGCGGTAAAGGATTTTTCCAGCGCCGTCGATCTCGACCCCAGCTTCGTCAAGGCCTACTACAATAGGGCGTTCGCCTATGAACGCCTCGGCGAGTCCAACCTTGCCAGGAGCGATCATCGACGTGTGCTCGAACTTGATCCCACACTCGAGAACAGCCAGAAGGCACTCGATCGGCTGAGCGCGGCGTTCAACGGTCATGCGTGTGCCGGCGTTGCGGCATCGGGGCAGGGGTGCCGGCAACAGACTTGAGGGACAACCTCACATTTCGCCTGTTTGAAACGGCAAACGGAATGCAACAATAACCGCACGACTGTTGACGACCACCTCGCCTTATATAGCCGGTCCCATCGAGTCATCCTTGGTCGCGCCGTAGGCGGGATCGAGGATCCATGGGCATTTCTGCGGGCTGTGGCCACGGCGATTAGATCCTCGCCCACGTTTCACGTGAGCAAGGATGACGATGGAAAGATTGGAGGATCATTCTTCCGTTCGTCGTTCTTCTTCATAGAAAAAGACGATCAGAATTCAGATGACGGAGGCATCGTGAATCACTGAAATTGCGAAATGCGTTGAGGCGAACGACGCCGGTCCAGTGTGAGTATGCCTGCGTCAGCCCTTTTCGTCCCACCAACCAATCAGAAATCCTGTTTCGTGGGCCTTGTCAGAAGTTCTGGAAATCACATCGTCGCTGATTGTCGTGCGATGCTTGAGGTTCCTGGACCAGGAAAAAAGACTTTCGTGTAGCCGAGCCCTGATATCGGCATAGGCCGGGTCACATCCCAGGTCATGAAATTCATTCGGATCGGCGTCGAGATCGAAAAGCTGGGGATCGAAGCCCTCAAAGGTGATGTATTTCCAGCGGTCATCGCGGATCATGTGAATGCGCGCTTGCGACGGGGGAACGCCCAGTGCCTGGCTGGCGCCGCGCATGGAATAGTCATACTCGCTGACCACGCAGTCTCGCCAGGCATGTTCGCGGTGCGATGCTTCATCACCTGACGGGCGGATCAGGGACAGCAGAGAGCGCCCTTCCAGGCGATGAGGTTGCGCCGTCCCGCCTGCAAGTTCGAGGAATGTGGGTGCCAAGTCTATGCCTTCGATCAACTTGTCGTTGACCTGGCCTCTGGTGGTGTCGGCTTCGGCAGAGGGGTCGCGAATGATCATCGGTATGCGAACCGAGCATTCGTGAAACAGCTCTTTCTCTCCGAGCCAATGATCCCCGAGATAGTCACCGTGATCGGAGGTAAAGACAATCAGCGTCGAATCCCATAATCCCTGCTCTTTCAGGAAAGCGAAGAACCGGCCCAGTTCATCGTCAATTTGCTTGATCAGGCCCATGTAGGCCGGCAGCACCGTTGCCCGGACTTCATCGCGTGAAAACGCCCGAGAGTCGCGATGATCCATGAACGCTGAATAGACTGGATGTGGTGAAATGCGCTCGGCATCCGACCGGCAAACCGGCAGCAGATCTTCTGCTCCGTACATTTCGTGATAGGGCGCCGGTGCAATGTAGGGCCAGTGCGGCTTGATGTAGGACAGGTGCAGGCACCAGGGGCGCTCGTCTGCGTTGCGGATAAAATCCATCGCCCGGTTGGTCGTATAGGCGGTTTCCGAGTGCTCGGCCGGCACGCGGGCGGGCAGATGGGCATTCTTCATGTACCAGCCGGACAACAGGGAGCCGTCTTCCGGGGCAGCACCTGCATTGGCCCAGTCATGCCAGGGGTTAGTGCCATCGAAACCGTGTTCGCGCAGGTAGGCATTGTACCGGGGTTCTGCGCGACCTGCCTCACTGGGATGAATGCCGTCGTCACGCTCGAACGGGTCGAACCCGCATTCCGATACCCGGACACCGATATCTGACGCCGGGTCGATGCCCAGGCGTTCCATGCCCTCGCGGTCTGCGCGCATATGGGTCTTGCCCACCAGGACTGTCTGCCAGCCGAGAGCTCCCATGTAATCTCCGATCGTCATCTCGCCGATGCGCAGCGGAACACCATTCCAGGTCGAGCCGTGAGACGACATGTAACGGCCGGTATAAAAGGACATGCGCGAGGGCCCGCAGATCGGCGATTGTACATAGGCCCGTTCGAACCGGACCCCATCGTTTGCCAGGGTATCTATGTTGGGTGTGTCGAGGTGCGGATGCCCGTAACAGGACAGGTAATCCCAGCGCAACTGGTCGCACATTATGAAGGCTATGTTTTTGACGTCGGCCAATGTTTCGAGGTCCGTGGCAAGATCAGGTCAAGAGCGCAGTGTGTTTTGTCGTTGGCGGAGTATCAAGGAACTTTATCCGCAATTCTGAGATTTTTATTTTGTAGCGCTTCCAAAGCCGTTTAGCTTGGCCCCATGAGCGAAGCAACAAACCCAGTGACGAGCCGGGCCGGTGTCGTCAGCGGCAAGGCCAAGCCGCGCGGTGCCTTTCCCCACTTCCGACGCGCCGGGGACTTCATTTTTGTGTCCGGAACCAGTGCGCGGCGTGCGGACAACACAATCGACGGGGCGTCGGTCGACGAAATGGGAACCACGACACTCGACATCCGGGCGCAGACCCGCGCTGTTCTGGAAAACATCGGAGACATACTTAACGAGGCGGGCGCCCGACTGTCCGACGTCGTTGAGGTCTCCGCGTTCCTCGTCAACATGAACGATTTTGCCGGTTACAATGCGGTATACGCGGAATTCTTCAACACCGAAGGTCCGGCCCGCACGACGGTCGCCGTTCACCAGTTGCCTCATCCACATCTGCTGATTGAAATCAAGGCCGTCGCATTCAGTCCTGCTGCCAGTCTCGGCGAATAGACACAAAGCATCAAGGGAGACTCAAATGACCCAGCATCCCGGATTCAAACCCTTCAACTTTCCCGCCTGGATTGAAGAGAACCAGCACCTGCTCAAACCGCCGGTCAGCAACAAGCAACTCTTCGATAACAAGACCGACATGATCGTCATGATCGTCGGTGGTCCGAACCGGCGTGTGGATTTTCATGATGACCCGGTGGAAGAGTTTTTCTATCAGCTCAAAGGCGACATGATGTTGAAGATCGCAGAGGGCGGAGAGATTTACGAAGTGCCGATTCGTGAAGGCGATGTTTTCATGTTGCCACCGCACGCCCGGCATTCACCGCAAAGGCCTCAGGAAGGCTCGATCGGCCTGGTCGTCGAGGGAGCGCGGACCGGAGGCATGAAAGACGGCTTCGAATGGTTCTGCTTCGAATGCGGTGGGTTGGTGCATCGTGTGGAGGTTGAAGTGACGGACATTGTGAAGGATCTGCCACCGTTATTCGACGCATTCTACGGCAATGAAAGCCAGCGCACCTGTGCGGCCTGCGGATCGGTGCACCCCGGCAAGCAGCCGCCGCCGGGTTGGGGCGATATTTGATCATAGTTTTGACATCGTATCGCATGCGGTGTGTCTACTGGTTTGCTGCAACTGAAGGTTGAACTGCTTCATAATACTGAAATTAACGATCCATTAACCCTGACTTATTTAAATAACACCTAGACGAATATTTGTTTCGCGATTGGAGATTCGGCTGGAGCGGAATTTAATCTAATGTTCCGGGGGCAATACGGTGAATTTTTCAGGATTTTCAAGATTTACACTATCTCACAAACTAATTTCGGGATTCGCCGCAATATTGGGCGTGTTCATGGTGTCGAACTTCATTACCATTTATGAGGTTCAGGACACGAAGCGGCTGACAGACAGAATTGTCGAACTTCGCACTCCTACCGCTCAAGCAAGCAGCAGTCTGACAAATGCAGTCAACGCATCGTTGGCCGCTCTCAGGGGGTGGATGCTTACGGGCAATCCGGAATTCAAGATCGAACGTGCGGCGGACTGGGCTGAAATTGCCAAGTTTTCAGCTGAGATGGATCGGTTGTCGGCATATTGGACGAATCCAGAAAATGTTGACGCATGGAACCGGCTGAAGTCAGTTCTTGATGAATTCAAGTTTGCCCAACTGCAGGTCGAGACGGTCGCCAGGTCGGCCGACGAGCAACCGGCGACCAGAATGCTGATTGAAGAAGCAGCCCCCCATGCAGCTATCATGGCATCGAAGATCACAGAAATAATCGATCTCGAACTGGCCAAACGGTCCAGTCCCGTCGTCCAGGACAACCGCGTGCAGATGCTTGGGATGATGGCTGACGTCCGCGGTACGTTGGGGCTTGCCCTCGCAAACATCCGCGCCTACCTGCTTACCGGTGATGAGAAGTTTGTCGAGAAGTTCAACGTTCTTTGGTCCAAGAACGAGCGTCGGTTCGGCGACCTCAGGAAGGCTTCCGAAGTGATGTCGGATGCACAGCAGGAAGCGTTTGAAATTTTTTCTCAAGAGCGCCAGAAGTTTGCACCATTGCCGGCTGTGATGTTCGATGTTCGTGGTTCCAAGAAATGGAACATGGCCAATTACCTGCTGGTGACCGAAGCCGCCCCCAGGGCGAACAAGATACTTGATGCATTGGCCGGCCCCAAAAAGGCAGACGGGGCACGCCACGGCGGTATGATGACGAACCAGCAATTGCTTATGGTCAAGGACGCGAACGAGGGCGCCCGCAAGACATCGCAGTTTCTGACAATCCAGTGGATTCTCCTGGCCTTTGGGATTGGACTTAGCCTGGCGATTGCCTATCTCACGGGACGCGCGATCATTAACCCGTTAAAGGCAATGACCACCGCAATGGGATCGCTCGCAGAGGGCGACCTTGACGCTGCCATCCCGGCGCAGAACCGTAGAGACGAGGTCGGGGATATGTCGGCAGCGGTTCAGGTCTTCAAGGACAATGCGATCCATAACAACGAACTCAAGTCCGAGCAGGAAGCCCTGAAACAAAAAGCTGAGGAAGACAATCGTCGGTCTTTGCTTCAGATCGCCGAGCGTTTTGAAGGAAGCGTTGGAGAGATCATTGAATCAGTGTCGGCGTCATCAGCAGAACTGGATGCAACCGCCGTTTCAATGTCGAGCATTTCCGAGGAAGCCTCCTCACAGGCCAGTGCCGTTGCAGTGGCCTCCGAGGAAGCGACCGCGAATGTACAGGCGGTGGCGGCCGCGACGGAAGAAATGTCCAACTCGATTGCCGAGATCAATCACAAGATCAGGGAAGCCTCCCAGTCATCGTCCAAGGCTGTAGCCGAAGTTGACAAGTCCGGCACCCAGATGGCAGCACTGACACAGACGGCGGAAAAAGTCGGACAGGCAATCTCCATGATTTCGGACATTGCCGACCAGACAAACCTGCTGGCTCTGAATGCGACCATTGAGTCTGCCCGCGCGGGCGAGTCAGGCAAGGGCTTTGCCGTTGTCGCTGGAGAAGTGAAGGAACTTGCCGGTCAGACCGCCAGGGTAACCGAAGAAATTACCGGGCATATTCAGGACATTCAGGCGGCGAGTGAACTGGCGGTCAATTCGATGAACCAGATCGGCGACGTCATAAGGGAAGTTGACGAAATATCGTCGCTGATTGCCGCTGCAATGGAACAGCAGGGTGAAGCCACCCAGGAAATTTCGCGCAACGTTCACGAAGCTGGTGCCGGTACGCAGGAGGTCACGAAAAACATTGAGGGAGTCAGCCAGGCGTCCCAGGAGACCGGCGTCGCCTCAACTCAGGTGACAGCCGCTGCAGGAGAACTATCGCGGCAATCCAATCATCTCAAGAGCGAAGTCGTGGCGTTCCTGACAGGTCTTCGCGAAGGTGCCGGTAACCGGCGCGAACGCGATGATCCGAATTTCGACGGGCCGGAACGCCGCGGCTCTGAGCGGCGGCAGGAGGTTGCCGGATGAACTGGTGCAAGCGCCGGGGAGGCTTCAGCGCGTCCCGGCGGTGCGGATGATCCTTGCGGGATTTCCGACGACCGTCACATCGGGCGGCACATCCCTGATGACGACGGTGCCGGCTCCGATGATCGCATTGACGCCAACCGTGACATTGGGCGCAAGCGTGGCGCCGGCACCGATCATGACGCCGCGGTCGATATGACAATGCGAGGCGATGGTGACACCTGGCCCGACCGTGGAGAAAGCTTCCAGCCGGCTGTGATGGCCGATCGAACTGTTGCGGCCCACAAAGACGAACCGGGATAACTCCACACCCGAAGCGACCACGTTCAGCGCATTGATATAGCAACCGTCCTCGAGGGATGCGGTGGGCGATACGACACTGGTGGGATCGATCAGGGTGAGGGGTGTGTCGAAGCCAAGACTGCGCGCCTCCTCGACCTTGGCAATTCTGTCTGCCGGACCAATGTGCACGGGCAGGAAAGGGTGCTTCAACAGAAGTGGTGACACTTCTTCAGCGGTCAGGACCACCGGAACACCCGCAAGACTGTTTTCCGATTGCCCGGTGACTATTCCGGCAACGATGTTAAGATTCGCACGTATTGCAGACTCCGCCACATCCGAGAAATAGGTGTTCTCGATGCCAAAAAGTACCAGGCCATTCTTACGGCGTCCGTTTTCCATGTCCATGCTTCCAGGATTTCACGATGCCCGCGGATAGTTTGCCGGATAATGCACTTCTGACGCAACGGATGTTCCAGGGCTTGTTGACGTCGCAATATGCCTCAAGTGACGATCTCGCGTCGCATCAGGAACAGACACTACAGGCTCTTCTGGCGCACGCCGCCAAGACGGTCCCGTTCTACCGTACCCATCTGTCGGGCCTTTCTGATCCCAAAGGACATGTCGGACAGGACGAGTTCCAATCTATAGAGCCAATAGGTCGGTCCATGGTTGAACGCCATTGGCCCAAATTCATGTCGCAGGACGTGCCCGTCAATCACGGTCAGCAAAGGATCGTCATGACAGCGGGTACCGCCGGTGCACCGCTGCGTGTCATGCGAACGGCGATGACGGACATTGCCGACGCTGCCGCCGCCTTCCGTCATTACGACAATTTTCAACTCGACTGCTCAAGGGACATGGCGGAGATCATGGCGCCATCGGGGTACACCCGAAGGCGTGAAGGTCTGCATGTGGACCGTGACCATTGGGGGCATCCGTGGACAGCGGACACCGAACGCGGCCGTCTTCACAGGTTTTCGGTATTCTCTTCCGCTGCGGATCAATGGGCTTGGCTCACGAGTTTCAAAAAACCGTTCTATCTCAGGACATACCCGTCAAATCTTTATCGTCTGCTTGAACAAGGGAGTGGGACAGAGTTTGCCGGCGAAAACGTTCTCGCGGTGCTGACCACTGGAGAACCCGTGCCGCCTGACCTGCGTGAGACCTGCCGGCAGCAGTTCGGTTGCGAGATCATCGATCACTATGCCACGGCGGAATGCGGTCTGGTCGCAACCCAATGCCCGGAGTCCGACAGGTTCCATGTACAACAAGAAAACTGCCTGGTGGAAGTGCTTCGCGACGACGGCCGCCGTTGCGACATCGGGGAGGAAGGGCGTCTGACGGTGACGCCGCTCTATAACCACGCCTTTCCGCTGATCCGCTATCAACCCGGCGACAGGGCCCGGTTCGCTGCAACTTGTTCTTGTGGCCGCACATTGCCGTGCCTCGAGGCAGACATTCACCGGCCGGAACATGCCATCGATTGCGGATCAGAGCGCATTTGGTATTTGCCGGGACATATCAGAACAGAGCTCAACGCCCTGGCGCCTGGCGTATCCTGGAAGTTAGTCCAGTCCGACGCAGACCGAATCAGTTTCATCTATGCCCGTCCTCAGGCAGTTGATCGCTTGAATGAAACCGGGATAACCCATGTCCTGAAATCTGAGTTTGGTGACTCTGCAGCAATTACTTGCGTTGAACGGTCAGCCGTAGGCCGCAATCCAGGAGGCATGTTCGCATGCCTTGAGCGCCAGCCAGGCCGTGCGAGGCCTTGAGACGTGGCGCCAATATTCCCAAGGTCAGCCAGTTACTCGGCCTCCACGTCAACCTCGGTAGTTTTAGCCGCCGCCGGTGTCACTGTTGAACCGCCCGATGCATTTTCACTCAGCAACTGAAATATACCCTTGGCGCCCGGATCGTCCTCACGATGGCGCCGGATCAGGCTCTTGTCCGGTCCGCCGAAGTAAAACCGTACACCGGCCAATACTGTACCGTATCCTCTGTCGCCCAGGGCGGCATTGGCAAACAGTGAAAACGGCCGGTTGCTGAAACCCAGTCCGTCCGTCTGCCATTCCAGGCCGACGGCAACGGCATCGGTCTTGAAGAAACGATGGTAGCCGACGCTCAGCCGGACATCTTCCGTATTGTAATAGGCCAGGTCGAAGGCCGCGAATACATCGCCCTTGGACCGATCTACGTCTTCATAGCCAAACAGCGCTTCAAGCGAGATGTTGCCGAGATACTTTTCGCCTTCCAGGCCGATCCGCCACACGTCGTCGCTCCCGACAGCGCCCCATTGACCGTAGACACCGAACAGATGAGATGTTGGATCGCGCAGGAACAAGTGACCCGCGATACCGCCCGAAGTCGATCCGGCGAAGTCACCGATGCCGGCGTCAATCTGATACCCGAGCTGGCATCCTATCGGGCCAGCGATGCTGCCCAGCACATGAACCCGACCGCCATCGCCCGCACGGGTGTCCACATAACCCCCCGCGGCCTCGATCTTTCCGTTCACGCCGCTGACAGCACAGCGCGATGACAGTTCATAGATGTTTTCTTCGTCAGGAACATAGAGGTCTGCGGCCCGTGCCGACATGCCCATCAACGGCAGTCCAAACAGGGAAATTCCGGTGAGACTTCCTGCAAAAATTTGATACGCTTTCATACTCTCACCCCGAGATACGAGTCGCGCCTCCCCAGCGCGTAGACCTTATGCCTTCAATTTCCTGCGTTCAACCGTTTGTGGCCGAAATCGTTCGATTTTGCCTGAATTGTAGCAAAAATGACGCAAATTTGGTCGAAATCGCGCTTCTTGAGGACTGAACCGATTACCGAAAGGTGGGTATCGGACTGGAACTCCGAGTTTGGCGAATCCCACGGCAACGCAATTCAGCGTATGAAATTATTTTTTTCGCATTCCTGTCGAGATCTGGTTCGCTGTTCGTCTTATCCTTGACGGCCGAGCAATCTGTTAAGCTTGGCGACCGTCTTTCCGGTTAACCGCGTCAGAGGAATCGACTCTCATGATGAAGCTCTACGGATTTGACTTATCCACGCCGTCCAACAAGGTACGGCTGTGCGCCAACGCAATCGGCTGCGCTTGTGACTATGTAAGGCTTGACCTGCCGGGCGGCGACCTGAAGTCACCCGATCATCTGGCCCGGCACCCGGCGGGAAAGGTTCCCGTGATCGAGGACGATGGTTTCGTGTTGTTCGAAAGCGACGCGATCAACAGATACCTCTGCCGGAAACATGATGCCGGCCTTTATCCAAGCGGCGCCAAAGAGCAGGCACATGTGGATCAGTGGTGCGATTTTTCCACAATCCATGTGGGCGGTGCCATGGGTCGGGTCTTCACCAACTTCTTCATCGCGCCCAGGTTCGGCATGGAAGTGGATCAGGGGTCGCTCGACTTCGGCCGGGCTATGCTGGACCGGTTCCTGCCTATCGTCGACCGGCAGCTGGAGGACAACAATCATTTGGCCGGCGAGGCGCTGTCGATCGCCGACATGTCGTTGCTCGCCATTATCGATCCCGCTGAAGTCATTGAACTCGATCTTGCACAATATCCGGCACTCAACGTGTGGCGCGAACGGTTGCGTTCGCAATCGTTCTACACCGCAATGCACAAGGCCTATGGCGAATCCCTGATGGCCGCGTGACCCAGGAAGACCAAGCAAATCAACCAAAAGGAGATGATGAAATGCAGTACATGTTGTTGATCTACAACGGCAAGGACTCCGGACAGCCCTCGCCGGATTCACCGGAATTTGGGACCATCATGAAAGGCTATATGGATTTCACGCAGGATGTGAAAGACAACGGCGCCTTCATTGCAGGCGACGCTCTGCAAGACGTAGAAACAGCGACCACGGTGCGGGTGCGAGGTGGCGAAACCGCCACGACCGACGGCCCGTTTGCAGAGACAAAGGAACAGTTGGGCGGTTACTATCTGCTCGAATGCAAAGATCTCGATGAGGCACTGGGTTATGCCGCCCGCATACCAACGGCGGCCTACGGCTCCATTGAAGTGCGCCCGGTGGTGGTCTGGGACTGACGACGGAGACCAAAAACGCAAACGCAGACCGACAAGGCGGGGACGGCGGTTGAGACCGTCGTCCGACACCACTGGGCCCGTGTCTTGGCGAGCCTTGTTGGTCTCGTGCGCGATTTTCAACTCGCCGAAGACGCCCTGCAAGATGCCTGCCTCACCGCCCTGACCGTGTGGCCCGAACGCGGAACGCCGGATCGCCCCGATGCCTGGTTGTTGCAGGCGGCCCGTCGCAAGGCGATCGACCGCATCCGGCGTGACCGGAACTTTGAAACCAAGCGGGATCAGCTGACTGTCCTGCACGAGCTTGAGCAACAGGGCAAAGAACACGACCATCCGGAAAGTGGATCCGATGAGGCAAACATGCCAATTCCCGACGAACGGCTCAGCCTGATATTCACCTGCTGTCACCCGGCCCTGGCCAGCGAGGCTCGTGTGGCGCTGACGTTGCGCACCGTCGGCGGCCTGAGAACGGCGGAAATTGCGCGCGGTTTCCTGGTGCCGGAACCGACCATGGCTCAACGGATCGTCCGTGCCAAGAACAAGATACGCACTGCCGGCATTCCCTACAGGGTGCCGCCACCAGAGCTTTGGCGAGACCGTCTGTCGTCGGTTCTGTCTGTGCTCTACCTGATCTTCAATGAGGGCTACGCGGCAAGTTCCGGGACAGTCCCGGCACGGACCGATCTCTGTCTTGAGGCCATCAGGCTCACACGAATTGTGTTTGAGCTTCTGCCCGAAGAGACGGAAGCTGCCGGTCTTCTTGCCCTGATGTTGCTGCATGATGCACGCAGGCTGGCGCGGTCCGATCAGGACGGCGCATTCGTAAGCCTCGAGGAACAGGATCGCCGTCTCTACAATCGCAGCAAGATCGACGAGGGCGACCGTTTGTTGCGCACCACACTGGCCGCGGGGCGCATCGGGCCCTATCAGTTGCAGGCGGCGATCAGTGCCCTGCATGCCACCGCGCCTTCCTATGGGGATACGGACTGGGAGGAAATCTGCCTCGTTTATGCCAGTCTCTTTCAACTACAGCCGACACCGGTCGTTCAACTGAACGCTGCCGTCGCATTGGGCAATGCTCGGGGGTGGCAGACGGGGTTGGCGGCGGTGCGCGAAGCCGGCGGTGACGGCCGGCTCGATACCTATCAACCCTACCATGCGGCCTGTGCGGAGTTTCTCGCGCGTGCCGGCCAGAACGCCGAAGCATCCATCGCCTATCGCAGGGCCATGGAACTGACGGAAAACCAGGCCGAGCAGGCCTTCCTGTCCCGCCGTCTGGCAGCCCTCAAGTCGACCGACGATGCGACGGTCTATAACTGACTGTCTATAGATCCTTGTGTGTTCTTTTGAGGGGCTGGACGGGTGAACCCATCCTCGATCAGATAACGTTTGTTCCTCTGACTTGAGCCGGGGTCCACTCGCGTTTGCCGGTCCTGCGGCGTCGGCAAATGGGTCCTGGATCGCGCTTGCGCTTGTTTGGGAAACGAAAGTTATGCGGGGCGTCATGGATTGTATTCCGGTGCCGGTCGTGAATCGGTGCCATTCGCGTCCGAACTGTTCCGAACGGGGATATCGTTTTTCCGGTTTGACCATAGGCATCGTGCGGTCATCGCGCTACATTGGTTTCCACTGATCCATTCCCCAGGAAAGCCTATATCCCGCCATGAGATTCCCGGCGCTAAGAGCCAGAGATCTCCGAATCTACATTTTCGGCAATTTTTTCGCGTTGAACGGCCTGTGGATTCAGCGCGTGGTCGTTGGCTGGTTGGGCTGGGATCTGACCGGGCAGGCGTCCTGGGTCGGCCTTATCGCTTTTCTGATGTTCGCCCCGACCATGATATCCGGGCCCTTGTTCGGGGTTGTTGCCGACCGGGTCGATATCCGTCGCGCCGCCCTGGTCACACAGTCCCTGTTGGCCCTGACGGCGGTAGCACTTTTGGCGCTCTTTCTGACTGGTTTCTTGACCATCTGGACCCTGGCTGCAACGGCGGTAGCGACCGGTGTCATCACCAGTGCCCATCACCCGATTCGGATGGCCATGTTGCCGCGTCTGGTGCCGCGGGAAGCGTTGGCCAATGCAGTGGCCCTGGTTTCGATCAACTTCAACTTCGCGCGATTGATGGGACCAGCCGTCGGTGGGTTACTGATTTCGGGCTTTGGTGTGTCCTGGGCGCTGCTGGTAAATGTCGTGTGCTTTCTGCCTTTGTTGGGGGCCCTTGGTTTTGTGCAATTGCGTCCACGTGATGCCTCGGCCCAAAAAGGCGGCACGTTTTTTGGCCAGCTTGCGGCCGGTGCCCGCTACGTTGCGGGTCAGACTGTCATCCTCCACGCCATGATCCTCAACGGTTTGTTCTCGTTCATCGTTCGCGGGACCCTGGAAATTCTGCCGGCGATCGCCGACGGCGTTTATCAGCGCGGCGCTGAAGGTCTCGGTCAGATCCTGGCCGCAGCCGGTGCCGGCGCCCTGGCATCGTCCGTCCTCATGGCGTATCGCCACACGGCCGGGGCAGGGGAGCTGCCGCCTGTGTCAACCATTGCTGCTTTTGCAGGCTTTGCGCTTGTCGCTCTTCTGGGCCTTGTCGGTTACTGGCCGCTCGCCTTGATTTCGGTTTGCGGCATGGGGTTCACCGGCGCCATGGTCGGGATCGGATATCAGTCCACGGTTCAACTGTCCCTGGAGGACGGCTTCCGGGGCCGTGTCATGAGTTTATGGACCGTCGTCGGTATCGGCGGCGCGGCCCTTGGGGCCATCGGCCTCGGTGCCCTGGTCGACGTTCTGGGCCTTCAAGCGACCTTGACCAGTGCCGCATCGGCAGGGATCGCCATGGCGGCGTTTCTCATCCTGCGGACGCGTGAGGACGCAGGGCGCGCGCTGCCGTGACGTCAACTCCCACGTAGCGGCGACACCGATATCCCATACCAATATTGATATGGTCTGCCTCCTGAAAAAAGCAATTATGGCCTGCAAGGACGAATGTTAGACTGTTCGTCCTCGACATAGGTGCGTCGCCCGAATAATGCGGCGCTGCAGAGTTGATCGATAAGGGGAGACGATAATGAAACCCGAGAGATGGTTCGATCCGGCAAAGAAGATCTTCCCCCACCAGGTTGGCTTTACCGCACCGCCGCACGACTTCGATGCGGCACCCTCGGATTTCGTTCGTATCGCGCCGCGAAGTGTCGGGGCTCACGGACGGTTGCTCCATATGCCGGTCTATGCCCACGAGTTGAAACAGCGCACCGATAATTTTCACCTGCTCGAGGAAGTCGTGCAATGCATGGCCAATGCCGGCGCCGATGTTGTCGGACAGGTCGGCACGAACTGGTCGCACGCCGGCGGTAAGACGCCCGACGAAATAAGGGCCTTCTGCGATCGGATGGGCGATACCTACCAGACCCCGTTTCACATGGCAGGCATGTGTCTGGTCGAAGGTTTGCGGGAACTCAATGCCGAACGTATCGCGGTCAATGCGGTCTATTTCTGGCGGGACTGGCGCGAAGGTATTGTCCGTTTTCTCAGGCAGGCGGGTTTCGACGTGGTCTACTACGGCAACTTCGTCGACCAGGGATTCTATGACACCCAGGGAGAGGTCAACGAATGTACCTGGATTTTCCCGGGCGATCTTGCCGCGAGGTCCATGACAAGAGTGGCGGAGAATGCGCCGCAGGCCGACGCGATCGTTGTCACAGGCATGCCGAACTGGCGTGACCGGGAAGGCATCCCCGAACGTACCGTCAGTGTGGCGAAAGGTCTGGAGTCGATGATCGGCAAACCCATCGTGTCGTCCGATTTTGCGTTGTATTGGCGGGTTTTCAAATCACTCGGTGTGGCCCCGGTCGGCAAACAGCCCAGGTTGCTCACCACATTGCAGAGTTAGGGCCTCGTTATGCATGACATATTGGTCCTCTGGGCCACACCCCGCTCCACATCGACCGCATTCGAATGGATGATGCGCATGCGCGGCGACATGACATGTTTTCATGAGCCATTCGGTGAAGCCTGGTACGAAGGCGAGGACGCGCTGTGGCCGCGGATCCAGCCAGACAGTCCACGCAAGCCGGGCCTGACTTACGACGGTGTTCTGGATGCTCTGAAATCCGCGGCCCAGTCCAAGCCCGTGTTCTCAAAGGATATGCCGCAGTTCACCGATCATCTCTGGACGGATGAGTTCCTCTCACATTTCTCCCACAGTTTCCTGATCCGCGATCCTGCAAAAGTCCTGTCGTCATGCCACCGCAACTGGTCGGAATTTGTCACCAAGGAGATCGGCTTTGACGACCAGCGTCGTCTGTTTGACCGATTGTGCGAGCGTGACGGCAAGGCGCCACCAGTGATCGACAGCGATGACTTGCTGGAAGATCCCCATGGGGTGGTGGAAACCTATTGCGAGGCCATGGGAATAACCTACATGCCCGAGGCGTTGAGTTGGGAACCCGGCGGACGCGAGGAAGTCCTTTGGTACGATAAACAAGGTGTATGGCACGACACACTGAAAAAGTCGGACGGCCTCAAGCCACAGAAGACCCGGCCTGCAGACATCTCTATAACGCCCGACTGGGTACAGGAAATGTACGAGGCATTTCTCCCGCACTACCAGCACCTGTGGCAACATCGGCTGGCGCCTGCGGGGTGATTGCCTTCTCAGTTTGGTCGCGATAGGGGAGGAGGGATCCGGCTGCGTTGGCTACCGCTTGCAATTTGAGTGATTGGACCCTCGCCCTCGCTTCGTTCCGGCAAGGGTGACGCGGGACGGGGCGTGACCCATGTAGCGGCCAGATTTGTCATCCCTGACCTCGGCAGAGGTCGAGCATCCAGTCGCAGCAGCTTTCATTCACAGTCAAAATGATTGGCGTCCGACATTCTCACCCTTACGTTTGCTGCGGTGCCGACCACAGTTCAGGCGTCAGGGATAACAACTTGCCCAGCAGCCATTGTCCGACGCTGCCTAATGCCCTGTGCTCGGTCCAGACTACATCGACGCCCTGGAGAATTTCGGTCTGCTGAAAACTGTAGTGCAGGCGCACCAGATCGCCGCGTTCCAGACGCCGCGCCAGAACGGTCTGTGGCAGCAGCGCCCAGCCCATACCCGCTGTCAGCAGGTCCAGAATCACGTACGGACTTTCGCTGTACCAGACCTTGGCGCTCTTTCTCTCGCGCAGGTGGCTGGTATCCTCGACCGACCGGCTCCGGGCAATCAACTGCCGGTGCTGTCGCAGATCCGCATGGGAGACCTGGGGAAGCGTTGCCAGTGGATGGTCCCGCCCGCACGCCGGGATCAGCCGTGAATGCCCGACGCCCCGGAAGAAGAATCCTTGCGGATAGCCTTCCTGTTCCATCATCAGGCCAATGTCGGCGCGGCCTTGTATCAACAGGCCGGCCACATCGTTGGTGCCGGGCTCAAGCAGGTCAACTTCAACAAACGGGTAGAGGTTGCCTAGTTCGTCGAGGATCTCCAGCAGCGAGGGCACAAAGATACCCTGTTCGATGGCAATGCAGATCCGCGTCTCGATGCCTTCGCTCAGCGACGTCGCCTGAGCCATGAATTCCCGGTTGCTCTGCAGGACCGACCGGGCGTGATCGAGGAGCACTTTACCGGCTTCAGTTAACTGAGGGTTGCGCCCGCTGCGGTCAAACAGCTCAACACCGGTGTCGATCTCCAGATTGATGACCGCGGTACTGACCGCCGATTGAGCCTTGCCGAGAGTCCGTGCAGCGGCCGAGAAGGAGCCCTCTTCAGCGGCATAGATGAAGGCCTGGAGCTGATCGATACTGTGCATTTTCCGCGTTCTCCCATCTATCTGATTATCAGATGGAAACTAACTTTCCAATAAGCGGAAAGTCGATAGTTTGTGGCCATCGACTCAAGGAGGCCCTGGCCATGCAAAATCCAATCATCATTCGCAGCGGAATCGATCGCGTCCGCTACACAGTTGTTTTCGAAGTGCTTCTGATTAGCATGCTGGTCCCGTTGGGCGCTCTTGTCCTTGAAAAACAGATTGTCGACGTCGGTGCCCTTGCCATCTTCCTGGCGTTGAAGGCGATGCTGTTCGGACTGATCTACAACTGGTTCTTCGACCGTTGGGATGCCCGCGCCGGCCGGGTTCCTACCGAGCGCTCCTTTGCACGGCGAATCCTGCACGCGGCAGGCTTTGAGTGCGGGCTGGTGCTGACGTCCCTGCCACTCGTCACGTGGTGGCTCGGCCTGTCCATCCTGCAGGCGTTGGCCATGGACTTTGCCGTCACTCTTATTGTGGTGATCTACACTTTTGCCTTCAGTTGGGGCTACGATCGGCTGTGCCCCGTACCACAATCTATGGCGCCTCTAGAGGCTTGATCACTCGCGCCGGTCAACGAACCGGGGTGCCTTGACCGCACTTTCGAACTCTTTAGCGAGCGTCCCGCGCTCAAGCACGATGACCTCTGGAGTGATCTCGAATGTTTCGCGTGTCGTGCGGAGGATTCGTTCCCGGACGGCCTCCGGATCGCCACCGGTTATAATTTCGCACGATACAACCAGGTTCTCGAGCGCATCGCGCGTCGCCAGTTCGGCCTTGAAGTCGATCACGTCTGCCATGGCAAATATGAAGTCTTCATATTCCTGGTGGTTGATGTTGACGCCGCGCACTTTGAAAAAGCCGACCGTGCGGTGGGCATGTGTGACGACCGGAAAGACGGAGAGGGGGCCGGTTGTGTCGCCGTGTTCCTTGTAGACGACAACGTCGCCCGAGCTCCAGCGCAGGAACGGGGTTGCATTGTTGGTGCGCAAAGGCGTGACCACGAGGCCGCCCTGTTCGCCTTCAGCCACGGGCTCGCCGGTATCCAGGTCGAGCACTTCGATGAAATACATGTCGGTCCAGATATGGAAGCCGTCACGCGCCTCGCTTTCACTGCCCATCATGCCGGCTTCCGTCATGCCGAAATTGTCATGGACATCGGCTCCCCACATGCGTCCTATCTTGTCGCGCTTGGCCTGGGACAAAGGCTCGGCTGAACACATTACCAGTTTGACCGGATTGTCCGCCAAGTCTACGCCCCGTGCTTCCGCCATGTTTGCCAGGTGAATGCCGTAGCTCGACATGCCCAGCCATATGGTCGGCTTCAGTTTGTCGATCAGGTCGATCTGGAGTTGCGAGGGTGTCGAGGCGCCGGAGCCCGCCCAATTGACGCCGATGCCGATGTGCTGGGCGGCGCGGGCGTAGACGTGGCCCACAGGATGAATGCCCAGGGGAAATGACACATGCGCCGTGTCACCGGCATCCGCGCCTGCGGCGATAAATGTTCTGGCAAACGAAAGCCTGCCCCATTCCATGTCTTCGAAGGTTCGGGGGTAGAAGAGCGGCGTGCCGGTCGAACCGCCGGAACGCCACAGTTCCGCGATATCCTGACGCGGTGCCAGGCAGAAATCGTCAAAGAAACGATCGGGTGCAATGGTGCGCAACTCGTCCTTGGTCAGAATCGGAATCTTGCGCCACTCTTCCGGGTCATTGACCCGGGCCGGATCCACATGAGCCAGCCGCTTGGCATGAAACGGAGAGAGTTTGGCCCGTTTGACGGCGGTAATCTTGAGGGCGTGCTGAAGCTGTTGGATCTCTTCGCGCGACTTCGGCAGTTCCAGCATTGTGTCGGTTCCTCATCTATGGCTTTTGAGACCGTGTCAGGTATCTGACGGTGGCCGGGCACCGAACCAGCGTTCCTGTCGTTTGAAGGCATCGGGCATTTCGCTTGAAGCTTCCTGTTCGATCATCGATTGCAGGCGCTCGTGTTTGTCCGGCGAATCTTCTGCAATCGTATCAAGCGCATCCTTCAGCATGGCGTCATAGTCTGCCCCGACCGGGCAGACGTCATGGCAGCGCCGGCAACCGGTCATGACCCCTGCGCCCCTCAGGATGCTTTGCCACAGGTTGAAGCTGTCCTCGGAACGCAGCATTTTTTTCTGCTCGGCCGGATCGCCTTCGTCGATGACCTGGCCAAGAAACTCGGTGAGATGGGCGAAGCCGTGCGGTGAGCTGAATCGGTCACAGGCCTTCCAGTCGCGCTCCCAGTGGCCGATGACATCGCCCGGGCAGGCGCGCAGGCAGCGACCGCATTCGGGACCCAGGCACAAACCGGTTTCCAATCGGTTGTCGGAGTCGACCGGAACCGAGGACAGCACGGCTGTGAGCACGACGCGTGGTCCGAATTCGGGGGTCAGCAACTGCTCGTTCAGACCCAGCGTTCCCAGACCCGCTTCCACGGCAGCGTGGTCCAGCGAGAGGATCGGCCCGATATGTTCGCTCGGGTCATCCATGTAGCGCATCGGGTCAACGTGTGACGGCGGCACGATCAGGGCAGGGTAGCCGTTGTCTTCCAGCCAGAGCACCAGTTCCAGTGCTGCCTCCTCAAGGGAGGTCACGGAAAGCTCGTCGTTGTAATACTTGTGCCGTTCGTTCCAGGCCGCAATCCGGGTTGTGCCGGCCGATACCCGCTTGGCAAGTACAATCACCCGGTCGGCATCATGGTCGGTAATGTCGCTTGGACGTTTGGGGCGTTTGGGGTCGGGCGGATTGTCGTTCATGGTCTGGCCGTCGGCAATGCCGACCAGGTCGACACCAAGCGCACGGGCTTTTTCCTTGATATCACTGGCACTCAACCTTGCCTGATAGATTGCAACCATAACTCTAGTCTTCCTTGCCTTCGTCCGATCTGGTGCGTTCGGCCTGCGCTTTCTTGAAGTCCTGTAACTGCCGGGCGACGATACCCTGGTAGCCCTCCGTGCCGACCCACCGGATATTCCAGTCGTCGAGACCGGTGACCGGATCGCCATCGGCCCGGGCCTGCTTGAAGGCTTTCGCCTTGGCCACTTTCTCCGGTGTTTTTTCCGGGATTTTCTTCTGAACGTCGGCCAGATGAGCGTGGTAATCGTTGCCGACCGGACAGACGGCAAGACAGCGGGGACAGTCGCCGAATGAGCCGACCACGCGCAGGAGGCCCTGCCAGAAGCCGAAAACATCGCGTGCCTTGAGCATCGCCTTCTTCTTTTCCGGTGAAGCGTCGATGTAACCGTCGAAGAATTGGGTCGCCGTCATGTAGCCGAATTCCTGGGCCTCGACCGCGCAGTTGCGCTTGTCTATGCCGAAGTGGAGAACGGCATCGGTGGGGCAGGCATAGAGACAACGCGAACAGGATTCCCCGATACAGACCTGCTCGGTCATCGGTGCGTCCGGTTCAAGTTCAAGCTCGGTCAGAACACCGGTCAGGTAGAGACGCGGCCCGAACTCGGGCGTCAGGATATTGACCTCAAGTCCGAAAGTGCCGAGGCCCGCTTCGATTCCCATATGACGGGTCGACAGCCGGCCGTAACTCGCCTTCTTCATGTTCCAGTCGGTTTCCTGCGCCGCTGTCACAAAGCTTGGATGTCCTTCCCGTTCCAGATGCTCTGCAAGCTTATGGGCGATCCGGTCCATGCGCCTGAGCACAAGCATGTCAAGATACTGCACGGGAATGTTCGATTTGGCCCGGAAGGCTGCCACGGGAATCCGGCTGACAATGACGATGACGCTCTTGCAATGCGGCGAAACCCGATCCGGTGTCTGCGGCCAGCGAGGGTCCGGCGGAAACGCATTGAGTGTCGCTGCCGACGCAATACCGACGAGATCGGCACCGAGCTCTTTGGTCAGGGCCTTGACCTGGGTAGCGTCCATCAGGTCCCTGCCAATGGGGTTATGTCTTTGAATCGCATGGGCCCATCGTGAGGCAATGCCGGCGTTGCGTCAACGTGAAGCCGAACCCTTTGAAGGGCCTTCCCACGTGCCGGAAGAGATTATTTGACCACCAGTACAGGGCACTTGGCGAGCGTCTCGACCCGATGGGAGACACCGCCGCGCAACAGGCCCTCAATGTCGCCCATGCCGCGAGAACCGACTACGATCAGGTCCGCGCCATTCTGCTCGGCGCGACGGACGATCATGCGGGCGATTGGGCCCTCTTCGACTTCGATATCCACATCGTTGACACCATTGGCCCGCACCTTATCGACGGCCTTGGCCAGCATATGCTGCGCGCCCCGCTTGCGGATATCAATATCCATCAGTTCGAGATGCTCCGCCTTGGCAAACTCGCGCATGGCTTCAGGAATCTTTTCTTCCTTGATCACATGCAGCAGAACAAGCTTCGCATTGACACCGGCGGCAATCTGCGATCCGACGTCGATGCCTTTCATCGAATGTTTGGAGCCGTCCACGGCGATCAGGATATTTGAGATCATATCTTGCAACCTTTCCCTCGGATAGACAGCTCGGGCCGCTGTCTTGGGGTTGATAGTGCTTCTTTTTTGCGGTGAAGGGAATTGTTTCGTGTCATTCGGTTGCGTTTGATTTCTCAATACCAATAGACTGAGCGCACACAAATCATTTGAGGGGACGACATGTCGGAAAAACGAAACATTGGCATGATGTTTGGGGCGCAGGGTGTGGAGACGTTTCTGGGTATTCCGTCCTGCCCGGATCTCGGTGATCTTGACGCAAAGGCCGCAATTCTGGGCGTGCCGTGCGCGACACCATATGCATCCGTCGGACCCTACTGTTCAGAGGCACCGGACGCCATCAGGGCCTCAATCGGCCACTATGCGCCCAATGTGGGACATTTTGATTTCGATCTTGGTGGCGCGTTACTGCCCGATGGCGCGGCCGGAGCCGTGGATTGCGGCAATCTGGGCTTTGACGAAAACGATCCGGAGGCCAATCGGGACCTTATACGCTCGAGCGTCGCAAAGATTGTGGACAAGGGAGCCGTACCCATCGTTCTGGGTGGCGACGATTCAATCCCGATTCCCATGATCCAGGCATTCGAGGGGCGCGGCCGGTTCACGATCCTGCAGATTGATGCTCATATCGACTGGCGCGAGGAGGTGGGTGGTGAACATTGGGGACTGTCGTCGACCATGCGCCGGGCATCGGAAATGCCGCATATCGAAAACATCATTCAGGTCGGGCAACGCGGCCTGGGCTCTGCCCGTCCGGAAGATGTGCGGGATGCAGAGGCATGGGGCGTCAAGTTCATATCCGCAAGGGACGTTCACAAATCAGGTGTCGATCCGGTGCTAGACCTGATCCCGCAGGGCGCGAACGTGATCATTGCCCTGGACTGCGATGGCCTCGACCCATCGGTGATCCCGGGCGTCATCGGCCGTGCCCCGGGCGGCCTGACCTACTGGCAGACGCTTGATCTGATTCACGGCGTTGCGGACAAGGGAAACATGTCCGCCTTCGACATCGTCGAATATGTGCCCGACATGGATGTCGACCAGATCGGCGCACTGACCGCTGCCCGCATTGTTGCCAACGTGATGGGCCTCGCTGTTCGGGCCGGTGGTTAGTGTTTCGCTCTTTTGACGCCAAATTCATTTCGCGGGTGAGGGGCGGCCGTTCCTGCCGAAATTGGCAAGAGCGACCGCTTCGATAGTCAGGAGTCAAACCACCAGCGTTGATAAGCGCGGGCACCATCGAGTGCCCAGTTGCCGGCCAGGTCAGGGCCGTGGCGCACGTTCTTGCGTCGTCCATAGACGTAATTGCGGAACATGGGCACGATCGTCCCCCCTTCGTCACGGCACAGCAACTGCATTTGCTTGTACATCTCTGCACGTCGTTCGAGGTTCAGTTCCGATTTTGCTTCACGCAGGATCTTGTTGAAGGTCGGATCTTTCCAGTGGCTTTCGTTCCAGTCGGCATCGTCCTTGTAGGCCAGCGAGAACATCACGTCTGGTGTTGGTCGTGCGCCCCAGGCGACCACAGTGAAGGGTTTCTTCAACCACACATTCGACCAGTAGCCGTCGCTTGGTTCGCGCTTGACGTCGATGGTGATGCCGGCTTTTGCCGCACTTGCCTGGAAAAGAAGCGCCATGTCCGTGGCACCGCCGAACGCCGCCTCGGATGTCGACAGAGATACCTTGAGCCCTTCGGCACCGGCTTTCTTGAGGTGGAACTTTGCTTTGTCGATGTCATGCTCGCGCTGTGGCAGGTCGGCCCAGAACGGCAGGGACGGTGCTATCGGATGATCGTTGCCAAGGCTGCCGTGCTTGAGCAGGACCTTGTCGACGAGTTCCTGGCGGTCAATCGCGTATTTCAACGCCAGCCGGACGTCGAGATTGTCGAACGGCGCCACATCGGTGAACATCGGAATTGTGATGTGATATCCGCTGGCAACTTCGTCCAGTTCAATCTGGGGATGGCGGCCGAGCAGATGTGCCGTCTTGACGTCAATTTCACTGACCGCGTCGACTTCACCGGTCGTCAGGGCGGTCTGACGGGCGTTGATGTCGTTCAGAACCAGAAATTTAAGCCCGTCGAAATGCGCCAGGCCGGAACGGTGATAGTTTGCATGGCGCGACATCGTCGACGAGACACCGGCGTCGTGTTTGTCGATCTTGTAGGGGCCGGTCCCAACCCCGGAGATGTCGACTTTGCCTTCGCCGTCAGAAGGCATCATGACGAGGTGATAGTCGGACAACAGGTAAGGCAGGTCTGCGTTGCCGCCGGCCATCTTGATGATGACCGTGTCGTCGCCGTCCGCTTTGATATCCTTGACGTCTGCCAGGAGCGACTTGGCCGCGGATTTTGAGTCGTCGCCACGGTGATAGTTGAGCGAAGCGACGGCATCCTTTGCGGTGAATGATTTGCCGTTATGAAATTCGATGCCCTTGGCAAGTTTGAACGTCCATTCAGATGCATCGTCGGAGGCTTCCCACGACGTCGCGGCATCGGGTCCGAGAGTGTTCTTCTCCGTGATTTCTGTCAGGTAACTGCGGATCGCATGGTTCATCTGGATCATGTAAACACTTTCCGTCGTCGCCGGATCCAGGCTGTCGGACGTGTTGCCGTCATGCAGACCAACTCTGAATGTGCCACCCTTCTTTGGCGCGGCGGCGGCAACATGATCGGACCACAGGCTTGTCGCTACGGGCACGGTGACGCCGGTCGCAAGAACATATTCCATAAACCTGCGGCGGCTGATCCGGCCCTGCTGTGCATCGGAAACAAGTTGCTCAAACAGATAATTATCAGAACTATTCGGCATTCGAACCTCTCCCAATTTTGCGTATGTTGATGGAACTTATTGGCCAAATTCCATAATTCATCTTATCCATTGTTGAACAAGCGTACAACAAGAACTTTTTCGGGAGAACTGTGCTGACGCAGTTGCGCTGCGGTCTCTAGAGCATTTCTGCCATGTTGGAGGTGAGCTGCACGACCTTGACCGCCAATCGAGATTGCTTGTTAGCGGCCGGTGACACACTGCTGACAGAATCTGGTTTCCTGCTCCCTTACTGTGGCTGTTACGGCACCCAACAACTTTGGCAGTCAATGACAACCCAACCCCAGGAACGGCACGCGAAGTTGCTCGGAACAGCGTTGGTGATCGCTTCTGCCGTTGTCTTCTCTCTGGCCGGTGTTTTTACCAAACTGATCGAAAGCGATGCCTGGACGATCGCCTGCTGGCGTGGCCTGTTCGGGGCCATCGTCATGACGGTCTACATCCAGTGGCGTCACGGAAGCTGGTCCCTGGGTGCATTATCAGGCTTGGGCTGGCGGGGATGGCTTCTGGCAACGGTCGGAAGTTTGTCGAGCCTGGCCTTCATATCCGCGTTCAAGAATACCTATGTGGCCAATGTCACCGTGATTTACGCGACCGTCCCGTTTATCGCCGCTGCGATGGAGTGGGGCATGCGCGGCCAGGCCATACGGCCGGTGACGCTTGTCGCCGCTGTGGCTTCGCTGGTCGGTGTGGCGGTGATGGTGTCGGGCGGTGTCGGTTCGGCCAATTTGTTCGGCGATGGCCTGGCCCTTCTGATGACACTGGGCATGGCGCTGTACATGGTGATGATACGCACATTCCGCAACACACCCGCAGTGCTTGCCGGCGCGGCTTCCGCGCTTCAGTTGTTTGTCCTCGGCTGGTTTGTTGTCGACCCCCTGGCGGTCACCGCCCACGATGCACTTCTCCTGGTTGCCTTCGGCGTGGCGTTCGCGGTCGCCCTTGTACTGTTGACAGAAGGTGCAAAGCTTATTCCAGCGGCGGAATCAGGGCTGCTTGGATCGGCCGAAACACCTCTGGCGCCAGTTTTTGCCTGGATCATCCTGGCAGAACTGCCGCCGCTCGCCAGTCTTGTGGGAGGCGCCATTGTGCTCGCGGCGGTCTTTGCCCATGCGTCGGTTGATTTCAGGCAAGCCCGGGCATAGGCGGTTCCGGCCTGTTCTTCGAAAGGCCCCCGTTCTCCACACGACAAAACCCCGCCGTTACCTTCCCGCTTTTACATCCGCAAAAACACGCAGGAAAGTAACTGAACCGCATCTCTTGAGATTGCGCTGGATAATGGTGTCGAGGCTCTGCAGGAGAGAGGATGATGTCTTGTTTTTTACGACCGGGTTGCGCTGATAACCACCGGGGGACATGAAATTTGCTGTCGGCACATTGCGAGCAGGTCGCCGCAGCATTTCCAGCCCACGGCCGTAGCCGATGAGGTTCATGAGTTCGAGTTTCGCCGCACTGGCATTCTCATGTCCCTTGCGTTCGGCGACACTCTTGATCTTGAGGAGCTTCTGGACCTGCAGCATCGGGCCGATATCGCCGTCAAGATTGAGCGCGTGCACAGCCGATCCTTTTTGCGTTTTTGAATACGCCACATACTGAGACCAGAGGATCTTGTTCGTGCTCTTGTCGATGGCGGCACGAATGTCGCGCATCATCCGGCGCAGAATTTTAGCCTTTGCCCGCAGGCGAACAGCCTTTTTGCCTCCCAAACGGGCAGCGCGTTTTTCCAACTGCCTAGCAAAAACCTCGCCTTTTTGGTCAGCGACCACTGCGGAGTTTGGCGCGATGAGTTGCGCATATCCGATGGCCGTCGAGGCCGCTCTGCCTTTGGGCGGGATGCGCTTGCATTCGTTGGTGATGTTGAATATGCCCGATTGACGGTTGTAGGGGCCAAGCCCGCCGGTCTCGAGAGCATAGATCCCGACGACTTGCTGGGACGTGAAGCCGGCTTTCAACGCCTCTCTGGCATACCGCCGCAGAAAAGTGCGCTCGCTGACCCGCTGCGGTTCGAAGCCATAAAGCCTCTTTGCGGCACGCAGGAAGTCGGCCTCAACGGGGATCGGTTTTCGTTTTATCTTTTTCTGCCCGTTTGATGGTTTGGCCTTTGGATCAGGACACTTAGGCCTCGACCGGCCGGCATATTCCGGTGGATGCTTGAGAACATAATCGTCCACATCGATGCGCAGTTTTTTTCGGATTTTGGCGCTTCGTTTTTTCCGCTTGTCAGAAATAAGGTTCCAGTATCTTCGTGAAGCTGCCGCAAACTTCGATCTCGACCACTTGTAGGACTTCCACGCCGCCGTGCAATTGGTTTGGGTCGACGGCTTGTCAGCGTGCGCTTCGAATGCAGCAGTAACAAGAAGCCCGGTCGACAACACCACAGCCAGTGTGTTTTGCCGGTTCATTTTCCAATAGCGCATTGTCAAGCTGACTCAGTTCCGTTTGCTGCTTGCCACTCGCAACGCCTTCGACATCGATGATTGCGGGTGGTTGAGGCTCAATGTGACCGTCAAAGACTAAAGAGGCGTTATTAAGGAACGCCTGATACAGGCCGAATTGGCACCCAGGGCCGCAAGTCTATTGTCTGTGAAAGCCGCCAAAATCATCCATGTACCGTCCGCCGAAGGGTCCAAGAGCTTTTTTGACCGCTTCATCCGGTGAGCCATAGATCGTGAATTTTGTCGGCTGGACACAGACCATGAACCGGTCAGCGAACTTGGTGACGAAATTGCCCAGATGCACCATGGTCGACGCGGAACTGTCGTAGCGTTCGTAGATGTGACAGGACGAGCCTTCCTCGTCGAGCGACCATTCGTAATTCAGGGCTCCCGGCTCATCGGCCTTGGTGGCGGTCACCATTTCCTCCATCAGGGATTTGAAAGCGTCCATCTGGCCGTCCCTGATGGAGAGCTCCAGAATCCAGTAAACATGTCCGCCCATGGGGTCTGTTTCCTTGTGTATGACATGAATGCGATGTTGGGGATTATGCACGCTGACAGCCGGTTGTCCCGGAAAAACACAGCCTGTGCCCCTGATAATGTGCGAACGCCGGACCAGGGTAGGTCCTCTGGATCAGGAGCCACGATTTTCACTACAATTGAGCGGAGTTCATGTGTCAGATATCGAATTCATGTTGAGTTTTTTCTGACACGCTAGATTGTAAAGTTTTCTGCAGAACCGAATGGCGCGACAGGAGATTTGGACCATGAGCACACGTGCAGGTGCGAAGAAACCGCGTTACGCGATCAGCCTCGCCGGGATTGAGGGGCGGGAGGTGACGGTTGAGTGGGGAGATGGCCATCGGAGTCAGTATCATCCGACATGGCTACGCCATCAGTGTCACTGCAATTCCTGCGGTACGCCAATGAACGCCGTCCGGGGCATCCGGCTGCACCACATCCCGGAAGACATTTCTCCGAGTTCGATTGAACGCTCGGACAACGAGATTACGGTGACGTGGTCGCCGGACGATCATCGATCGGTTTACTCGGCCCGGTGGCTGCGCGATCACTGTTATTCGGATCGTGAACGTGCCACCCGCAAGCATCGCCCGGTTTTGTGGGATGGACGTATCGTCGAAGATCCACCGCTTGCAGACTTCTCGGAGGTTGAAGAAGATCCGCAAAAACGGCTGACGATGTTGGAGGCCGTTCGCGACTACGGGTTCTGCAAGGTCGTCAACGTGCCCACCGAACCGGGGCAGTCACAGCGGTTGATCGAAGCTGTCGGTCCGCAGCGCCAGACGCACTATGGGACCTACACGCTTTCAAAGAAGGCATCGGTCGACAATGTGGGCGACATAACGTCCGCCTTGGACCCCCACGTTGACGAAACATACCGTCTGTCGACGATCGGAATCACGGTGTTTCAGGTCCTTAGACCGAGTTCCGAGGGCGGCGACTCGACTCTTGTCGATGGCTTTGAAGCAGTGCGGCGGTTGCGTGAAACATGGCCCGAAGATGTCGATCTTCTCGCTCGCCTTCCGATTACGGCACAAAGATATGACGCCGCCCGGAACAGTGGCGGCAAACCCCGGTGGTATGCAGCGCGGATTCCGGTTATCAAACTGGATCACGACGGGGATGTGTCCGGGGTCCGCCTCAACGAACGCCAGATTGCGCCGCTGGATATGTCGCCCGAACTGGTCGAACCGGCCTATCGGGCGCTACGCCGGATTTTTCATATTCTCTACGACCCGGACTTGCGCGTGACGTTCCCCCTGAAAGCCGGCGAGGGGCTCCTTTTCGACAATCAGCGTGTGCTCCACGGCAGAACCGAATTTTCGCCTGAGGAGCCGGCGCGCTCGGTATTGACGAGTTCTGTCAATCTTGAGGAGTTCCACTCTTCTCTTCGTCTCCTGCAGAAAGACCTAGGGTATGATGGCCCGCCCATGGTGTTGTCCCAGGGCATGGCGGTTTAGGAGTACGGAGCAATGGAATCCTTTCAGGTGCTCGCCCTCGGCGGCGATCATATTGGGCCGGAAGTGGTCGCGTCGGGCCTTCAGGTTCTGCGCCATGTGGCGAAACAATCCGGCTTCGTCGTCGAGATCGAGGAAGATCTGCTTGGTGGAGCATCCTGGAATGTCCATGGATCATTCTGTACCGATGAGGTAAGAGACAAGTCGCTCCGGGCCGACGCCATTCTGGTGGGCGCGGTTGGCGGCCCCGAGTGGGACAATATCCGGGTGGACGGTCCGGTTACCCAGCAGGACGGATTGACACGGCTGCGTGTGGAGCTCGATGTTTACAATGCCTTGCGTCCAGCTCGTTCATGGACCCCGTTGCTGCACCGAACACCTTACCGGCCTGAGATCGTCGAAGGCGCGGATCTCCTTGTCATCCGCGAAAATTCTGGTGGCATCTACTACGGCGAACCGCGTGGGTCGGAGATCATTGCCGACAATGAAGTACGCGCATTTGAGATCAGCGAATACCGGACCAGCGAGGTCGAGCGCATCGCGCGGTGCGCCTTTGAAGCGGCCCGGGTCCGCCGAAACCACGTGGCATCTCTCGACAAATCGAACGTCATGGAAACCGGCAAGCTTTGGCGGGAAACCGTGTCCCGTATCGGCGCGGAGGAATATCCCGACGTCGAGCTAACGCATTTGTTGATGGACTATGCACTTTATGCCGTGAGCAAGGCGCCGCGCGAGTTCGACGTTCTTCTTGCCGACAATCTGTTTGGCGACCTGATGTCCGACATGATCGCCACGGTTGCCGGATCTCTGGGCATGCTGCCATCAGCGACATTGCCGTGCGCGACCCGTAAAGGCGCCCGCATCAAGGCGGGCATATACGAACCGACCCACGGCAGCGCGCCGGATATCTCCGGTAAAGGAATTGCAAACCCTGTCGGGACTATTCTCTCCGTCGCCATGATGTGCGAGCATGCCTTTGCCCGGCCCGATGTTGCACGCAATATCGAGGCTGCCGTCGAAGCGGTGCTGCGCGCTGGAACGTTGACGCCGGACCTTGGAGGAAACGCAACAACGGCCCTCATGACCGACGCCGTGTGCAACGCAGTCGTGCCTGGCTGAAAATACTGTGCGGTGGCGTCAGTTTGCGCGCGCAAATCACGAAGTTGCCGCTAAATCCAAGATAATAATCAATGAAAGTTGCTTATGTTCTGCTCTCTTGGCATGTACTCAATTCCTGTCGCTTCAGAACCCTGCAAAGGTTGGTCACGTGGAAAATGAACTTGATGATGCTTTCGCGGCCGGCAAACTGTCCGGGTTGCATAGCGTGCTCGTCATTCACAAGGGTAAGACTCTCGCCCAGAGGCACTATCCTGGTGTCGATGAGTGCCGGGGTATACCACTCGGTGAACGGCTGACCGATTCGGCCAGCCTTCACGATCTGCGGTCAGTAACCAAGAGTGTCACCGGTCTGCTTTACGGCATTGCATTGGCGGAAGGATTGGTGCCGGGTCTCGACGAAACCCTCGTCTCTCAGTTTCCTGAATACCCCGATCTGGCGGCCCAGCCGGACAGGCAGAAGATTTCGATTCGCAATGTACTGTCCATGAAGATGGGCACCGAGTGGAACGAAGACCTGCCCTATACCGATCTGCAGAACAGCGAAATAGCCATGGACATGGCCGAGGACCGCTACCGGTTTGTGCTGGACCGTCCCATGGTTACGAAACCCGGTGACTGGTGGAACTACAATGGAGGCGCGACGGCGATCATCGGTCATCTGATCGCCAAGGGAACGGGCATGCCGGTCGATGACTACGCCAGGCAAAAACTGTTTGAGCCCTTAGGCATTGGTAATTTTGAGTGGGTCAAAGGCCGTGATGGCGTGCCGTTGGTGGCCTCTGGCCTCAGACTCAACATCCACGACCTGGCCAAGATCGGCCGCCTGATTCTCGATAATGGTGTGTGGCAGGGTAACCAGGTCGTCCCGGCTGACTGGCTCACAGTATCGTTCACGCCGCACGCAAACCTGCACAGCGGCTTGCGCTACGGACTCTTCTGGTGGCTCTCTCCGGACGGGTCGCCGCCGAACTGGGTGGCAGGGTTTGGCAACGGCGGTCAGCGGCTCACCGTCAGTCCGTCCGGGCAGCTGATCGTGGTTGTGTTTGCCGGCAACTACAACAAGCCGGATGCGTGGGAAATACCCGTCAGGGTCATCACCGAATTCGTGGTCCCGGCGCTGCGTTAGGGGTAGGATCGATACTCTTTACGGAGCAGACACCGATGCAAAGCCAGTGGTCCGATGAAACCGCCCGTGAGATGGTTGCCCTTTACCGCGAACAGGCGGTTGCGGAAGACCTGGCACTCAGGGTCTACACCACACGTCTGCTCGGGCGCGACCCCTTGCTCGTCCTGCATGGCGGCGGCAACACCTCGGTCAAGACCCGCCAACGCGACATTCTGGGCGACGTGCACGATGTGTTGTGCGTCAAGGGGTCCGGCTGGGACATGGGCGCCATCGAACCTGCCGGATTGCCCGCCGTAAAGCTCGACCCTTTGCGCAAGGCGCGGAGTCTGGATGGCATGTCGGATGAGGACATGGTCAATTTCCAACGTCTCAATCTGCTCGACAGTGCATCCCCCAATCCGTCGGTCGAGACCCTGCTGCATGCCTTCCTGCCGCACAAGTTTGTCGATCACACCCACTCAACGGCGGTGCTGAGCGTGATCGATCAGCCCGACGGCGAAGCCCGGGCCCGGGCGCTTTACGGCAATCGCATGGGTGTCGTGCCGTATGTCATGCCGGGCTTTGATCTGGCCAGGCTCGCAGCCGAAACCTACGATGCAGAACCTGGCGTGAACGGTCTGATCCTTCACAAGCATGGCATTTTCACTTTCGCGGAAACCGCCCGCGAATCTTACGAATTCATGATTGAGATGGTCAGCCTGGCGGAAGCCCAACTACCGTCGGGAAAGAACATTTGGCCCGGGGCCGGTCCACTGCCTGACGACCTTGCGTCAGTTCGTGACATCGCACCGATCATCCGCGGGGCCTGCGCCGAACCTGCCGACAATCGGGACGCCGAGCCCAAGCGGCTGGTCATGACGTTCCGGTCCGACGAGAGAATACTGGCTTACGTCAACGGCGCGGATCTGGCCGATTACAGTCAGCGCGGCGTCGTGACACCCGATCACATCATCCGCACAAAGAATGTGCCGCTGCTGCTGCCGGCGCCGGTTACCGGAGATCTCGATCGTTTTGCCGAAGTGACGCGCGACGCCGTCTCCGGATTTGTTGCAGACTACCGGGCCTATTTCGATACCCACAATCCCCGGAGCCGGACGCCCAAGACCAAGCTCGATTCGATGCCACGGGTGGTGCTTGTCCCAGGCATCGGCATGTTCGGGCTGGGGAAGTCGGCGCGTGATGCAGGCGTCGCTGCCGATATTGCCGAAAACGCAATTCGGGTCACGTTGGACGCCGAGGTTCTGGGAACTTTCGAGTCCCTGCCTGAAGATGAATTGTTCGAAATGGAACACTGGAGTCTGGAACAGGCCAAGCTCGGCCAGGGCGCGGAACCACCGCTTTCACGCCATGTGGCCGTGGTCACGGGCGGGGCCGGAACCATTGGAGCGGCAACCGCCGCTGCCCTGAAAGCGCAAGGTGCCGATGTCGTGGTGCTCGACCTGGACGGCGATGCCGCGAGCATGATCGCCTCAAACCTCGGCGGCCTAGGACTGGTTTGCGACGTGACGGACCGGCAAAGCGTTGACAGCGCTTTCGGCAGGATTTGTGAAACCTTCGGCGGTATCGACATCGTGGTCTCGAACGCCGGTGCTGCCTGGCAGGGCAAGATCGGTGAGGTGTCCGATGAGATCCTTCGTCAGAGTTTTGAGCTTAACTTCTTTGCTCATCAGAATGTCGCCCAGGCAGCCATCCGGATCATGAAGGCACAGGGCACCGGCGGCACCTTGTTGTTCAATGTCTCGAAACAGGCGGTCAATCCAGGCCTTGATTTCGGGCCCTACGGCCTGCCCAAGGCGGCCCTCATGTTCCTTGTGCGCCAATATGCGCTCGATCATGCCGCCGACGGCATCCGGGCATGCGGTGTCAACGCCGACCGCATCCGCTCAGGCCTTTTGACTGACGCCATGATCGCCGAGCGCGCGTCCGCACGGGGTGTATCGGAAACCGACTATCTGGGCGGCAACCTGCTGGGCCAAGAGGTTACCGCCGACGATGTTGCCCGGGCTTTTGTGTCGCTGGCCCTGGCACGCAAGACCACCGGCCATATTGAAACAGTCGATGGTGGCAACATGGCCGCAGCGCTGAGGTGAGGTCTTTGACGCCGTCTTTCATCACCGGATGCCGATTTCCCCGTAGGGCCTGTCGTCCACGACGCGCTGGAAACCCATGGCACTCAGGTCGAGGGTCCGGTAGTCGCCATGCAACACGAGCTCCGACAGGGCGCGGCCTACGGCAGGGGCATGCATGATCCCGTGTCCGGAAAAGCCGCAGGCTGTATAGAGGTTGTCATGGCCCCTGGAATACCGGCCAATGATCATGTTGCCGTCGAACATGTTCTGCGCGTAGTGCCCGCCCCAATTTCGTTCAAGTTTGAGGGTTTCGAACTTGGGTACAATGTTGGCCACCAGTTCCCAGACCGTATCCTCGAAATAGTTGGCGAAATAGCCGCGATCGATGTCCCAGACAAAACCGGGCTCAATGTCCAAGCTTGGCCGCCCGCCGGCGAAACCGCCGCCTTCGGGCCTGAAGAAAGCACCGCTGTCGTCCTTGATCAGGGGCAGGGGCTCGATCTCGTGAGCGCAGCGCCAGAAATGCTGGACCCGGCACATGGGCTCGACCGGCAGACCGGCGCCAGTCATCGCCGCGATCTGCCCGGCCCAGGCGCCGGCCACATTGACAACCGCCTCAGCGGCGATTGTTTCGCCCGAGGCCAGCAAGACACGGTCAACGCTGCTGCCTGAGGCTTCCAGACCGGCAACCCGGTCCTTCAAATAGCGCACGCCCAGGCTCTCGGCTTTCTTCCGGAAACCGATCAGGGCGCTGTAGGGATCGATCCAGCCATCCTCAGCGGAATGACAGGCAAGCGCAACATCCGAGACCCCGACTGACGGGAAGCGCGCCTGCAGGCCGGCAACGTCGAGCAGTTCGGCAGGCACACCTTCGATTGTTTGCGTGGCAAAATTGTCTGTCAGAGCGGCAACGCCTTTCTTGTTGGTCAGGAACAGATACCCCTGGCGGCGAAACTTGATGTCGGCTGGGTTGTCCACCGTTGCCATGGTCTCCTGGAATCCGGCATAGAAATCCAGGCTGAATTGGGACATGCGGATGTTTTCCGGACGGCACATGAGACGCCGCACGCCGCCGGCACCCGCTGGTGTCGCGGCCCTGGCATAGGTCGGGTCCGGTTCGATGACGGCAACATTGCCGGCCTTGCCGCTCGCCGCCAGAAAGTAGGCCGCCGCGCTGCCCATGATGCCGCCGCCGATGAGCACAACGTCAAATTTCATGAAATTCGATCCAACAAGGTCTTGAGTGAAATTACTTTAGTGCTCGGTGCCGCAAAGAGAATGATCGGACAGGGCCTGAATCACATGACAATCGTCAACATGACCGTCAGCGCATCCGGATTCGATGCGTTTCAACTCCTTCTCAAGCCGTTTCAACTTTGCAATCCGGGCGCGCACCGACGCCAGATGTTCCGTCGCGATCCGATGGGCGTCCCGGCAGGGCTGTTCGGGATGTGCGCTCAGTTCGGCCAATTCACGCACCGCCTTGATGGAAAGGCCCAGGTCGCGGGCATGTTTGATGAACGAGAGCCGTTCAAGCTGCTCGTTCGAATAGCGTCTCTGATTGCCGGACGATCGCTCCGGTTCGTCAATCAGCCCCATTTGTTCGTAATAGCGGATGGTCGGGATTTTGACGCCGGTACGCCGGGAAAGATCGCCGATCGAAAGCATTGGAAAATACCTCTTGAACCTCTAGTTACTAGAGAGAGTATATGGAGGAGAGAACATGAACAAGAGGCCGTGACATGAGTGCATCCTGTGGACATCACCATGCGACATTTGAAGGTGTATCCGACGACTACAAACGACGGTTGTGGATCGTCATCGGGCTGAACGCGACCATGTTTGCCGTCGAAATGACGGCAGGCAGGCTTGCCCAGTCCCAGGCATTGCAGGCCGATGCCCTGGACTTCTTCGGTGACGCCCTGACCTACGGCATATCACTTGCCGTGATCGGTGCGTCGGTCACCGTCAGGACACGGGCAGCCTTTGCCAAGGGGATCAGCCTGTTGCTCATGGGGCTATGGGTGTTTGGCTCAACAGTTTACAAGGTCTTCTATGCTGGTTTTCCGCAAGCCGAAGTCATGGGCGTCGTAGGCTTTCTCGCCCTTGCGGCAAATCTTGCAAGCGTGGCTCTGCTGGTTCGCTACAAGGACGGCGACGCCAATGTGCGCTCGGTCTGGCTATGCTCCCGAAACGATGCCATCGGCAATGTCGCCGTCATGATCGCGGCACTGGGTGTCTGGGGCACGTCGACGGGATGGCCTGATCTGATTGTCGCGGCTGTCATGGCAGGGCTGTTTCTGTCATCGTCGGTCCAGATCTTGACCCAGGCGCTGCGGGAATCGCGAGGAGAGCAGAAGTGACGGCAAAACCTGAAGCGCTTGAATTATCAATCCGACATTTCAGCGATAGTGATGCAGGCCGGGTTCGCGACCTCTTTGTCACCGTGAATCGGATGCTTGCGCCGGCGGAGATGAAGCCGGCATTCGAGCAATACATCGAACAATCGCTCGCCGACGAAATGGCGCGAATCCCTGAGTATTATGCCGATCACGACGGCAGTTTCTGGGTGGCGGAAACCGAAGGCACGATTGTCGCCATGTTCGGCCTCGAAAGCCGGGGCGAGGCGGCTATGGAATTGCGGCGCATGTATGTGGATCCGGCCTGGCGCCGCCGGGGCATTGCCGGGCGTCTGCTGCAAGCGGCCGAGGATCATTGCCGGTCGCGCGGTTTCGCGAAACTGGAATTGTCCACGTCGGAACTGCAACAGGCCGCGCTGACGTTCTATCGGAGTGCGGGCTACTCACTGATCAGGGAAGACGTCGCCGCACAAGCTTCCAACAAGACGATTGGCGGGGGCATCCGGCGTTACTACTTTGAAAAGGACCTTTGAATCCTTGAACGCCGCAGGTTCGAGCATCCAACTTCCCGGAACGTGCAAGCGATTGTCTGGCTATTTGCGTCTAGGGGTGTATGTCGCGGCGGCAGCGGGTGAGGACGAAGATCTGCATCCAGTTGAAGCCAGATTGGATGCCGCGAGCTGCGAGCCATTTTTCCTGCAGTTTGTAGGCCTTCCATTCAGCATCTCCCCAACAGGTCCACGTTCTTTTGCGAGTCTGGACGTCATGAATCAATTCGTGGAGTAACCTGCTGACGTCATAGTGTTTTTCAGGGGACCAGGGTTCAACAATGGTAATTGTCCTCGACTTGATATCATAAACGGCGGCAAGCCTGTCATCAACGTTCAGGTCTTGATCCTCATAGATGATGCTATCACCCGATCTGCAGAAGTTCACCGCCGGTGGCATCTTGCGTGAAATGGTCACGTCATACGCGGTATTTAAGTCGATCCAATCCAGAAGCTCCTGAATGAGCGTTGCAATTTGGTCTTTCCGCGAAAGGTCCAGCCGTTGCTCCTTTGGCGCCCGGGATGAGATATCTTCGGTTGGGTCCGAACCCAAAACCAGTGCTTCGTCGCGGCATTCCTTCCACGTGATCTGGGGTATGCTGCTGGCAATTGGGGTGCCCTTTGAAGATACTGGCAATTTCGTCTTTGTGCTCGAGGATCCGGTACCTGTCCCCTTTTGGTGGTAGGCTCCTCCGGTACCAGCATCAAAGATCATCGCGGGAAGCGATAACGCATCGTGTCTTAAGGTCAGTACGAGCGTTAGAACAACGGACATGACGATTGCCGAGGTGGATTTCGTCACGGTTCAACGCCTCCTCTCAATCGAATGCGGCACAGTCGCAAAGAGCTTGCATTGTAGAGGGGGCAATCAATATCCGCTTTGATACGCGTCAATGGGGATTTTAGGATGCGTAGGGTTCAAGACACGCTCATCAAAGGTATTTGCACGGTCACGCACATCCGGCGAATAGTTTCGTCGTTGCGTTCAGTCTGTCATGGCTCCAGTCTCTCAAGGAAAGGAGCCGCCGGTTGACCCGGGGCCGTTCAAAATATCTGCTGGGGTCGGATTTGGGAACAGATGTCACATGAACATTTCAGCAATTGGAGTCATCTGGGGCCTGGCTTTTGTTCTGCTGGAAGCGGCCCAGTTTGTCTTCTTCGGCGGCCTGTTCCAGCGCATGAGTTCCTTCCAGTTCGGTTTTTTCGTGTTCGGAATCATCACGATCGCATTTGTCGGTTGGGCGGCGGTGAAGACACCGGATCAACTAAAGACCGCATTTGCAAACCCCGGACCCCTGATCGCCGTCAATGTTTGCGTAACGCTTGCCGTCGGTGCCTACCTGATGTCGGTGCAACTGATCGAACCAGCGGTGGCCTATACGATTTCTTCAGGCATGATGCCGGTTACAGCCTTTCTGGCCTACCGGTTCGGTGTGCGCGAAGGCGAGGCCCTGCGTAACCCTGTCGAGGCCCTGGGTAATCTCTTTCTCTTCATTGGTGTCGTCTACCTGGCCGTCGTCACGCTTTCGGGGTGGTCGGGATTTGTCCGGGGTGATGCCGACGTGGCTGTGCTCGGCGTACTGCTGGCAATCACCGACGGTGTACTGTTTACCTGGGTGTTGATCTATTGCCAGAGACTGAACCGGGCGGGCGTCAGCCCTGGCGCGGTCTTCGGCCTGAGATTTCCGCTTTATGTCCTGTTTACCGGCAGCATTGCCGTCATGGGAATCGGCCACAAGGCAGTGCTCCCAACGTCCGAAATCGCCCTCTTTGTCGCTCTGGGACTGGCGCTGACCATCCCCCCCCTTTATGCCCTGCAGAAGGCCGTTTCGCTGGTCTCGACCATGACGATCAGTGCCCTGACGGCGTTGGGACCGTTCGTGATCTTTGGCCTGCAGATGGTCGAGGGCCGGGTCGAATACGCGCCGGCGACCCTGATCGGCCTGGTGATCTATTTCACCGGGGCCCTGATGGCCGCGTTCGGCGCGGTGAAGGCGACGGTCGCCAGCGCGGAACCAGTAACCGGCGGTTGACGGCCCGGCGAACACCTGAACGCTATTCGGCGAACGGGTCGGGCTGTTCCGGTTTCGTGGCAAGCCAAACGGACTTCGTCTGAAGAAAGGCGGCCATGCCCTCAAAGCCGTTTTCGCGACCGTTGCCCGACTGCTTATAGCCGCCTACAGGCGACTGGGTCGTCGCATTGAAATTGTTGTTGATGTAGACCGTGCCGGCCTCGATGCGGATTGCCCTGCACCGGCCATAACGCATTCACAGTTTCTCATTGAGTCTGCGCTGGAACGATGTGGCCAAATCCGGGCAAACAATTTGTTCGTTCAATCAGAGTTACCTATTTAACGGGAAGCCGGGAACAGCGCATATTGGCTGAGCGGACACGATCATGTTAGCGTGGCATCGTAGGGGTATCCGCTCTTGAAGGAGGGCAAGGCCAGTGCGGAATGTGGCAGCGCAGCGGCACCGGATTAACCGTGTGATGAATTTCGTCCGCTCCAATGTGGCGGACGCGCTCGACCTTGGAACGCTGGCGGACGTTGCCTGTCTGTCTAAATTCCATTTCAGTCGGGTTTTTGATGCCCACTTCGATGAAACGCCGAGCCAGTTCCTCACGCGGGTTCGTCTCGAGCTTGCGGCCAGGAAACTGGTTTACATCCGCGATCCGAGCATTATCCAGATCGCCATGGACTGTGGGTTTTCCGGACCGGATACATTTTCCCGTGCCTTCCGGAATCGGTTTGGTATCGCACCAAAAGCTTTCAGGGCTTCCAACGAATGGTGTTTCGAACGTTTTGAACAGACCCATCCGTACGGCCATGAGATCTACAAACCGGCGGAGCGGCCGCCGCAAACTGGTCACGACCAATTACGGGTGCGGATTGAGCAACGGCCCGGGTACCGTGTTGGCTATATCAGACATGCGGGTCCCTACGGTGATGTTAACGACAGCATCAGTGGCACCTTCACCGTGCTTCAACGCTGGGCGAGGCGGCAGGGTCTCCTGAATTCCAAAACGTCATATATTGGGCTGTGCGCGGACAATTGCATTGTGACGCCGGCCCGGCATTGCATGTACGATGCCGGCATTCTGGTGCCTGATGAAGTCGAGGAAGACGATACCATCAGCATTCAGACGGTTCCGCCGGGCACCTATGCGGTGCTGCATGTGGTCTGCAATCCTTCGCAACTTTATGGAATGGGCGCATGGATGTTGTCGACCTGGTTGCCCGGCAGCGGGCGAAAACTGTCCTTCCGGCCGAAGTACGAATTTTTCCCGGAGTTCGGTGATCGGCCTGTAAAGGCGAACTACGGTGCGGAAATCTGTTTGCCGGTTGAAGGTCCGGCCTGATGGAAGCTTACGGTCGGCCGCTTACGTGAGCGCGGCAAACAAGCACCGCACACCGTGCATCGGCAAACCGCAAAATATGTCAGGAATGGCCCGATCGCCCGCGCTAGATTTGACCCTCCCGAGGCTGCTTGTTCAACAACACGAATTGGTGTCGGCGTTTCGGTGGAGGTTGATACATGAAAAGACAAATGAACGGCCCAACCCGCAAATGCTTGCTACTTTTGCTTGTGATAAGCCTTGGGTTTTGTTGGCCGGCCCAGACCGTGACGGCTCAGGCCGCGAGTCCGGCATCTCCGGAAAAGGTTCTGAACGACGTGGTGCAGGGGCCGCCGGAACTTGGCGATGGCTGGACCACGGCAGGGCCTGCCGGTTCGGGTTTTGATCCGGCAGCGCTGGTCGAACTCACCGCGGCGATCGAGTCCGGCACAATTCACAACGTTCACGCAGTGCTTATCGAACGGGCAGGGCGGCTCGTCTATGAACGATACTTCACCGGTCACGACGAACGTTGGGGAGTGCCTCTTGGAAACGTAAAATTCGATCGCGACAGCCTTCACGATTTGAGATCGGTCAGCAAGAGTGTCACCTCGGCTCTCCTGGGCATCGCCCTGGCCGGAAAACACGATGAAGCGCTCGACAGGCCGATCACAAGTTACTTTCCGGACCTGAAGGGCCAATTCGGTTCCGGGGTCGATCAGGTCACTTTGCGGCATGTGGTGACGATGACCGCCGGCCTCGAATGGAACGAGATGACGGTCCCCTACACCAACCGGGACAACGACGAACTTCGGCTTTCAGATACGCCTAATCCGGTCGCCATGGTACTTGCTCGGCCAGCCCGCGACCCGGCCGGCTCCAAATGGTACTACAATGGCGGTCTTTCCCAGGTCCTGGCGGGCCTCATTCGCCGCGAGACCGGCCTGCCGCTGCACAAGTTTGCGGAAAAAACCCTGTTCGACCCCTTGGGGATATCGCACTACGAATGGCTTGGGTCGCCGATCTGGACCTCCGGCACCTCTCCGAGTGCAGCGTCGGGCTTGCGCATGCGGGCTCGCGACCTTGCAAAGATCGGTTCTGTATTCCTGCACAAGGGCGCCTGGAACGGTCAACAGGTGATCCCTGAAGATTGGATTGAACTGTCGTCGCAACCCCATATCAAAGAGATTTACTGGGCCGGAGCACCGCTGTCTACGGCTACGGATTCATGTGGTATCCGGGCATCGCAAATGGGCCCGACAAGCATCGCATAGTCCGAGCGGCCGGAAACGGCGGTCAGCGGATCTTCGTCTTTCCGGACCTCCAGCTCTCGATCACCATGTTTGCGGGCACCTACAACGACTATAGTTTCCACAGCGACGCAAAGGTTCTGGAACGCATAATGGCAGCGCGTGCACGGTAAGAGCGGGTCAGGGCGTCCACAAGCAGGCCGTGTTGCTTCATAGGGGGTTGTAGGAAATGTTCCTAAAGTTGCTGCATCCTCTATGTCTTTCGATAGACGCAAATCCAGTGCCGCAGGCTCGCGTATTGTTCGGAGAAGGGGTAGGTGCGGAAGGGTGCGGTCTGCTCCTCGAGAGTCCAGGTGCCCGCGTGGTCGAGCGATGCGATCTTTTCTCCGAAACCGCCGTCGTCCATTGCGATCTTGGAAATCGAAAAGATGATTGGGGCACCGGGTTTTGAGATCTCCAGCAAACCGTCGAGCGACTCTGGCGGAGCATGGCCATGCGTCAGGACACCGGCTGCCGTCACCGCATCGAAGCTTGCCGTCGGCAGGTCTATGGTCGTGCCGAGCAGCTTGTTGTAGAGTTCCGCATAGCACCCCTTTGCCCGCGCGGCTGCAAGCATGCCGTCGGAGGGATCGATGCCGACGATGTTGCGATAGCCGATCATGTGCAGGAGCTGGGCCATGTTCCCGGTCCCGCAGCCGCCATCAAGGATACGCGCGCCGGTGTCAGGAACATAGCGCCCCACAAGGCCGGTCATAAGGGTGATATAGGGATTACCCGACGCCCAGAGGTCCTTGTCGTAGCTCGCCGCCCAGTCGTCATAAATTGTGTCGAGGCGATGACGGTCGCCCCCGGTTTCGTACACTGCATCGAGCCGGTCTTCCAGTGCGTCCGCCATGGCTGCTCCTCCCAGATTGCCCCCGACATACATTGAAGGGGGCAACCAAGGGGTCGTCAAGACCAAACAGATTCAGTCAACGAACCAGGCCGCTTGGCGGCACCGATGATGACCGCTGGTTCAGTGACGCCTGCGGCGACGCTTATGGTGACTACGCCTGTGGTGCCGGGGCCTGTGATACTTTGCTCTGCGGTGCCGATCCCTTCTGCGGAAACGAGGACGGCGGTGCCCGCGTTTGTGAAGCCTGGCTTTGCGATACCGGCGTGTACGATGGCGGGGTTTGTGATGACGCGCTTTCCGGCGTGGAGGCTTGCGCCGTGGCGGTTTACGACGCGGCGGCTTGCTGGGCGGTTTAGGCCCGAAAGTCGCGTCCGCCGGTGTGGCCAGTGTGAGACCGATTGCAACGGTCGCGGCGGCAGCCAGACCGTTGGTCAGGAACACCCGACGGTCGGCACTGGCCGGTGCGACGCCGTCGCCGGCGGTCGAACCAATTTTTTCGGTCAACCAGAAGAAGAGCTTCCTGATCAACCGTATGCTAGTTGCTCTCATGGGATACGGAATCCTTTCCAGAGGGCCTCCAAGTACCGCAGAATTGATATTAACGATTTGTTTACCATAATCAAACCGCCGGCTTGGCTGACCGGGACGTCCAGCCGCCGGACAATCAGATTGACCATGCCTGCCTGCCAGAGCCAGGACCTCACTCAGCACACCAAAACTGTTCTTCCCCGGTTGAGTGTCTGCCGTAAAGTCGTCGGACTCGTCCGCTTGAATGAGAGTGCTTGTCCAGGACAATCCGAAACCCAATATTTGCCAAACCTACGCAAACACAAACGAGGTGTGACCGCCGTCATGACAGAAGATCTGATGTATCAATTGCGGATAACGATGGAACCCGAACTGGCACGGCGCGCCAGGCAGGTGCCCGATGATGCCGTGCTCCAGCCACTCCCCGAGATCTTGAGCAAACATGACGTTACGCTCAAATGCCAGTTCGATGCTTTCGCGGACTATTGCGCTGAAGCCGAAACCAATGGTGTCGACGAATACCCTCTTTACGAATGGACCAAGGCGACTATCGAGGATCCGGTCAAGGAGGAAAAGTACACCAAATCCTTCACGCTCTACGTGAATGGCGACCAGGTTTATGCGAAGGACAAGGCCGACGCACTGATGGCGGACCTTGAGCCTCTGGTGGGTGGTCCGGTGATTGCCACTTTGAACCGGCACGACACCAATCCGGCGAACAGTCCTCAGCCACCCGAAAAATTCAGACGACGCTGACGACGACCCTCCGTGTCCAGGCCTGCAAAAGGGGCATGAATTATTCACAGACTGGCAATTGATAATGGGTATGCGTGCATGCTCTGATCAGCGTCGAAGAAGTTCGACAGAATCAGGGGGTAAGCAGTCATGGCAATCCCGAACGACGTCATGGGTGACGTCTGGCCACACGCGTTGCCGGGCAAGGGAGACGCCAACTACGGATCGGTCGTACTCTCACCCGCCGGTGCGTTTGAAGTTCGCAGTTTCCAGACGTTTACGCTGACATACACCGTTGGCGAATATGGACTCGACGATACCGGGGCGATCAAGGTCGTTCATAATTTTACCAATGACGGTGGCAGGCTTCAGTTCGACGACCCTAGGGCCATGAACTATGTCACGGCCAGCACGTCGAACGGTGCAAAGCTGCAACTCTGCTGGGAGCCTTACGGTCATCAGCGGCCTTGGGACAAAGCGTTGCGTCTCAGCGTCCAGGGCGGCTTCATGCGCGCCGGGGACACAATTACGATCGTGTATGGCGATACATCGGGCGGTTCTCCCGGATACCGGTTGCAGACCTTTTGCGAGTCATCGTTTGTCTTCAAGGTCCTGGTCGATCCGTGTGCGACCGGCCATTTCCTGCCATTGCCGGACTCTCCATCGATTTCGCTGGTTGCCGGCGAACCAAATCTCTGGAAGGCAATTCTGCCCAGCCTGCGGCGACCCGGCGAAACGTTCTCGTTGGGCATCAAGGCCGAAGACATGTGGGGCAACCCCACAGGCAATGTCCGGGGCCGGCTTTTTCTCAAACCCTCAGAACCCATCCAAGAGTTGCCGGAATTCGTGGACTGCGCCACCGGCAACCGGGCCATCCGGATTGACGGACTGCGGGTCGAGGCGGAATGCGTCGTGACTGTCGATGTGCTTGATCAGGATCGCAACGTTCTGGTGCATTCCAACCCACTGGCGATTCAGAACGGACCCGTGGCAGCTTATTGGGGCGATCTGCACGGCCAGAGTGGCGAGACCGTCGGGATCAATCCGATCCGTGAGTATTTCGAGTTTGCCCGTGATCTGGCGTTTCTGGACGTGACAAGCCATCAGGCCAACGACTTCCAGGTCAAGAACAGTTTCTGGGCCCAGATCAATGCGCTTTCCAGGGAGCTGGAAGTCCAAGGCGAGTTCATCGTTTTCCCCGGTTACGAGTGGTCGGGAAATACCCCTGTCGGGGGTGATCACAACGTCTTCTTTCGCCATGAAGGCCGCCAGATCAGACGATCCTCCCACGCTCTCCTGACCGACCGGTCCGACCTCGAAACCGATGTTTCAACGTCTGAGAAACTGTTTGCCGCATTGCAGGGGGAAGACTGTGTGGTCTACGCCCATGTCGGTGGCCGGCCGGCGGATATCTCCATTGCCCACGATCCGGTGCTGCGCACGGCTGTCGAAGTTCATTCGGACTGGGGGACGTTCGAATGGATCATGACGGACAGTTTTGACCTCGGTTATCGTTTAGGGCTGGTTTGCAACAGCGACGGCCACAAGGGCCGGCCCGGTGCCAGCTATCCCGGTGCGTCACAATTTGGTGCCTTTGGTGGGCTGACCTGTTTTCTGACGAACAGTCTTTCCCGGGATGCCATTTTCGAGTGTCTTCGACGCCGACACCATTACGGCACAACCGGCTGTCGAATGCATCTGGACGTCAGGGCGAAGGTCGACGGGCCCGGGCAATTGTATACCCGGGATCCACGCCACCACGATGTCGGTCCCGTCGAGGTTGGCGAAGTCATGATGGGCGACATTGCGCAAGTTGACGATGACATGGTCGAACTGATCGTCAACGTGCACGCCCACGGCCCGATTGAGCGCATCGATGTTCTCAACGGTGCGGATACGGTCGCTACCCTTCGGGGCTATGAAAAGGCCGACCTTGGAGCCCGCGTCAGGGTGGTCTGGCAGGGTGCCGAGTATCGTGGCCGTGGTCGCCAGACGTCGTGGCGGGGCAAGGCAGTATTCGACGGTGCCCGCATAACCGGGTTCGACCGTATCAACGCCTGGAATCCGGAGCGGCATCTGGCGCTCGATGGAGACAATGCCGTCTCGTTCGATACGATCACGACGGGAAACTTCGGCGGTTTCGATGTCTGGCTGGAAGAGGGTGACGATGCCAGTTTGAGCATCGAGACCGATCATGTATGCGGTACGGTCGATCTCGCGCAGATTGGCCTGGAAGATTATGTCCTCGATGCCGGCGGCCTCGACCGCAAAATCCGCATATTCCGTCTGCCCGATAGGCAGGACCGGTCAAACCTCTCCGCGACTTTGAAGGTGCCGCTGAAGGCCAGGGGCGACAACCAGATCTGGGTTCGGGTAACGACCGAGGACGGCTACAACGCGTGGTCGAGTCCGATGTTCCTTTTCCGGGAGCCGGTCTAGAAACCGGTGGTACACGGCGCAAAAGTCAAACACTGTGTCAATGAAGGCCTGAATCAATTTATGATAGGAGCGTTCGGTCGGCGCGCAACGCACCTATCCCAAAAGGGCCACATTCGATCCCCATCTGGTCGAAACGGTCCGTCGTCTTTCCAACGTACTGCGTATCCAGTCTTAGGAGAATTCATTGAGAAAGTTCACCCGCAGGTCACTGTTGTTGGGAACCGGGGCAACCCTGGGGGTCGCGGCCACGCAATACCTCACAAACGAAGACATTCCCCATGGCCGATGGTTTCCGGACAAAGGTGACGCGCCGTCGGATCTTGTCCTGAACGATGCGAGCCTTTTAAACCCCACGAAGGTTGCCCGACACCTTGTCGTGAAAGACGATCCAGGCGAAAAACTGGTAGCAGCCCTGCGGTCGGAATTGAAGGACGCCACGACAGCCAACCGCCCGTTTGTTGTCAGTGCGGCGCGTCATTCCATGGGCGCCCAGAGCCTGGCTGAGAATGGCTCGGCGATCACGCTCGATCAGAACTGGCTCGAACCCGACACCGCTTCGGGCACCTATCGGGTGGCGGCCGGCATGCGCTGGAACCAGGTCATCGCCCAACTCGACAAGATCGGCTTCTCGCCAAAAGTCATGCAGTCCAACAATGACTTCGGTGTGGCCAGTACGTTTTCCGTCAACGCCCATGGCTGGCCCGTACCCTGGAGTGCTTTTGGCAGTACCGTCCGGTCGCTTCGGCTGATGCAGGCCGACGGTGAAATGGTGACCTGCTCGCGGTCGGAAAATGCCGACCTGTTCGCCATGACCATGGGCGGATATGGTCTGACTGGCGTCATTACCGATCTGGACGTCGAGATGGTGCGCAACGCCCGGCTGACGCCAAAATACGAGATCATGCCGGCCAAGAGCTTTGGCATCAAACTGGTTGCCGCCCTCAAAGACGACCCCAAGATCCGGATGGCTTACGGGCGCCTGGACGTGACGATCGACGGGTTCTTCGATGAGGCCCTGATGATCACGTACACGCCTTCGACCGATCAGAATGAATTGCCTCCAGCCTCCGGTTCGGGTTTTCTGAGCAGGGCGTCGGGTCAGATATTCCGTCAGCAACTGGACTCCGATCGGGTCAAGAGTCTGCGTTGGTATGTCGAGAAACACGTGGGCCCCCGGGTCGCTCCCGATGGTGTGACCCGCAACAGCCTGATCAATGAACCGGTCGCCACCCTGGATGATCGCGATCCGAAGCGAACTGATATCCTGCATGAATATTTTGTCTCGCCCTATCGGTTTGCAGGCTTCATCGAGGCCTGTCAGGACGTAATTCCATCTTCGTATCAACA
>JAJFHC010000302.1 GCA_021775835.1 Hyphomicrobiales bacterium | reverse complement strand
GATGCTGTTGTCTTCGCCGGTGGACGTAACGTCGTCCACGGCATCAGGATCGACCTGTCCGCCCCCGACCACATCGACGTTCAGTATCTCAAAGTTTCTGACCTGGAGGTCGAAGGCCGTAAACTGGAAGACCGGTCCGTTCGTCGAATTCGGGTTGTTGTTGGCGAGAAGGAAAGCTTCAAACGCGGCGATGTCAGCTTGAACCGTGGGGTCCGCCGCTTCGGCCTGCGTCAGCACCAGATTGAGGGTATCGGTGTTTTTTCCGCCGTCATAGAAGTCGCTGTCGCCGGCATTCTTGGATACGACGTATGTTGCCTCGTCATCGCCTGACCCGGCATCCACGTAATCCGAACCTGCACCGCCTTCAACCTCGTCTTCTCCGGAACCGCCCCAAATCGCGTCATCGCCCGATCCGCCCAGGGCGGTGTCGTCGCCGGAACCGGCAGCCAGAATGTCGTCGCCGGACTTGCCCTTCAGGACATCATTGCCGGTCCCTCCGATGATGACGTCGTCGTCTGCACCGCCGTTGAGATAATCATCGCCTGAACCGCCGAAAATGACGTCGTCGCCGGAACCCCCGAGAATGGTGTCATTTCCGGATCCCCCGACCAGCCAGTCGTCACCGCCGCCGCCTTTGATCAGGTCGTCGCCCGATCCCGCGATGACGATGTCGTCACCGGCTCCGGCAATAATGATGTCGTCGCCCAATCCACTGACAACAAAGTCGTCGCCGGAACCCGCCTTGATCGTATCGTCACCCGATCCGCTGAAAACGACATCGTCTCCCGACCCGGCCTTGATCGTGTCATCACCCGATCCGCTGAACACGACATCGTCTCCCGACCCGGCCTTGATCGTGTCGTCGCCCGACCCCGATATTATGAGGTCGTCGCCACCTTTTGCGGTAATTTCATCATCATCGTTGGTGCCGACCAGAAGGTCGTCACTATTCGTACCGGTGATATCAGCCATTATTCCCCCATCCAGCTTGGAGAGCCTCTGACAGTTCCCGGGGTGCGTTCAGACGCGCACGCTGATCAAAAATAGCGAGTAGACACTCGCCCCCCGACAAGTCTGCCTCAAGTCCAGCAGAACACAACTCGAAGTCGCATGTCAATCATGGTCAACAAATTGCTAATCTCTTTTCACATCAACGTATTGTGATGTTAATCACATAACTTCAGATTTATGAGCAGTTTGTGATCTGTCTCACTCCTGCAACTCATAATGGTAATACTTACTATACGAGGGCACTGGCTCGCGCGGTCGGCAGCACCATCACAATTACTGGAGTGAAACATGTTCAAACTACTCGTTTACACATCACTACAGAGAGAAGATGACAGCAATGTCTCTGGGCCGCATCTCCCAATTTGGGGATGAAGGGGAACAAGGTTTGATTGTTCCAAGGCAACCTCTGGCTCAACGACTTCATCAGATTACCGGGGCGGACACGCACAATTCGATCGTCACTCTGACCATCGCAGCGTCCCTCACCCATCAACAACAGATTTGGGGGCAGGCAACATGTACGAGGCCAATCATCTGGACTACATCGGTCGGCTATATGACGTGACGCTGAACCCGGAGAAGTGGCGTGACGTCCTCGATGAGTTTTGCGGATTCATCAATGCGGGAAGTGTAGCGCTGCAAGTCGTGGATCAGTTCAACGACGACGCCTTCGTTACACGGTACGGTGGACTGCTGACCAAAGAAGTGATCACGGAATACAATGAACTCCACGCAGCCACCGACGCAGAATGCCTCAGTGTCCTGTTTCATGATCCCCGTCGTGTCTGGCGTCACGACTTTGAAATTCTCGGGCTCACCAACATTGAGGACATTGCCGCCCATCCACCACTCAAGTGGCTGGACAACAAGATTGGCCTGTTCTGGCGGGTTGCAACCCGGTTAAACGTTTCCGGCGCTTGGCTGGACTTGATTTCCTTTCAGTTTCGCCGCGAGCACGGTCCAATGCGCGATGAGGAGAAGCTATTCAGCGATCCGTTTATGCCGCACTTCGCAAAGGCTGTTGAAATCGGGCGGACCTTCCAGATCCTCCAAAACCGATTTCGCGCCGTTTTGGACGCATTGGATCGCGTGAAGATTGGTGTGTTCATCACCCTCGCCGACGGTCAGGTTGCCGTTCATAACAGCGAAGCGTCCCGGATTGTTGAACTCAAAGACGGTATGCACTTCAGTCATGACAGAACCCTCACTCTGACGAACGACGGTGAAAGGCGGTTGCTGGAACGTGCCGTTTGTTCAACATCCGCAACGGCAAACGGCACTGACATTGTGCCGGAAGTCCTCATGGCTGTCTCGCGCCGCTCCGGAACTGAACCGTTTCTTTTGGCCATTTGTCCGCTGCGCGGTGACACGTCCAATATTGGCGGTGACTTCCGGGGGTCGTTGATCTTTGCCATCGATCCGATCAATCGACAGAGTATCTCCACATCAGGAATGGAAACCTTGTTTGGTCTCAGTACCGCCGAGGCCGATGTATTGAAAAAATTGCTGGACGGCTACAATCTACAGGACATTTCCGAACTCAGAAACACCACCATCGGCACCGTACGTTCACAAATCAAGGCAGTAAAAATCAAGACAAACACAAATCGGCAATCGGACCTGGTGCGTCTGGCGATATCAGTTAACATCCCGATTGACGAGGCCGACGGAGCCTAGCCCAGTCAAGCATTTGGTGAACGAATCAAACCGGTCCCACAGATTCGTTGGGTTCGATGATTGTCACGGACATTTACTAAGTTCACGAAATTTCAAAGTCATCCAGGGAGATGCCGAATTCAGCCAATTGGGCCTTGGCAAAATCCACATCGGCATCGCTTAGGACGGATTTCCACTTACCGATTTCGCCGCCGCGTATATGGCTTTCACCTGGTTTCATCTGATCGCGGGCCAGAGAACTCTGGAGTGCGGTTTCAATGTTTCGAAGGCTTTCGGGCGAACAGGATTGGAGCGCCTTTTGCACCGCAGATTGCTTGCCAGCGGTATCCACGTCAAAGCCCCAGAACTCAAGCATTCGTGTAAAAGTCGGTTCAGGGTCACGTACAAGACGTTCATAGGGCACCATCAGTATGTTTTCACCATAAGCTGTCCGCATGGCTTCAAATGTAAAATACTGCTTGATGTACGCTTCCAACCCAACCATGCGAAGAAACTGAGACGCACTTGTCATTTCAATTACAGAACCGTCATCGTCGCGATGAACGGTCTTGTGCTCGTTCTTGTTGTGTCGGGCGTGCCGGAAATAGGAAACGGCCTGATCGAGCGGATTTCGATAGAGATAGATAATCCGGATCCCCGAGTTCAGCTCCGGTGAATAGGTGGCAATATTGTTGCCAATGAATTTTTGGTATCCGTAATTGTAACCATCCACATAGAAGTCGAGTTCGTCCCACTTGTCCTTGAGTGGCCCCCTGCATAGCTCGGGAAACCCTGGGCAAATGCTGTGCACACTGATCTTTCCAAGTTTCAAAGACGGGTAGATTTCCAGATCCATACGTGTGTTGAGCGTCTGTCGGCCAGAAAGATGAATATCAAGAAACTCAAAAAAGTAGAATGAATACCAGGTGCCCGAGCGAGGCATGGTGGCCAGGAGGCCAACAGTAAAACCCGCCGGAATTTCGAATCGCGCCATGACAACAGCTCCCAATTGCCTCCGGCCGAATGTAACGCTACGGAAAGAAAGACGAAAGCCGCCAGCACCGAGGGGTGCTTCAAATTCCGAACCAACTCAGTTTGCGTTTTCAAGGCAACGTCACTTTGCTGCCTAGGGTGCATTGACGGCTTAGATTCTGAAGCCGATGATAACCAGCAATGACTCGACGCCTATATCAACTGGTCAAACGGTGGCAAACTCCTCGATCAGACTTGTGATCATGGATACTCTCAAATCTGTCCTACAGGCTTAGGATTCCCAACATCGGCAAATTCAAGGTGCAGAAAATGGCGAAAAAGACAGCATCCTCGAAAAAAGGAACAAAATCTCCAAAAAGCGAGACAACAGAGACCAGCCAACAGGCCGAAGCCACCACACCGACCTTGCCACTATTCTATCGGCAACCTGCCGCAATATCGTCGGAGAAACATTCCGGGCTGAAACTCACCAGAGGTCTAGATTACTCCTTTGCCCGCGAACGAAACAGCCTGCCTGTAAATCTGGCTGAATTTCTGTTTGCTCAATCCTGCTATCCGATTGTTTTCTCACAGGATGAAATCCCGGTTCCCACCGTCATGCTTGGACAGACAGGAGGTCCCAATCTTTTCATCGATGACAAAGGTGAATGGATGAAAGAACAGTACGTCCCGTCTTATATACGCCGCTATCCATTCATCATGGTGCCGGCACCCAATCAGACCGACCACCTGCTATGCATTGACCTGGCAGACGAAAGGTTGACGGAGGATCCGGGAACCGACGGCGAAGCCTTCTATGTTGACGGCAAGGCAACTGCGATCATGGACCGTGCCGCCGATTTCTGCGCCAAGTATCATCAGGAACACCTCGCCTCCCGCAGTTTTAGCGAGGCCGTCAAGGACAAGGGTCTGTTTCAACCCGGCGGAATCAAGCTCAGCACGTCATCGGGCGACTCTATCAACATCGGAGGTTATCAGGTTATCAACGATAAGGCGTTTAACGAACTTGATGACGAGACATTCCTGGACTGGCGGCGCAAGGGCTGGATTGCCGCCGTTTACGCTCATCTGTTCTCAATTGGAAACTGGCGTCGGGTGGGAAACCGAATTATCGAAAGTGCGCAGGCAGACTGAATCGGGATGCGTTGTCATGCCAAGGGACAAGACCATGGTCTCAGGCGGTAATCCAATCATGATCGGTCAGTAGGCGTTCTCAACGGAAACAATGGGCTATTATGAAGCCCGTGAGTGTCCGACATTCTAACAAACGGTGGAAATCAGCGATATTGGCAGGCCCTAGGGGAGTCGAACCCCTCTTTCCAGGTTGAAAACCTGGCGTCCTAACCGATAGACGAAGGGCCCGCATCGCGTAACGTCGCGGCTATATAGACAGGATTTGAGGTCTATGCAAGCCCAGTTTCAACCCAGATGACACGATTTACGCAAGCAAACGAACTATCTGCCAGATGACGCCGCGGCACCCGCCTCAATTGCTGCCACATCTTCAATGATAAGCTGTGGCGTTGTCTGCCCGCCCCAGGTGTTGGCCGACAGATGGCCAGCCACATGAACGGCCTTACCGCGCGATTTCAGCAGAGCGTCGCCCAGCGGTGTACCGACACATCTGAAGCACATGGCCTTCAGCCGCACACCGTCACCGCTGACCAGCGTACACCGTACATGCTGGTCGCCTACCACGTCGGCATAGGCGATCTTGTGGGCAGGGAAAGCAAGCCGTGGTCTTGGGTTACCGACACCAAATGGTCCCGCCCGTTCAAGCAGGTCGATGAAGCGCAGGTGAGCACCACCCGCTCCCAAGGCACCGTCGATGGCAAGACCAGGATTGGCCGTTGCCTCCGCAACCCGCGACTTCAGATCATCTTCAAGAAAGGCACGCAGATCTCCCAGGCGATCCCGCTCGACGGTCAAGCCGGCGGCCATCTTGTGTCCGCCGCCCTTGACCAGGATACCGGCCTCGACCGCACGGCGTATGGCGGTTCCCAGATCTACACCGGATATCGAACGGCCCGACCCTGCCCCCTGTCCCGCATCGTCGAAGGCAATGGCGATGGCAGGCCGTGCAAAACGGTCCTTGAGGCGGCTGGCAACGATACCGACAACGCCGGCATGCCAGCCGTCGCCGGCAACAATCACGAGGCTCGCGTCACCGGTCTCACCCAGTGAGCGTTCCGCCTGCATCAGCGCACGCTCCAGGATCTGGGCCTCCTCCGTCTGTCTTTCCTGATTGAGCCGTTCCAGTTCCTCCGCGGTCGCGGTCGCGATCAGGTCGTCTTCAGAGCACAGCAATGTCACGGCAAGGTCCGAACGTCCCATCCGGCCGGCCGCGTTTATTCGGGGCCCCAGGACAAACCCAGCAGCATAAGTATCAGGACGACGGTTGAGGCGGGCAACGTTGCCCAATGCCCGCAGGCCCACATTGCCACGCTGTGCCATCACCTTGAGCCCCTGGGTCACGAGGGCTCTGTTGAGATCGATCAGCGGTACCACGTCGCAGACGGTCCCCAGCGCCACCAGATCCAGCCACTGCATCAAATCCGGTTCCGGGCGGTTCTCACCATACCATCCAGCCTGCCGCAGTTCACGGTTGACAGCCACGACCATGAGAAAGGTCACACCCACGGCTGCAAGGTAGCCCAGTCCACTGAGATCGTCCTGGCGGTTAGGATTGACCACCGCATTGGCCACCGGCAGCTCTTCACCGGCCTGGTGGTGATCGATAATGACGATATCGAGTCCCATGCCGGCCGCCTGCTCCATAGGATCGTGAGCAGCAATGCCGCAATCGACCGTGATCACCAGATCGGCGCCACTCTCCCGAAGCATCTTCAGGGCCTCCGCATTGGGCCCATAGCCTTCCGTCAGGCGGTTGGGGATGTAGTTGCTAACGCTGAGGCCCACTGCCGCCAGAAAACGCGTCAGCAGGGCTGTGGAGGTCGTGCCATCGACGTCGTAGTCACCGAAGACCACCACGTTTTCACTATTCTGGATGGCCCGCACAATCCGTGCCGACGCCCGTTCGGCATCCTGCAGCACGTGGGGATCGGGAAGATAAGATTTCAATGTCGGATTAAGGAACCGTTCGGCGGTTTCTACATCGACACCGCGAGCTGCCAGCACGCGGCCCAGGACTTCGGGAATATCCAGGCGCTGGCTGATGGTGGTCGCTGTGCGCCGGTCGGAAAGGTTGTCGATCCAGGTCTTGCCGGTTGCAGAGCGGGTAACGCCCAGAAAGCAGCCGTTGTCCTCTGTCATGTTCGTCCCGCGGCGGCGGCCGAAGTGTCAGTCAGTGAAACTTGGAGTCGTCGGCATGTATCGCCTTGATCCATCTTACCGTGCCCGTCGATGACCGCATTACAACCGTATCGGTGACCACTTTCTTGCCATTGAATGCAACCCCGTCCAGCATCGAACCGTCCGTGACCCCGGTTGCGGCAAAAAGTACGTCTCCGCTTGCCATTTCTTCCATGGAGTATTTCCGGTCGAAATCCTCGACGCCCATCTTAAGTGCCCGCTCGCGCTGTTCGGCGCTGTTGGTCACCAGCCGGCCCTGCATCTGCCCGCCAATGCACCGCAGTGCCGCCGCCGCCAGAACCCCTTCAGGTGCACCGCCGATACCCATGTAGATATCGATCCCGGTTTCTTCCGTGTTGGTGGTGTTGATAACACCGGCAACGTCACCATCGCTGATAAGGCTGATCGACGCCCCGGTCTCGCGGGTCGCCTCGATCAACTTGGCATGGCGTGGCCGGTCGAGAATACAGGCCGTGAGATCGGATATCTGAACGCCTTTGGCGTCGGCGAGCGCCTTGAGATTCTCCGCCGGTGAACGGTCAAGATCAACCAGTCCCTTTTCAAAACCGCCGCCGATGGCAATCTTGTCCATGTAGACATCCGGTGCGTGCAGCAGGCTGCCACCTTCGGCAAGGGCAATGACGGCCAGCGCATTGGGCATGGCCTTGGCCGTCAGGGTCGTTCCCTCAAGCGGGTCCAACGCAATATCAACCTTGGGTCCCGATGTGGTACCGACTTTCTCTCCGATATACAGCATCGGCGCTTCGTCGCGTTCCCCTTCGCCAATGACGACCGTGCCATCGATATCGAGCGCATTGAGTTCTTTGCGCATGGCATCGACGGCAACCTGGTCGGCGGTAACCTCGTCACCCCGGCCCCGCAACCGTGCCGCCGCGACGGCCGTGCGCTCCGTAACCCGTGCCAACTCCAGTGTCAAAACGCGATCAAGCGCAGCAATTTTTCCCACCGTTATTCCCCTTATACATCAACTTACAAGCATAAATACTTGTAATTTATAGTTTTTCTATTCTTATCATACGCGGAGTGCGGGCCGTATGTCCGTCCTCCTCAATTTGCTCTAACGCTGCTTTCACATTCTCTTCAAGAGTATCATGCGTAATCAGCACTACCGGCATGGTATCGGGCTTTTCCACCGATTCTTCCCTGCCGCTCGCCATTAGTGGCTTTTGGATAATGCTTTCAAGTGAAATCTGCTGTTCGGCCATTCGCTGGGCGATGGCAGCGACGGCTCCCGACCGGTCAAAGACGTCCATAGCAATATAATAACCGCCCTCGTGGGCGCGCATTCGCGCGCGTTCGTAGGGCACAAGCGTCGATGATGCTCTACCGAACGGCGGCATGATGAAGCCGCGGGCAATGTCGAGCACGTCGGCGACAACTGCCGTCGCTGTCGGCCCTTCGCCGGCGCCGCGTCCCTCAAGCATCAGGTCGCCGACCTGATCACCGCGCAGCGCGACGGCATTGAAGACACCATGGACGTCGGCAATTGGCGAGTCTGCGGGAACCATGGTCGGATGGACCCGTTGCTCGATGCCGTGACCTGTGTCGAGAGCGACGCCGAGTAGCTTGATCTTGAACCCCAGTTCGGCTGCCGAGGCCAGATCCTGGGCAGTGACCTTTTCAATGCCTTCGATGTAGATATCGCCGAATGAAACCTGAGTGCCGAAAGCAAGGCTCGTGAGCAAGGCGAGCTTGTGGGCGGTATCGAATCCACCCACGTCGAAGGTGGGGTCAGCTTCGGCGTATCCCAGGTCCTGAGCATCACTGAGGACATCTTCGAAACTTCGGCCCTCGCGCTCCATAGTCGTCAGAATGTAGTTGCAGGTGCCGTTCATGATGCCGAACACATGCTTGATCCGATTCCCCATGATACTTTCACGGACCGCCTTTACGATCGGGATGCCACCGGCGACTGCCGCCTCGAAATTGAGCGCCACGCCGTTTTCTTCAGCCAGCACTGCCAGTTCGTTACCATGGACCGCGAGCAGTGCTTTGTTTGCCGTCACCACATGTTTGCCAGCCCTGAGCGCGGCTTCAACTGAGGCACGGGCAACACCCTCCTCGCCTCCGATCAATTCGACGTAAACATCAACGTCATCGCTGGTCGCCAGCGCCGTTGCGTCATCGAACCACTCGACACCGGATACGTCGATACCCCGGTCAAGTGTACGGTCCCTGGCGCAAACAGCCGAGATCACAACCTTGCGGCCGGTCCTGCCTTGAATGTCGGAAGCCTGCCCTTCAATGATCTTGAACACGCCCCGACCGACCGTTCCCAGGCCAGCGACTCCAAGTTTCAGTGCCTCTTTCATTGCGTCTCTGCTTTCCTGTCATTCTCATCTTCAGCGCTGTCAGTCGGGCTCAACCCGTCGCCTTCGGCCTGCAAGAACCGCCGGATGTTGCGGGCTGCCTGTCGGATACGCTGTTCATTTTCCACAAGCCCGATCCGGACATATCCTTCGCCGTGTTCGCCAAACCCGATACCCGGTGCCACGGCCACATCTGCTTGTTCCAGCAAAAGCTTCGAAAACGCAAGGGATCCGATCTCGCGAAAAGACTCCGGGATCGGCGCCCAGGCGAACATTGTGGCTGGCGGCGAGGGTATCTCCCATCCTGCCCGCCCTAGAGCATCAACCAGGATGTCGCGCCTTGACTCATAGGTGTTGCGAATTTCCTGCACGCAATCCTGCGGCCCGTTGAGGGCGGCGGCGGCAGCAACCTGTATCGGTGTGAACGCGCCGTAATCGAGATAGGATTTTACCCGTGCCAGTGCTTCGATCAAACGTTCGTTGCCCACCGCAAACCCCATACGCCAGCCGGGCATGGCGTACGTCTTGCTCAGAGACGTGAACTCAATCGCGACATCGAACGCGCCGGGAACCTGAAGTATCGACGGCGGTGGACTGGTGTCACTGAAATAGATTTCTGCATAGGCCAGATCTGAAATAACAATCAGATCATTGCGCCGCGCGTAGGCTACCACCTCGCGATAGAAATCCAGATCGGCTACCTGGGCCGTGGGATTGGACGGGTAGTTGAGAACGAGCGCAATCGGGCGCGGGATCGAATGGCGCACCGCCCGGTCCAGCCGAGACAGGAATTCCGGGTTTGGATCGGCTGACAAGTGCCCGATAACGCCGCCCGAAATGATGAACCCGAAAGCGTGAATGGGATAGGTCGGGTTGGGCGCCAGCACCACGTCCCCCGGAGCGGTAATGGCCTGTGCCAGATTGGCAAATCCTTCCTTCGAACCGAGTGTCGCCACAACCTGGGAATTGGGATTGAGACCGACCCCGAACCGGCGCTCGTAATACGCCGCCTGGGCGCGCCGCAGACCGGGAATACCGCGCGACGAAGAGTAGCGGTGGGTGCGCGGCTTGTGCACCGTTTCAATCAGTTTTTCGACAATGTGAGGCGGCGTCGGCATGTCAGGATTGCCCATACCGAAATCGATTATATCGGCGCCACGGGCCCGCGCCTGTGCCTTCAGTCGATTAACCTCTTCGAAGACATACGGGGGCAACCGCTTTATGCGATGAAATTCGCTACTCATTAGCGAGACAACCTCTAGTTTCCTCTGGCAATGGAACCGGCTGTCTTGTATCACTCCTGCTCGGTTTGCAAAGCAGTTTGTCCGTCTGATTCCCCGAAAGTAGAACAAATTCGTGAGGACACCGGCTAGAGTTGCAAAACCGTCATTCATTGCCGTTAGAAACGATTTGCCAGCCTTTAACCGGGACGGCGCGATCTGCAGAACCTGAAGCCAAGACCGTGCGGTTGCCCGTGCACGGTGTGCTGGGCTACCATTATCGCACATAAAGAGAGTGCACCATGTCGAAACCCGAATACTCGATCCCGGCGGAATTCAAGATCAAAGACGCGGAAGCCTTTGCCGCAAACATGACCAAGGTGGCGCAGAAATCCACAGAACTCTTCTCCCAGCTCCTTCAGACTCAAAACAAGAAAAATCCTGACAAGCTGCCCGGCAGCGAGTTGACATCGGTTGCCCAGACCTTGTTTGACGTCGCTCAGCATTACTTCAATCAACCGGAGAAACTGGCCGAAGCGCAGACCCAGCTTTGGCGAAGCCACACCAGCCTGTGGCAGAACACCTGGCAGAAGATGCTCGGAGAATCCGTGGAACCGGTGGTCAGTCCGGAACGCGGGGACCGACGTTTCAGGGACGAAAGCTGGGAAAGCAACCAGATCTTCGATTTCCTCAAGCAGTCCTACCTGTTGACGGCAAAATGGGCTCACGAAACCGTGGAGAGTGCCGATGATGTCGACGAACACACCCGTCACAAGGCCGACTTCTACGTCGAACAGATCGCCAACGCCCTGTCCCCGTCCAACTTCGTGTTCACCAACCCCGCAGTTCTCAGGGAGACCATGGATAGCAATGGTGAAAACCTTGTCCGCGGACTCGACCATCTGATTGAGGATTTTGAACGCGGCGACGGCCAGTTATCTATCCGACAGACCGACCTCGACGCTTTCGAGGTTGGCAAGAACCTGGCCATGACGCCGGGCAAGGTAGTTTTTCAGAACGATCTCATTCAGTTGATTCAATACACACCAACCACCGAGACCGTTTACAAGCGTCCGCTGCTGATCATCCCGCCGTGGATCAACAAGTTCTACATTCTGGATCTCAATCCGGAAAAATCCTTCATCCGCTGGGCCGTCGACCAAGGCATCGCCGTGTTTATCGTCTCATGGGCAAATCCGGATGCACGCCTGGCCAAGAAAACATTTGAAGACTACATGACCGAAGGCGTCCTGGAGGCCGTGGGTGCCGTAGAAAAAGCCACCGGTGAAAAGGACGTCAACGCCATCGGGTACTGCATCGGCGGCACGGTCCTGTCATCGACACTCGCTTATTGCGCGGCAAAGGGTGACAAGCGGATCAAGAGCGCGACATTCTTCACGACACAGGTCGACTTTACGGATGCTGGTGACCTGATGGTGTTTGTCGACGACGAACAGATCAAGGGCGTCGAGGAAAAGATGGCCGCGACCGGCTATCTGGAAGGCCGCAGCATGGCCTCTGCCTTCAACATGCTCCGGTCCAACGACCTGATCTGGTCCTATGTGGTCAACAATTATCTGCTCGGCAAGGATCCCTTCCCGTTCGATCTGCTCTACTGGAATTCCGATTCCACACGCATGCCGGCGGCAACCCACAGTTTCTATCTGCGCGAATGTTACCTGGAAAACAATCTTAGCCAGGGCCGGATGTCACTGGGCGGCGTCGATCTTGATCTCTCCAAGGTCAATATACCGGTCTACAACCTCGCCGCCCGCGAAGATCACATCGCACCGCTGAAGTCTGTCTTCCGCATCGGTGAGTTTTTTGGCGGCAAGACTCGTCTCGTGGTTTCGGGGTCCGGTCATATTGCCGGCGTCGTCAATGCCCCGCAATTCAACAAGTATCAATACTGGACCAACGACAAGGGTGCGGCGACCATCGAGGACTGGTTGGAGGGCTCAAAAGAGCATCTCGGTTCCTGGTGGCCAGACTGGAAACGCTGGCTTGCTCAACGCTCTGGCAAACACGTGCCTGCCCGCATGCCGGGAGATGGCAAGCTCAAGGTCATCGAAGATGCACCGGGATCATATGTGCGTGTCCGGTCGGAAAAGAAGAGCAACTGAGTCTCTTTGCCGTCCAAAGTAGCCGCAACAACAGCCCGTTCCCCGGCCTTCGCGCCGGGGTCCAACTGCGAACACAGCGAAGGTGGGCAAGCGAGTGGGTCCCGGCGCAAGGCCGGGAAACGGAGGACTTAAAGGCATAATCGCCTCCGGCAGTCCTGAAAGACTTTAAACGTTGCGGCGTCACACCACTGGACCCGATCGGAATTCAATAGCCGCCGACTGATGCAGTTTGTGTACGCACAGGAGTGGGACTCTGCGTCAAGCCAGGAAACAGGCCTTAAACCAAACCAGCCTCTTCCGGCAGTCCCAACATGATATTCAGGTTCTGCACCGCCTGGCCGGACGCACCTTTGGAAAGGTTGTCGATCAGACCCATGATGACAGCCTGATCGCCGGCACTATCGGCAAACACGTGAAGTCTCAGCTCGTTGGTACCGTTGACAGCCTCCGGGTCGAGTTCGGTCATGCCCTCGATATCGACCATCGGCGGCACCTGGACGAACCGGTTGCCCGCGTAGTGATCACGGAGCACGGAGTGCACGAGCGACGGCGGCGGCTTAGCGGGAAGCGCCCAGAGCGCGAGAGGCAGTTGGACGATCATCCCCTGCATGTAGCGGCCGACACTCGGAACAAATACCGGTGGTCTGGCAAGTCCGCCCCATTGGGTGATCTCGGGCAGATGTTTGTGCTTGAGCGACAATCCGTAGACAAAATACGCGGACTCCGTGTGGTCGGGCGCTTGCGCATCCTCGAACCGTTCGATCAGTTTACGGCCGCCGCCGGAATAGCCCGAAATTGCGTTGAGCGTTACCGGCCAGTCGCTTGGCAGGAGCTCCTGTTTGACCAGCGGATGGAGCATCGCTACTGCCGTAATGGCATAGCAACCAGGGTTGGAAACGCGTTTGGAGGAGGCAATTGCCGCCCGCTGGTCGGGTTCAAACTCGGGAAAACCATACGTCCAGCCGTCGGCTGCCCGGTGTGCGGAGCTCGCATCGACGACCCTGACATCCGGGTTGTCGATCATGGCGACCGCTTCGCGGGCCGCATCGTCAGGCAAGCACAAGACCACGAGATCTGCCGAATTGAGTGCTTGCGAACGCGCGGCAGGGTCCTTTCGCAGTTCAAAAGGCAGGCTCACAAGTTCAATATCAGACCGTCCCTCCAGCCGCTGCTTGATCTGCAGACCGGTGGTTCCGACTTCGCCGTCGATGAAGATACGTGCCGTCATGGCGCCCTCTTAGAGTTTCTTACCGTCGTCCATGTTTGTTCTGGCGACGGTTTTTACAACAAAAAAAGGCGGGACCTGAGATCCCGCCTTCCTAAATCTATCGCAGATCTGATTACCGTTTCGAGAACTGGAAACTGCGGCGGGCCTTGCGCTTTCCGTATTTCTTTCGTTCCACGACGCGGCTGTCGCGGGTCAGGAAGCCACCTTGCTTCAGCACACCGCGCAATTCAGGTTCGAAATAGGTCAACGCCTTGGAGATGCCGTGACGCACGGCACCGGCTTGACCGGAAAGGCCACCGCCCTTGACCGTACAGACCACATCATACTGGTCCTTGCGGTTGGCTGCCTCAAGCGGCTGCTGCAGCAGCATGCGCAGAACCGGACGGGCAAAGAACTGCAGCTGATCGCGGCCATTGACCGTGATCAGGCCATTGCCCGGTTTGATCCAGACCCTGGCGACAGCGTTCTTGCGCTTGCCTGTGGCATAAGACCGGCCCTGTTCGTCGACCTTCTTTTCGTAGGTTATGACAGCGTCGACTGGCGCTTCGCCATCCATCGCGTCGCGGAGATTTTCAAGGGTGGGGGCTTCAGTTTCGGCCACGGTCAGACCCTCCTGGAATTCTTAGGGTTGAGAGAAGCGACATCGAACACTTCAGGCTGCTGAGCCTCGTGAGGATGTTCCGCACCGGCATAAACCTTCAGGTTCTTGAGCTGCTGGCGGGAAAGCGGGCCACCGGGCATCATCCGCTGAACGGCTTTTTCAACGATCCGCTCCGGGAACCTGCCATCGAGAATCTTGTCGGCTGTTCTGGACTTGATACCGCCGGGATAACCTGTGTGCCAGTAATAGGTCTTTTCGTCCCGCTTCTTACCGGTAAAAGCCACCTTCTCCGCATTGATAACGATGACGTTGTCGCCACAATCCACATGAGGCGTAAACATCGGTTTGTGTTTGCCGCGCAGTCGAGTAGCAATCGTCGCTGCCAGCCGGCCTACAACCAGACCTTCGGCATCGATCACGATCCACTTCTTCTCAACTTCTGCAGCCTTGGCAGAATAGGTTTTCATAACTTTTCTCTTCATGTGAGAGCGTATCGTCATGCATACAAAACACCGTTCTGCATCATGAATTCAAAGCGGGCCGCTTGCCTATGCATGGTGCGGCCCCGTTTGAAGGGGTTGTAGGCAAGTTCACAATTCATGTCAAGCGTCGTTGCAGAATAAAAACCGTTGAAAATCAATACGTTAAAAATACGGTATTATAATACCACACACTATTTAGGTACTGGAACTGCATAGCTGAGCGATGTGTGGGCGACGGGTGCGTCTTCGCCTTCCGAATAGAGGGTGACATCCCCCACGGCCAGACGTTTGCCCAGTTTCAGCAAGCGCGCCTCGCCGATAAGATCCTTCTTTGCTGGGCGACGAAGAAAATTGATGTTGAGGTTTGTCGTCACAGCGTCTTCCAACGGCCCTATATGCCCCAGAACCACGACCCACATGGCAAGATCGCACAAGGCCATCATGGCAGGGCCAGAGATGGTGCCTCCCGGACGCAGGTGACGGTCGGCATAGTGCATTCTGACGGTTGCTTCGCCTGCCGCGAGCGCCTCGATTGAATAGGATCGTTTGTCTTCAGCCCAGATCTGGGGAAAGACGCGCAGAATGAAGTCGTCAACCTCAGCGGCCGTCATCACAGGATTAAACACGAGGGGACTTGCTCTTTTCGTTGGTTTTCTTCAGGATTCCCGGTAATTGGAAGGTTCATACCAAACCAGACACCCGCTCGTCCAGAGGAACGCCAGGCCATGCTGAATACAAACCCGGACCAAAACGACGATACGACCGTGCTGTTGACTGAAACAGCGGACGGTATTACGACGCTCACGCTCAATCGCCCGCAAGTTCGCAACTGCCTGTCCGAGGCCATGCTTGACGCCCTCACCCACGCTTTCGCGCATTGTACCGCAGACCCGGATTGTCGCGTGATCATACTCGCGGCGAACGGGCCGGCATTTTCATCGGGACATGATCTGAAGGAAATGACAGCAAGGCGCGCCGACGCGGACCGGGGTCAAGCCTACTTCAAAGACATAATGGCACGATGCAGCACCATGATGCAGTCGATCGTGAGATGTCCCAAGCCGGTCATTGCCCAGGTACAGGGTGTCGCCGCCGCGGCCGGGTGCCAGCTTGTGGCAAGTTGCGATCTTGCTGTCGCCAGCGAAGCCGCAACATTCTGCACCCCCGGTGTCCATATCGGACTTTTCTGCTCAACACCGATGGTGGCCTTGAGCCGGAACGTTTCCCGCAAGCATGCCATGGAGATGCTGCTCGTGGGCGACATGGTACCCGCCGTAGATGCCCGCCGCATGGGACTGGTCAACACCGTTGTTGCACAGGCCGAACTTGGTCAGGCCACCCGTGTCATGGCCACGACGATTGCGTCGAAATCAAGCCACACCCTGGCCGTTGGCAAGGAAGCATTTTACCGCCAACTGGAAATGCCCCTCGGTGAGGCTTACGATTATGCGTCAAACGTCATGGTCGAAAACATGCTTGCACGCGACGCCGAGGAAGGAATTGATGCCTTCATCGAAAAACGCTCCCCCAATTGGCAGGACAGCTAGGTTCTCACCATTATGAACCACGATCAGTACCCCGAAACTTATATTCGCAGCATCCTCGAGGACGCGAAAACAATCGCCATGGTTGGCGCCAGCGCAAACAGCATGCGACCGAGCTACTTTGCCATGAAGTA
>JAJFHC010000301.1 GCA_021775835.1 Hyphomicrobiales bacterium | reverse complement strand
TCCGGCAGAAATCAATCTCCGGGCAAACGATATTGCGAACATGGGATTTGCCGTTGCCACGGACACGCCGGTCGTGCTGGTTGGCGACATCGACCGGGGTGGCGTGATCGCAAGCCTTGTCGGCACACACACGATCCTGTCGGAGACCGACCGACAACAGATCGTCGGATACATCATCAACAAGTTCCGGGGTGACGTGTCGTTGTTTGACAGCGGCCTTGATGCCATAGGCAGTTACACCGATTGGCGATGTTTCGGCGTCGTGCCCTGGCTTGAGGAAGCCGGCCGTTTGCCGGCCGAGGACTCCGTCGTGCTAGAGCGCGTGGCCGCGCCCCAGAAAGGCAGTATCCGCATTGCCGTGCCGCATCTGGCGCGGATAGCGAATTTTGACGACTTCGATCCGCTGGCCGCCGAATCGGGCGTCGAGGTCACTATAGTCAAGCCCGGCGAACCGATACCGGCTGATGTGTCCCTTATCATCCTGCCCGGCAGCAAGGCGACGGTTTCAGACCTGAAATGTCTTCGCGAAAACGGGTGGGATGTCGACATCGAGGCTCATGTCCGCCAGGGCGGGCACGTTCTGGGCATTTGTGGCGGCTATCAGATGCTCGGCCGTACGGTCAGCGATCCGGACCGGATCGAGGGCGACGATCCTCATATCGAAGGCCTAGGCTTGCTGGATATCGAGACCATACTGGAACCGCACAAGGTGGTGCGCCAGTCGACGGCACGCTCGATTCCCGGCAATCTCGGTGTTGAGGGGTATGAGATTCACATCGGCCGGACAACCGGACCTGATTGCGACCGCCCGGTTCTTATGATGGACCATGGGCCGGATGGCGCATCTTCGTCAGATGGCCGGGTGAGGGGATGTTACATGCATGGTCTGTTCGGATCGGACGTGTTCCGTCATGACTTCCTGAGCAACCTTGGATTGGAAGAATCCGAGCGGGTAGGCTACCGCACCCGAATCGAAGAGACGCTCGACGCCCTGGCTGCCAGGCTCGAGGATATCCTGGACCTCGACGAACTTTTCAACGCCGCACGGACACCTGCAGGTTTTGATTGACAATGCGCGTGGCAAATGAGTTATTCGACATTGGATGGTTCCTCGTTAAGGTCAAAGACCTGAGGATCAAAAGGGAATGCGAAGGGTTTACCCATCAGGGAATCTCTAGCGCAGCCGACCCCGCGACTGTAGTACGGTAAGGCGAGATCCAATATGCCACTGGGAAACCGGGAAGGCGGATTGAGCTGAAACGCCGTGAGCCAGGAGACCTGCCATTCGAGCCGTGTCCACCGAAGTGGGGGACAAGGATGATGTCAACGAGCTTACGCGGAGGTTGTTATGCTCGAAACCAAAGTTGTTGAACGCACAGTATCGGAAACCAGGCAGGCACGGATGGCGGCAGGTGTTGCTGCACTTCTGTTTGGCTCCTTCATGTTATTCGGCGTCGGATTTGCAAATTCCGAAACCGTCCACAACGCGGCACATGACACACGTCACGCGTTTACGTTTCCCTGCCACTAGAGCAATCTCTGTTTGCGTTCATCCGGACGCCGAGAATCTGCTCTGGTGTTTTGATCCAGGGAGACCGAAATGATCAAACAATTGTTCTTCGCCGCAATCGCGGCGGGGCTGCTTGCTGGCGTGGTGACGACCGGCACGCAGATGCTCAAAGTCGTGCCTTTGATTCACAAGGCGGAAACCTACGAAACCGCTCAGGCTTCAAATAACCAAACGACACCATCCAGCAGCCAGTCCGAGAGCCAGGGGCATGGTCAGGACGCAAAAGCCACGGATGGCCACAGTCATAGCCATGGCCACGATAGCGGAGCCTGGGCACCGCATGACGGCTTTGAGCGTTTCAGCTTTACACTTTTGTCCAATATCCTGACTGGTGTTGCCTTTGCGTGTTTGTTGGGGGCTGCGATCATGTTCTTCAACGGCACTGTCTCGGTCAAACATGGACTTCTGTGGGGGGCTGCGGGTTTTTTCGTCTTTTCATTCGCCCCCGCCCTGGGGCTTCCGCCGGAACTGCCTGGAATGGAGTCCGCGGCCTTGTCCGATCGACAGGGCTGGTGGGTGTTGACGGCGGTGTGTTCCGCCGCAGGTCTTGCGTTGATCGCATTTCGTGAGGCCATTGTCTGGAGGCTGCTTGGCGTGGCTGTCATCGTGGCGCCCCATGTGATCGGCGCACCGCACCCGGCGACGACCCAAAGCCTTGTTCCAGCCGAACTTTCAGCGGAGTTCGCCATAGCGTCGGTGGCCACCGCGGCCGTCTTCTGGCTGATCCTGGGGTCCTCGCTGTGCGGGTTTCTGGAAAGGTTCCGGCGCAACGCCGGAGCTTCCGGCTGACCTGTTGACATGACACATCAGCTCGGAACGGGCATTACCCTGGTATTGGGCGGTGCACGTTCAGGCAAGAGCCGGTTTGCCGAAGGACTGGTTACCGGCTCTGGTCTCCGGCGCGTTTATGTTGCTACCGCCCATGCCGGCGACGGTGAAATGAGCGAACGCATCGCCCGGCACCGTGCCGACCGGGGACCGGATTGGCAAACGATTGAAGAACCGGTCGCTCTTGGAACGGCGATGTCGAAGAACGCAAGCGCTGGTACGGTTGTACTTGTGGACTGTCTGACGCTTTGGCTGACCAATCTGATGGTTGCCAATGCGAATTTGGACGATGAGATCGACCAGTTCGTATCCGGTCTTTCGGTCCTCGGCGGTCCGGTGGTCCTGGTATCGAATGAAGTGGGGCAGGGCATCGTTCCGGACAACGCCATGGCACGGGCCTTTCGCGATCATGCCGGTCGCCTGCATCAGGCTGTCGCTGATCAGGCGCAACAGGTCTATTTTGTAACTGCGGGCCTTGCTCAGGTCCTGAAATCTTGAATGGGAATACGGCCATGGACGCCACGATCGATACTGCGACAACAAACGACGTCACGACCAAGATTCCAACCACGGTCGTGACCGGGTTTCTCGGTGCCGGCAAGACCACACTGATCCGCAATCTGCTGGCCACGGCCAATGGCAAGAGAATCGCCCTGATCATCAATGAATTCGGTGATCTGGGAATTGACGGTGACGTGCTCAAGGGTTGCGGCGACGAGACGTGCACGGAAGATGACATCGTGGAACTCACCAACGGCTGCATCTGCTGCACGGTCGCGGACGACTTTGTGCCCACGATCACGGCCCTGCTTCAGCGCTCCGAGCGTCCCGACCACATCGTGATCGAAACCTCCGGCCTGGCGCTGCCGCAACCGCTTGTCCGCGCCTTCAACTGGCCGGAGATCCGCACCAAGGTAACCGTCGATGGCGTCATCACGGTTGTCGATAGCCGTGCGGTGGCCGATGGCCGGTTTGCCGATGATGAGGAGGCGGTTGACCGCCAGCGGGCAGCCGACGACGCACTCGACCATGAAAGCCCCCTTGAAGAGTTGTTCGAAGACCAGCTTGCTTGTGCCGACATGATCATTCTCAACAAGACCGACCTTGTCGACAGCGAGGTGCTGGAGACGGTGCGAGCCGACGTCGTTGCCCGTGTGCCCCGTGCGGTCAAAGTCGTCAAGGCCGTTGAAGGCAGCCTCGGCGCTGACGTGCTTCTTGGCCTGGGCATGGGGGCGGAGGCGCACATGGACGACCGCAAGTCCCACCATGAAATTCACCATGAAGGCGAGGACGACGATCACGAGCATGACCACGATGAGTTCGATAGTTTCGTGGTTTCCCTGGGCGAAGTTGACGACGTCGACAAGCTGAAATCGCACTTGGCCGGCGTCATCGCCGATCACGACATCCTGCGCCTGAAAGGTTTTGCTGCCGTGAAAAACAAGGACATGCGTCTGGTGGTGCAGGCCGTGGGGACGCGAATCGATGCTTACTTTGACCGGGATTGGCGTGATGACGAGGCACGCGACAGTCGTTTCGTCGTAATCGGTGAAACCGGATTTTCGCACGACGACATCGTCCGTGCCCTCGAATTCTGACCGGCGGTTTACGGTCAACCTGACATAAAGGCTTTAAAGCGTGCATCTTCTTCAGGCACAACCCGGCAGCGTGCAGGATGGCAGCGAGGCGGTTGATCTAGATCAGACGCCCGCTGACATCATCGTTCTGTCTGCAGCGGACACCGAACTGGCCGGCCTGTCGGGCGCTCACCAGTCCCTGGGCGAACAGGCGCCAGGCCTGCGTCTGGCCAACATCATGCACCTTGCCCATAACATGTCGGTGGATCTCTACGCGGAGAAGACCGTCACCGGGGCCAAACTCGTCGTGGTGCGCATGCTCGGCGGTTCGGGCTACTGGCCCTACGGACTGGAGCAGTTGCACAAGGTCTGTGCAGCAAACGATATCGTCCTCGCTGTGCTGCCCGGCGACGACCAGCCCGATCCCGATCTCGACCATTACGGATCGCTCGACGCCGAAAGTCGTTTCGCACTTTGGCAGTATCTGGTTCATGGCGGCCCGGCGAACGCGAAAAACTTCTTGAAATACGCGGATTTTGTCCTTCGCCGGAACCCTGAACCGCCGCCGGCTGCACCCCTACTGAAAGCAGGTCTTTATTGGCCGGGCCGCGACGCGCCGACATTGCAGGACCTGCAGGCTGAGTGGACCGAGGGTGCGCCGGTGGCCGCCGTCACCTTCTATCGTGCGTTGATCCAGGGCGGCAGCCTGTCGCCCGTGGACGCACTTATCGACGGCCTCAAGGCGCAGGGGCTCAACCCCATGCCCGTCTTCGTGTCGAGCCTGAAGGACCCGGTGTCCGCGGCGACTGTGGGAACATTGTTCGAGCAGGCAGCACCGTCTGTGGTTCTCAATGCAACCGGGTTTGCTGTGTCCTCTCCGGTCGAAGATCACAAGCCCAGTCCCCTGGATACGCCTGGCCGGCCTGTTCTGCAGGTGGTGTTCTCCGGCAGCAACGAAGACGATTGGTCCAGCGAGACACGAGGTCTGACGGCGCGTGATCTGGCCATGAACGTGGCCTTACCTGAAGTCGATGGCCGGGTTCTGACCCGGGCGGTTTCCTTTAAAACCCAGGCGCGGTTTGATCCTGCGACCCAAAGTGCGGTGGTTTCCTACAGCACGCGCCCCGATCGCGTGAAATTTGTCAGCGCCTTGGCCGCCCGTTGGGTTCGTCTAGGCCAGGCGGAAACCTCTGAACGCCGGACCGCGATCGTGCTCGCAAACTATCCAAACCGGGACGGTCGGGTCGGCAACGGCGTCGGCCTCGACACGCCGGCGGGAACCGTGACTCTGGTCGGTGCCTTGGCGGAAGCCGGTTACGATGTCGGTGCCTGTCCTCGTGACGGGCAGGTTCTCATCGAAACACTCCTGGCCGGGCCGACAAATGCGGCACACACGGCCCGCGAAATTCGCGAATCGCTGGACCTAGGAGATTATCGTCAGTTTCTGTCGGAATTGCCTGAGCAGGTCGTCGCCCAGATCAACGGCCGATGGGGCCGACCCGAAGATGATCCGTTCTTCATGAGTGGCGATGTGGGAGCTTTTGCTCTTTCGGTCATGCGCTACGGCAATCTCGTGATCGGCATCCAGCCGGCACGTGGCTACAACATCGATCCCAAGGACACCTATCACGACCCGGACCTGGTCCCGCCCCATGGCTATCTGGCCTTCTACGCCTGGTTGAGAATGTCGTTCGACGCTCACGCCGTGATCCACATGGGCAAACACGGCAACCTGGAATGGCTTCCCGGCAAGGCCGTTGCCCTTTCGGAGAACTGTCTCCCGGAAGCGGTCCTGGGGCCGATGCCGCACATCTATCCGTTTATCGTCAACGACCCGGGCGAGGGTACCCAGGCCA
>JAJFHC010000031.1 GCA_021775835.1 Hyphomicrobiales bacterium | reverse complement strand
GAGGGATGCTCGCCCTCGTGATCCAATACCATCCGCACCGCCCGGGCACGTACTTCAGATGAAAACTTGTTCGTTGTCTTGCTCATGATGACTCCATTTACTCAAGAGTTGGAGCCTCCGACAATCCCGGGGCGGTTCACTAACGACACCAGATCAAGACCTTCATGCCGATTGACGTGCCTCCCAAGATTCGGACCGTTTAGAGCTGGAATTTTCCAATTATGATCCCTTGGTTGGGAGATGGAGAATTCTATCCGAGGGCTGTATTCAGATCGAACGTGTGGCGGACATTGAAGCGCAAAGCAGATTTCCGCATTCACAATTACCGTGTTTAGGGATCTACGGTTACGACCAGTCACCCGCTGCTATCGGCGCATACACAACGCTTTATGTAACATTCGCCGTATTTTTGGTTGCATGAGTTGAGGACTTTGTTTTCAACGTCTTCGCGGCCCACACCTCCGCTTTAGAACCAGCCTGATCGACCTTGAGATCACGCAAGTGCAATACAAATCGAATGGTTGATCGTTTCAACGTAGCTGCCGCCGCCGTTTACATCGCACCAGCTCCTTCAGGAATTGCTCTTCGCAGGCAACAAATATGTCAACGCCACTCCTCGCATATGACTCGAGTTTCTCACTGTTCAAAATTTCCATTGATGCAACGATCAGACTGTCAAACTCCTTGAATTCGATAAGACCGTCCAGGTACTTTTCAAATATGGGGTGACCAAACCTCTCCAACTCTGCCTCCTGCGCAACTATATTGAGCTGAAAGACATCTGATATAGAATTGATAAGTATGTGTTGGGCTCTGGTCGAGAAACGCTTCGAACCACAAATATACTTCAGAAACTTTCGATTCTTCAGATCTTCAAACGGGTTTTTCCAAGTATCATCAGACAGTAAGAAATACTGGTTCAAATTTTTGTTCGACGACTCGTCAACTGAAACTGACATCCTGAAATCGAACGAATATCGGGCGACGCCGCTGCTGTTTATGGGAGAGCCGTGAATTTCCGTTGACGAGAACACAACACACTCCTCGTCACTGACATCAACATTTTCCGATTCCTTCAGAAGCTTGTTCTCAAGTTCAACGGTGTAGTCAGCAAACAAATTCAGCTCGGCAAACTCCTCCTCCCTGCCCGGCTTCAGGAACGCAAACGAATTTTGCTTTGTTACTCCGTGGAGCGGCACCCACACTGTCTTGGATCCCAGTCCATGACCGTAGAGATAGTCCGTGTGGAATGATGTTCCGTGCTGGTTCGGTAAAAAGATTCTCGGCGTCGGGGCGATTTGCAAACACACGTCGTCGTCTATTTCAAAAAACTCTTCGCGTATCTCCAGAGCAAGATTATGCCAAAGCTCCACAAAGCTCCTGGATTCGAGAAAATTGAAAAAGGGCTCTCTCGCCAAAGGCAATCCACTATCCAGAGTTTCTGAGAAAGTACTCTCAAACTCTGCCTTGATTTCCCGGATAATCGAACTCTCGAATTTGCGCATATTTGTGCGTTCCATGAACAACAGAGCGTTGATTGCCTAATTTTCCGCAGATTTATCACAACCAGAATATCTCAACCTATTAATCGTATGCAGGTTTGGCTGAGTTATTTTTGAGTTCGTTTCCGAAAACCAAAACATATCCCTTCGGCGAAGGGTCGTCGGAAATTTGGGCATTGGGCAGCATCCTCAGAATTTCGGCGTCAGAGAGACACTTGTTATTTTTGCCAAACGCTTTTTGGGAACCATTAAGCCCCGTATTCATAATCATCTGATCCGCTCTGGCTTTAGATACTACTTTTAAAATGTAATCCATCTGGACGTTGCGGTTCAACTCTGAGAACGCCCAGTTGCTTAGAACAAAGTCATACGTATCATTGTTGATTTTCTGGACGTCGGAAAGTGTCATGTATTCAAAGTGTGTTGGGAGTTCGAAGTGTGACATGTACCGTTGTGCGAGTTTGAGGACGTCAGGAAGATCAAACATTCTGTATGACTTTAGTGATCCGCCACAGCGTTTGTGATATTCGCAGATTATTCGGGCCATACCGCCATAACCCACGCCTATTTCGCAAATGGACTGTACTTTTAGGAATTTTGGAAACTGGGCAATTATCTTAGAAATATGATACCCATAGCGTATCGTAGTGGGTGATATTTTCCTGTCCTGGATAAGAATGGTTGACGCGGACCCGATCTCATCGGCCGGTTCCGAATCAAGAATTATCTGTCGGACGTATTCGTTGTCCAGAGCATCGAAAAGGAATTCCCCATCCTCCGGCGTTACGTTTTCCACGATACAGGTATAGTCAGGTTCTCGTCTAAAAACTGAGAATTCGGGGCTGTCGCGCGCGAGGCGAGAGACATACTTAACGTAGCGGTCAGTTGCCGAGCCTCCCCAAGCGAAATGTGAACTCATGAGTTTCATGTCCAATGATACGAATACGATACTAGTGCGCTGGCAGCGTAACTCTTGCCTACAGAAATTTGAAGTCTCTTAGAGCGGCAACGTCGCAATTTCTCTTAGACAGAGTCAACCAACTGTCGGGGTACAAATCATAGATGCTGTGTTTGAAAAGATACTCACGGGAAAACCACTGCCTCGGTTCTATTACAGTTTTTCCTGGTATCGGATTGAGCCAGGCTCTCCACCAGCTGAAAGAACTGTTCGCCAGAACATGGTGGTTGCATGTCGCCATAAGGCACAGGTCGCCTGCAGGTTTTGCTGGATCACCATCGATGACCAGTCTGTCAGGCGCAAAGGACAACATGTCACCAGCAAAAACGGGATCGTCAAAGAATATGACAACCGTGGCTCCGGGATAGGCGGCTAGCATATGCTGTACGGCCCGTCGGTAGTAATCGGGCGTACAGGAGCCGGCCGTCTTGCCGGCCGACTTTCCGGTTACGTAGTCGCCCCGACGCACATGGACCGAGATTGATGTGGCCAAACCGGCAAACTCGGCTTCCTTGTCCAGGAGGTCCTGAGACGGTTATTCGGGTCGAGCAACCATCGCACGCAGTTCGTCTGCAAAATCGGCAGAGTAGCAATCTGATTGCCAATAGCCGTCAATCAATACCGGCGGTTGCAGCTGCAAGATATCCGGCGAGAAGTGGAAATGGGGTTCGATGTAAAGCCCTTTTCGCAAGAAGGTTTGTTGACTGCCGAAAGTTTTGCCCAGAACTCTTCGCCACTTGTGATCGACGGCAAAATGTTCGACTTCCGACGCCGTTGCCACGGCTGCGTCGATCCCTAAGGCGTCCAATTCATATTCGCGTATTGTATCGCGGAAATAATATTCGATTTCGAGATTCAGGAGACCCTCATTGCGGCAGGCCAAAGCATATACCGTGGCAAACTGAAAAAGCTGGTTCCCAAGGCCGCCTTTTAGCCTAACAAATACTGCACGCTCAGGCATCGCAACATACTGTCCTGCCATACGTTGCCAGCTCAACAGGTTGCGAACCTATGACCACCGTCCACCCTTGTGATCAAAGATGATATGACTCGCGTCCCGCCTGCGCCCGGTCCTGAGCCACCGGAATTTCACTGCATCGTGATGTCCAAGCATCTTCTCGGCAAGTGTCGGCTCCCGAGAGATCAGGCGCAGTTCGTTGCTGTACACATCTCGGTATTTGTCGGAAAGTTGTCCCGGCATTTTTCGAAAACAACCGAGCATGGACGCGACAATCCTCAAGTCTTCCGCGCCGGCGAAGCAATGCCAGAGGTAGAAGTCCCCGGCCAAACGAAATGACCGCAGTCGTTCAAGATCGACCAGAGCGTTAAGATCAGCGCTCCAAAATGTTGACTCCTGCTGAACGACCGGCAGCCGGGAGCCGTAAAAACCGTTCGCGAAAAATGCCCTGCGATAGCGATAAGGGATACGCACATCCGTTAGCTCGCCTGCCGTATTGCAAACCGATTGGAAGCCAGTAAGCCAGCGTGCCAGCCCTGCCTCAAATATGGCCGCGACAACGCCAAAACTTTGCGGGTGATGGAAATCACCAGCGTTTATGTAACAACATATATCGCCCTCAGCGCGCGCAAGCCCTTTGGCAAGTGCATCATATACACCGTCGTCAGGTTCGCTGATCAGTTTAATCGTCAGATGGTCATCTGAATGATCCTGGATGATGCCGCGAACGATCTCGACAGTCGAATCCCTGGAAGCGCCATCAGCAACGATGTACTGCAGCCTCGCGCTGCCATCGCGAAAGCAGCTCTGAGCGAGCACACTCTGCATTGTTCCCTCAATCCAGAGTTCAGCATTAAAACACGGGGTGATAACGGTAAACGTGGTTGTCATATCAAAACCAAGATCGAAGTGGCATAGGCATTCCCGTGGCCACCCCAACTCGTGGCGACATGGCCGGAAACGCTGGACCTTTCGACCGCGTCATCGACCGCCGACCTTTTCAAGCCACGGCCCTATCTATCGTTCGGGAGCCGATCTTGTGATTTGCTATCTCCAGAATTAAATCGGCTGTGTCAAGCCAAGCCGCCCGATGGGTGATCGATATGATAGTTCTCGTACTTGCGAGGGTGTGTATCTGATTGCAGATTTCAATTTCGGTTTGCGGATCAAGTGCGCTGGTGACTTCATCAAGTATGATCAGTTGCGGATTGTGTACCAGTGCCCGGGCGAGCGAGATTCGCTGACGTTGCCCCCCGGAAAGTTTCAGTCCCTGTTCGCCGATCTCGGCATGAATTCCATTTTCGAGCTCCTCGACAAATTCAACTGCATTTGCAATCCGCAATGCGTCCCAAACCTCCTCGTCGGTGAACTTGGGATCGCCCAATGTAATGTTCAGCTTTATCGTACCATTGTGCAGAATGAGCTCCTGAGGGACATAACCCACAAGGCTGCGCCATTGTTGAACGTCAATCCGGTCCAATGGCACTCCATCGACTAGAACCTGACCGCCGTCTGGTTTGTAGAGGCCCAGAATCAGATCAGTCAGGGTCGTTTTCCCCTGTCCGGACGGTCCATGGATGACGGTGAGTTTGTTTGCCGGAAGTTCGGCAGAAGCTTGCGTGAGAATAACCTTGCTCCCGAACGAAAAGTCGATGCCGCTCAAGGTTATTCCCCTATCCAAAGTAGGGGTATCTTTTCCTGTGGAGACTTCTTGTGCCGCTTCAGCTTCTTGAATGATCTCTCGAATTCGCCAGAATGACACTTCCTGCTTTGCCACATTCTGTGCCATGCGCTGAACCTTGCCGACACTCTTGGTGATGTGGAGCATCAGGCCACCGATGACGCCGAGTTCCAGGATTGGTATATTCCAATATACTACGGCGACATAGAGCCCTGCCCCAATCGCGAGAGTTTCGAGCAGGCCTTGAAGGTTCGTGAGCCCCTGGCTCGAAATGACAGTTCGGCGAATGAGTTTGCGAAGCCGTTTGATCGTGCGGTTAAAAACGACGTGAACGTGGTCCTGTCGGGCCATCGCCTTCAGCGGTTTTATGCTGCCAAATGTGTCTGTAAGGTTGATGTTCAACAGTTGCGCCGTCAGTATCTGTTTGCGTCCGGCCTTCTTTGCAATGTTGACCAGGAAGTGCAGTGCGCTCACGATCACGAGACCGGCTCCCAGAGCGATCAGCGCAAGCTTGCCCGAAATGACGACGATAACGCTGAGATAGACCACCGTCCTCATCAACACTTCAATGAAACGCGCCGATTGCAGAAAGGAGTCGGCGGCGCCCGAGGCGAAGGAACTGACGGCATGGGTCAACTGGCCGAGGGGCTCTTTCGTAAAATAGGCCCACTTGGCTTTCAGAAACCCGTCAATCAGGCGGCGGCGGTAGCTGGTCGCCAGATCGGCAATCGTATAGCCGATGAAACTCATGGCGAAGAATGTCAGGAACTCGCGTGCCGCAAGCCCCGAAATCATGACAATCAACAAACTTGTAAATGAGATCGGCAATCCCAATGACGACAGGAAATCGATCATCTGGGTTGCAAACTCCGGACGGGAACCGAGGTCGTCCCCGGTGCTCACGGCTAGTACCGGAAGAATGGTCGCCAGTCCGAAGCCTTCGGCAAGTCCTGCGGCCAGCAGGCACACCAGAATCAGGGCCTGACGCCAGCGCGAGGCATCGGATTGAAAAAAGATCTTGAATGCCGTCATGTGTTTCTGGACTTCTTCATTCGTCTACAACCACAAGCTTCGGAAACTTTCGAAATGCCCACCCGTCGCCGGCGCCCTGTCGTCATTGCCGGGTATTAGCAGTATCGCCGGCGTTTTGCCACCCTGCTTACGCCTTGGCTTCCTCTTCGGCATAAAGCTCCTTTTTCGACAGTTTGCCCACCGGGGTCTTCGGCAGTGCGTCGCGCACCTCCAGGGCGCGGACCATCTCGTGGCGGCCCAGGCGATCGTCAAGGAAGGCCTGAAGCAGCTCGATCGTCATCTCGGTCGCGCCGGCTTTGAGTTTGATGAAAGCCTTCGGGCTTTGGCCGCGCTTGGCGTCGGCGATGCCGATGACGATCACCTCTTCCACGTCGGTGTGTTCGTAGATGGCTTCTTCGATGTTGCGCGGGTAGACGTTGAAACCGGAGCACAGGATCATGTCCTTGATCCGGTCGATCAGGAACATGTAGCCGTCGGCGTCGAGATAGCCGCTGTCGCCGGTGCGGAAGTATCCGTCGGCGTTGAAGGCCTCGGTCGTGGCGTCGGGGCGTTGCCAGTAGCCCTTCATCAGGTTCGGGCCGCGGATGCAGATTTCGCCTTTTTCGCCCAGTGGCAAGGGGACACTCGACGTATCCGTGTCGTAGACGCAAATCTCAACCTTAGGTAGTGGCAGGCCGCAGCTGCCCTCCTTGTAGGCGCCGTAGAGCGGGGTGCCGGTGCCGGCGGGGCTGGTCTCGGTCATGCCCCAGCCTTCGCAGATCCGGGTGCCCGTGAGGGCCTCGAACTGCTTGAGGGTGTCGAGCGGCAGGGGCGCGCCGCCGGACATGCAGGTGCGCAGGGACGACAGATCGAACCGGCTGACCTCGTCGTGGTTGATGATTGCGGAATACATCGCCGGGACGCCCGGAAACACCGTCGGCTTCTTGGCATCGATATCCTGCAAAACCGCATCGATCTCGAACCGGGGGTGCAGCACGAGCTTCGAGCCGGTGGCGATCGCCAGGAACATGTTGACCTGCAGCGCAAAAATATGAAACAGCGGCAGCACCGCCAGGAAGACATCCCGGCCAGGCTCAAGCGAGGGGCGCTCGCCGCCGGAGAACGTCAGGTACTGGGTGCAGGCGGCAACCAGGTTCATATGCGTCAGCATCGCCCCCTTGGCGACGCCTGTGGTGCCGCCGGTATATTGCAGCACGGCGACCGTGTCGGCGGGGTCGGCCACCGCGTGTGTGGCATAAGCCCCGTCATTGCCGATCAGGTCGGCGAAGCGCACGTGGTCGCCGTCCCAGGCCACCTTGGCGATCTGGGAGCGCTTGACCAGCGGAAACAACCAGTTCTTGGGGAACGGCAGCATCTCCTGCAGGGTGCCGATCACCAGCTTTTTCACGTCCGTTTCCGCAAACACCCGGGCGATGGTCGGATAGAGCGCGTCCAGATCAAGGCTGACGATGATCTCCGACCCGCTGTCGCGCGCCTTGTGGCTCAGCTCATGGACCGAATCGAGCGGCGAATAATTGACGACGATGCCGCCGGCCTTCAGGACACCGAAAAAGGCAATGATGAAATGGGGCGTGTTGGGCAGGAACAAGCCGACCCGGGTCCCCTCCTCCACGCCCAGTTCCTGGAAGCCGAGTGCGGCCCGGTCCACCAGGCGCGAGACCTCGGCGTAGGTCAGGGTCCGGCCCATGAAATCGACTGCCACGTGATCGGGCCAGGCCGCCACCGCCTCGTCGAGCACGGCGTAGGCCGGCTTGCTGTCGATATCGATGTCCCACACGACCCCCGCAGGATAGGACGCCTCCCAGATATGCTCGCTCATGGCTTCATCGTCTCATCTGTTGACCCGCCTCACGGGCAAATACTAGGGCGTGGGCACGCGAACGCCTAGCCTCAATGTGAGGGCCGCAAATTCGACGGAGCGAGGAAGACGAGCGCTGGTTCATCGACGTGTATTTGGTCATTGCAAAGAGAACGAGAATGGTTCAAGCCGCCAACTCACCGGTTTCTACAAAGACTTCCAATCGTTGAAAAGTATCGCCTTCGAATTGGAGCTTTGAAGCCACACTTTCGGCGGCCCGGTCCGGACATTTGACGTCCAGCCTACCGTTGCAGCGACAACTGCCAATCAGTCATTCGCAATGAACCGATCGATATTGATTCGCGACCGAATCTCCGGCAATTTGGGGCAGAATTCCCAGCGCACGTGGAATCCTTCAACCTTGAAATAGCTACAATGCCTTTTGAGCCATCATGATGCCTTCTTTTGAACCCGCACCGGATGATGAACCGCTGCTTCTGAAATCCCCTCTGATCCGCGGCGTCCTCAAAACGGCTGACTATATCGGAAAGAACGGCGGCATAGGCCTGACAAAATCCGGAGCCTTCAATCGAAAATTCGTGCACTGGGCTGCGGCGCACTTCGACTGGCCCGGATTCTCGGAGGAAGAACTCTTCAAAAGCAACAAGGTGCTGGATGAGATTGATTTCCCGCCCGCCGAGGAAATTCATGCGTTACTCGCCGGGCTGAAGCTGGGACGTCGATGGAAGGGAACGTTTCGATTGACCAAGGCGGGCCAGAACCTGATTCAACAGCCAGGCCGCCTGCTTTCGGAACTGGTACCAAGTTACCTGTTTCGTTTCGATCATGGAGCATATCTCCGGTTCGAAGGCCAACTATTGGGAAATTGGGATATCTTTCTCAACGTGATCAACGTCGAAGCGGACCATGGCTGCGACTTGGCACACCTCCGCACCACGCTCTACGGTTCTCCCGAAACAGACCGGCGTGGGTTCGATGGAGTTGGTTCTACGCTCTATGTCACTGTTGTCCGCCCGCTGTGCTGGGCGGGGTTGCTTGAATCAGACGAGGCGGCCGGAAGTCGTGGCGATGCGCAGTTCTACAAGACGAAGCTCTGGTGGCGGTATTTGCACTTGGATACGGACAGCCACCTAAACCCGCCCCCGCTACACTGAATTGTGCCGCCAACAGGAGAAACTGGCAAACTGCCGTAAGCAGAATCGGCCCAAAGCCGACCTTGAACGTTTTCAGCAAGCGATCCAGTTTGCGGTCATTCGCTGCAGTTGCTAACTGCGCTGGTGCCGCAAGGCCGCTATACGGACAAAGCTTCCTTTTAGGGCAGGTCAATGCCGATAGTTTCGAAAAAGTAGCGTGCTAGAAGCAAATTACCAAATTCAACGAACTCAGTTTTTCCACTCGCCGGAAGTTCACCACAAAGTGTATCAGTTTCAATCATTCTCGGAGGCGGTTAGATGCCCGGCAGAGACTTTTTCAAAAAGTGCTTCACTAGCGAATTGAGCAAATTCGGGCCAATATTGCCTGAGCGGTGCGGTCGTGCCCGGATGACGAGACTGAACCCAGCCGGCGAGTGCTTCTTCAGCTAGATTAGGTAAATCATGAAAAGGTGGTTGCGGTGTTCCGTTCAGCTCCCGAAACACGGACGTTATGAAATTCGCCTGAGTCCCGATAATCGGACCCTCCTTGCCGCGACGCATAAGTTTGTCATCGTAGGGGACAATCATTAGGCCGCCACGCTCTGTAAATACCCTCAACGGGCAAGATCTGAAATGCGCTTCAATCGCTAGCCACTCCAATGGAAGGGGGCTTCCACTTTTCGGCGCGGAAAGCGTTCGCTCGCCCCAGGTAATGCTTTTGAGGCGAATCCTTCGACCTGTTCTCTTTTTCGATATCGAATCTTCGATACTAAGGGCATCAGGCGAACCTGATGGCAATCGTTCCCACAAGGTTGAAAGACAGGCATCCAATTTACTTTTGAATTGCCGACTTAAGACTACTTTTTCCAAAAGTCGGGTTTTTGCTCCCCCAAGAGAATTTGGAACTCCGGAAATTTGAGGCACACCAATATCCTCTGGATTTCCTCCAGATTTCCTTATCGATCTCGATGCCACCTCATCGAGATAGGTGGTATTCAGGTTTTCTAGAACGCCCGCTCGAACCAAAAAAAGTAAAGTCTCTGCGCGCCTCGCTTCATCGTTGGACTCCAGAATGTGTTCGATGATTTTGTACTGGAATTCTAATTGCTTCGCTTTTGCGCTTCGCTGTGATTTTGCTTCCTCGTTTTGTTCATTTATTAGCTGGTTCATTTTGGCAAGCTGAGTTTCATACTCCAATTTTTGTTTTGTGTTGTTCTCCGCTATTTTGGCGTCAAACTGTTTTTCAGTAAGGAGCTGGGAGAAATCTTGTGTGTCGCGAAAATAGTCGACAGCAAAATTCGCGCCAATTGCAATAAGGCCGGTCAAAGCAATTGCTAACGGAGTGCTATGTCGCCATTTTGCCCGATCTGACGCTGTTTGCTTGCGCTTGATTTCGTGTTCAAGGGTTTTTTCGAAGACTAATTTGGCGAATTCAGGATCGGCATTTTCTCCGGATAAAAGCGGATGTGATTTCACGATATCCAGAGCGGAAACTATCACTTCTGCTGTATTGTCAGTTGTTTTGGCCAAACCAAACACTCACCTGATCCTGATTTTCGCAAAAATTGGCACCTTAGGACGGAGATGCCTGATAGGACGATGTTGGCATAGTGGCCCGCTATTTCCAATACTGCACTTCTTGGGTGTACAATGTGACGAAGTTTTTCGATTTTTGATGTTGTCTCCATGTCGGCTGTTGGTATTGGTAAGAAGTAACCCTACCTGTGCTCAATCGATTGATTGAAATGCATATTTCAATAGTTGAGATCGACGTAAATTCTCGACTTGTTGAGATGTACCTGACCGTATAAATTTCCGTTTCGCAGACTGGCAATCAGGAATTCTTAATGCCGGAATTGGGCTTGCTGCCGCCATTCTCAGTGCTCAATGAGCCGGCGAACATGACCGACGCTCCCGGCCCATAACCGCCGTTGGCCGGTTGGCAGCGTATTGTCCGCTTCCCCGTTGGCTAAGTGCTTCGATACCCAATAGTGAATGCTGTGGAAAACTATGATGATCCATTGAAGTGACGGAACTAGTCACCATGTGAGAGAAGTCTATTATCGCCTTGGCCGTAACTGGCCCGCTTGTACTCTCAATGCGGATCGAAAGCCGAGGCGATATCATCGACGTTGCATTGGCAGCCGAGATGTCTGTTGGCACGACAAGTTCGTGCGCAGTGGATGGACTGGACCTGACCGTTGTCCGCAAGGCTGTCTGTACATCACCTCTCGGTGGCCCTTCGGCAGCTAGTAGACATTTTGTCCGGTGGGCCGGTCCGGGCTGCAAAGCGCTTGACATTGCCAAAAACCAGTTATGGTGGAAGGTGCAGAAATGCGTGAAGTTGCCCAGAAAAACCAACCCCTCGGGGATGGATTTCCGGCATGGTCCGTTGCGGCCTTGCTGCGGCATCCATTATCGCCTTGGCCGTAACTGGCCCGCTTGTACTCTCAATGCGGATCGAAAGCCGAGGCGATATCATCGACGTTGCATTGGCAGCCGAGATGTCTGTTGGCACGACAAGTTCGTGCGCAGTGGATGGTCCTCCGTCAACGGTCGGGATATGTGCTTAAGAGGGGCCCCGAGCGAAGAAAATGTCCACACTGTATAACGATGTACGAACGAGCGAAAACTTGTTTGCTGCGTGGCGCCACGTTAAGCGCAGCGCTCTTAAGTCCACGAATGGCGATATTCGAGGCCAAGCATCAGAATTTGAACATCAACATCAGAGGCACTTAAGGCGAATTCAAACCCAACTTCGCGAAAATCGTTTCTCTTTCGATGGTGTTGAAGGCGTCCTCAAAGACAAGAAGAAACGAGAGGCAATCGGAAAGAGCCCGCGTCCGATAACCATCGGCACAATAAAGAATCGCATTGTTCAAAGAGCTATTTTGCAGGTGCTGCAGCCGCGCAGAGTTGTAGACCCATCTAACCCCAATTCTAAGTTTGTTGCCCAGAAAGACTCTCGATTGGGCATCCTCAACGATGTGAACTGTTCCAAATATGGCGTGGGTGGATTGATGGCTCCGTATGGCGGTGTGCGGCCCGCAATTGTACTTGTCATGAACGCTATGCAAGCTGGCGATTCCCATTACTTTCAATCAGATATAAAGGCCTTTTTTACAGCGATACCGACAGAGCACGTTGTCAAGACCGTGTTCGATGAGACCGGTGACGAAAGGCTAACTTCGCTCTTTTCGGAGGGCTTAGTTGTCCATCTTGCCAACAAGGAAGAACTTGCCGGATACGCCCAGCTGTTCCCGTCAGACGGCATCGGGGTCGCTCAAGGTTCTTCACTCTCGGCTTTCGCGGGAAATGTGCTGTTATTCCAACTGGACCACCAGCTCAATAACATGGGCGTTTCTGCAGTACGTTATATTGATGACATCTTTATGCTTGGTAGGTCTGAGGAGGAATTGAACCTAGCAATTGACCACTGCAGCAACACGCTCTCAGATTATGGCTTTTCACTCTATTCCCCTGTGCCTGGCTCTGACAAAGCGAGTAAAGGTCTATGCAAAGACGGTTTTAACTTTCTTGGCTGCGCAATCCAGCCCAATAGGTGTGTCCCAAGCAAGTCGTCTACGAAAGGCACATTTTCTGACATAAACGACAGACTTTCAAACTCCAAAAAAGCAATATCTCAACTCGTCAAAGGAGCGGAGAACTTTGATCCAAAAATGGCGAGAAGTGCAGTCCTGGACAGAATTGGCCGAAAAGTGTTCGGCTGGCAAAAGTCCTTCGCGTTCTGTACTGATCAGCAACCCTTTCGTGCATTTGATGAAAAAGTAGCTGATGCCGTTCATAATTATGATGCGATCATTTCAAGGTTGATATCGAATACACCAGCAATCACTCGAATGAGGGCGTTGGGAATTCCAAGCACGGAGCAGATGTTTCTTGCGGAGCGGAATAAGCTGAACTAGTTTCGACTTTATCTGACACCGCTCCCGTTTCAGCGAACTGAATCGGGAGCGGCGCATCTCTTGTAGGAGATGATGGTTTTCCGTTTTGATGGTGGTGCGAACCAAACCATTGAAACAGGAGACCACAATGTT
>JAJFHC010000004.1 GCA_021775835.1 Hyphomicrobiales bacterium | reverse complement strand
ACAAGAAGGAAAGCTACTACATTCTCAGCGATGAAAAGAACTATGGCCCCGATGCGGACTTTCCCCGCGCCCGCACGCTCTTCAACTTCAAATTCTGAGCATCCCTCTGAACCGACAAATGGCAGTTGCCGGTTTGATTGGGCTATATTACGTGCCGAGTTGCCCGGCACATTCGTATAAGGATTATAGTGAGACCAAATCTTATCTCTGGAGGTTCTGAAATGGTTCAAGCGTACGCCCTTCACCAGTTCCGGGTTGTATTTTTACTCGTGCTTGCCTGCGTGATGCTGGCAACCCCGTTGCACGCGCAGAACGACGTTGTCGCCGACGAACTGAGAACCATCATAACCACTGGAATATCGACTCCGGGGGCCGACGACGACGATGAACGCCTGATCCAGATTTTCACTTTTTACGAAGAACGCAGCTACAAGCCTTTGTGGTTTCGCGACACCGGTCCCAAAACAAAAGGCATCATATTCCTCAGAGTTCTGAAAAACAGCGTCGCGGACGGCCTCGATCCAAAAAATTACCGGGTAGAAGAAATCGAAAGCCGGATCGCCAGCAAGGAACCACGCAAGCTTGCGGAAGCCGAGATCCTGATGGCACGAGCCATGATTGACTACGGCCGGGACCTGAGCGCCGGGCGGGTTGAACCCCGCAAAGCCGACAAGGAGCTTTACATCTACCCCAAGGGGCCAGGCGCCGTCACCTTGCTGGATGGCGCGGAACTGGCTGAAGACATCGAACCCTACCTGGCATCGCTGGCGCCTAAAACAGACAATTATGCCCGTCTCAAGGAAATATTGGCGCAATACAGAGCCGTCGCCGCCGTCGGCGGCTGGACACCCGTGCCGGGAGGCGAAACCCTGAAGGAAGGCATGCAAGACCCGCGCGTGCCGGTTTTGAGAGCCCGCTTGGAGGAAACCGGGGACCTCGAAGCCAATGCCCACGAAGGCGACGTCTTTGCTGGAAGTATCATCGATGCCGTAAAATCTTTTCAGATCAGACACGGCCTCGACGTGGACGGTGCTGTGGGACCGGATACGCTGAAGAATCTCAACGTGACGATCCATCAACGCATCAGCCAGATGGAGCTCAATCTGGAACGCCGCCGCTGGATGGAAGATAACCTTGGTGACCGCTATGTCTTTGTCAACCTGGCCGATCAGGAACTGAAGGTCGTCGATGGGGACAAGACGGTTCACGCCGCCAGAACCGTCGTCGGCAAGCTCTACCACCGCACGCCGGTATTCTCAAAGCAGATGCAGTACATTGTGATCAACCCTTACTGGAACGTCCCCTCGTCGATCGCCACGAAGGAGTATCTGCCAAAACTGAAGCAGGACCCGGGATATCTCCGGCGACAGAACATCCGGATACTGAAGGGGAAAAGCGAAATTGACCCCTACAGTGTCGACTGGCGATTGGTCAACGGCAAGTTTCCGTTCCGGCTGCGTCAGGACACCGGAGCCAAGAATGCCCTTGGACGGGTAAAATTCATGTTTCCCAACCAGTTTAACGTCTACATCCATGACACACCGTCAAAGAGCCTGTTCGCAAAAGCATCCCGGTTTTACAGCCACGGTTGCATACGGGTGCAACACCCGCTGGATCTGGCAACGGTTTTGCTTGGTACCCAGGGGTGGACAAAATCAAAGATCAATCAGACAGTTGCAAACGGCGCAAAACGCATCGTAAAGCTCAAGAAAAAAATCCCGGTACACATCACTTACCTCACCTCCTGGGTTAACAAGGACGGCAGGGTTCATTTTCGCAAGGACATCTATGGCCGCGACAAACGGCTTGCGGCTGCCTTGTCGAAAACACTGACGAACTGATATGTCCAAAAAACCAGTGCAGCATGGAACGAGGGGGAAACTGTCGGATCGCTTAAGGCCGGCCAACGATTTTGCCCGGAAGCCATTGAAATATTTTTAGAAAAGCGACGGGCGCAACCACCGACCGGGGGCAATTGGCAGCGGCTGCTTAGAGGCGTCCCGCCCCACCTATCCGACTTGTCACGACCGGCTCAAACTCCTGAACGACAAAGATGCGCCCACCGTGTGCAAAACTGCCAAACGGTCAGCCGCCACAATATACCAAAACTGCAACGCTGCAATATGCCGGAAAACCAAGGGCTATTCGCCGCTTTCATCCAGGGTCTTTTTGACCTCGGATAACTCATAAAGTGCGGACTGGAGAACCTGTTTCTGTTCGCGCGTCAGACCGAGGGTGGTTTGAATTGCAGCGGCACCTGCCTGTTTGACTCTCACTTCAGGCGCAGCCTGTTCCGCAACTGTCTGTCGCACCTGGACCGCTGGTTGCGTGCCAGGGTTGGCGAAACCGGTCACATGGGAGATGCCGTTTTCCTTCAGGATTTTTTGAACACCCCGGATGGTATAGCCCTCGCCATACAGGAGGTGACGTATGCCGCGCAGCAATTCAACATCCTGAGGCCGGTAGTAACGGCGGCCGCCGCCCCTTTTCATGGGCTTTACCTGATTGAATTTGCTTTCCCAGAACCGAAGAACATGTTGGGGCACCTCAAGATCGTCGGCAACCTCACTTATGGTTCGAAATGCTTCCGGTGACTTTTCCAAGATCTGGGCTCCGCAACCAAGTCAATAAACTCTACGACAAGCGGTGCAACACACCGGATTTGGGTCGTGGGCTAACTCTAGGTTTTTGAATTAATTAGATGTTTCAGCACATGGCTCGGCCTGAAAACCAACACCCGCCGCGGTGTAATCGGAACTTCCTGGCCGGTCTTGGGATTGCGCCCGATGCGCCCACCCTTGCTTCGTACGGCGAAAGTACCAAAGGACGACAATTTAACGGAATCACCATCCACGAGCGTTACAGTAATCTGATCCAGAACCAATTTCACAAGGTCGGCAGATTCACTTCGAGAAAGCCCCACCTCCTGATGGACAGCGTCGCTCAAATCGGCTCGTGTAAGTGTTTTGCCCCCCATTTGGCCTACCTCGCATCAGTTTTCGGTGGGTGCAGGGTATTCGGCAGGCAAGCCACGGTCAAGGCAAGCTGTTAGAGAATTGTGAGAAATATCTGTTATAGAGGGGTTTTTGCAACATATCCCCTCCTGTAGATGAAAAACCATCTACTACCAGCGCGCTAATGCAGCGCCCCAGGTGAAGCCTCCCCCCATCGCTTCCATCAACACCAGATCACCATCTTTGATCCGCCCGTCTTTTCGGGCAGTATCCAGTGCCAGGGGTATCGAAGCGGCGGACGTGTTGCCGTGACGGTCGAGCGTAATCACGATTTTTTCGTCGGTCGTGCCCAGTTTTCTGGCCGTTCCGTCCAAAATTCTCTTGTTGGCCTGATGGGGGACAAACCAGTCTATATCCTCTGGCGAAAGCCCGTTGGCATCCAGCGCCACCCGCATGATCGAAGCGATGTTGGTAACCGCATGGCGGAAAACCTCCCGGCCTTCCATTCTCAAATGGCCGGTTGTCATGGTGCTCGACGGGCCCCCGTCGACGTAGAGTTTTTCGCGATACCGCCCGTCAGAGCGCAGATGCGTGGAGAATATCCCCTTGTCATCCGGTCCACCGGGTTGCTCTTGAGCTTCCAGAACAACGGCTCCGGCACCATCGCCGAACAAGACACACGTCGTCCGATCTTCCCAGTCCAGTATCCTTGAAAACGTCTCCGCCCCAACGACCAAAGCCCGCTTGTGCTGGCCAGCCTTGAGAAAGTTGTCAGCAACAGCCAGCCCATAGACAAATCCGGAGCAAACAGCCTGAATATCGAAGGCAGCGCCATGCTCAATGCCTAACTCAGCCTGCACGGTAACCGCGGTTGCCGGAAAAGTCTGGTCGGGTGTCGCTGTGGCGAGCACAATAAGATCAATATCCTGGGCATCCATCTGGGCGTCTTCCAGCGCCGCTTTGGCCGCTGCAAGTCCCAAATCGGAGGTCAACTCCCCGTCTGCTGCAATTCGGCGCTCCCTGATACCCGAGCGCTCCACAATCCACTCGTCTGTCGTATCGACAATACGGGCAAGATCCGCATTCGTTAGAACTTTTTCCGGAAGGTAAGCGCCGCTACCCCTCAATACCGAGCGAAGTATACTCACAATGCGATCGCTTTCGTTTCAGCCGAATCTATCGTCGACGCGGCCGCGTTATGAAAAATCTCAAGGTCAGTGGCAATTTTGGCAACCAGGCCGTTGCGCCCCATATCAACCGCCAGGTCAATTGCGCTCGCAAAGCCCATGGCATCCGTGCCCCCGTGGCTCTTTATCACAATACCATTCAATCCGAGAAAAACACCCCCATTCGATTTCCTCGGATCGAGCCTCTCCCTCAGCATCTTGAAGGCGTTACGGGCAAAAACATAGCCGATCCGCGACATCCAGGACCGGCTCATCGCATTGCGCAGGAATTCGGCAATCTGCTTGGCAGTGCCTTCCGCTGTTTTCAGGGCAATATTGCCGCTGAACCCCTCGACGACCACGACGTCGACAGTGCCCTTGCCGATATCGTCGCCTTCGACGAAACCATAATATTTTATCGGTAGGTTGGACTCCCGAAGTATCAGTCCCGCCTCCTTGACTTCGTCAAGGCCCTTGACCTCTTCGACCCCAATGTTCAGCAGTCCGACGGACGGCTCTTTGAGCCCGAACACAACACGCGCCATGGCTTCGCCCATGACCGCGAAATCGACAAGCTGCTTTGCATTAACGCCAATTGTGGCGCCAACATCGAGGACGATGCTGTCTCCGCGCAACGTGGGCCAGATCGCCGCTATCGCCGGCCGGTCGATGTTTGGCATCGTCTTCAAAATAACCTTTGCCATCGCCATCAGGGCCCCGGTATTGCCCGCTGATACCGCAACATCCGCCCGGCCCTCTTTGACCGCCACGATCGACAGCCACATGCTGCTCTTGTTGCGTCCCCTGCGAAGCGCCTGGCTTGGCTTGTCGTCCATGGCAACGGCAACGTCGGCATGAACAAATTCGCTGGCAGCTGCCACACGCGGATATTCCTGCAGAATCGGTGAAATCACCTTTTCATCGCCGAAAAGCAGGAATTTCAGGTCAGGTTGGCGAATCAGCGCGAGGTCAGCACCCGGCATGACGGTCTCCGGGCCGTTGTCACCGCCCATCGCATCAAGAGCTATGGTCAGACCACGCGTCATAAATTTACTTTCCCCGCTTCCGATTTCACCGGCCACCACCGAGTAAATCCGGACTCAGCAACTAATAGTGTCAGGAACATACTCGATAAGCCTCCCCAAACAACCGTCTTTTTTGGGCGCTTCCAAAGGCTCCAAATCCCAATAATGCCGCTAACGGTCGCTCTAATCGTTCTTCTTCAGACTGTTAAGCACAGAAAAGGCGCTGTTTGTCTCGTCTGCCTCCGCAACCATCGGTTCGTCTTCATTTGAATCTTCAAAAACCTGTCCTTCCTTACGCGGGTAGGGATTGAGACCAAGGGCCAAGTGCTCGCACACAATGGCGCCAACATCAATCTTGCCATCCACGATTGGATCGGGCGGGTCGACCTCTGCCTCCGGGTCGATAACGATTTCGTCTGTTTCTTCAAGGGCTGTGAGCTCTTGTTCCGGCAACAGGCGTAAAGAAAAAGATTCTTCAATTTTCTCCGACACCGCGTCCAGTGTCACAACACAGTTCTGTTGGGCAGTCGCCCGAATCACACCGTCGAGACGGACTCCGGATTTTCGCCAGGGCCTTGCCATGACAGTTGCCTCAAAAACATCCACACTAAGAATGCCAAGGTCCTCGGCAAGCTTACCTCTGTCGTTCTCATCTGCATTCACGACAATTTCCAGCCCGTCTGCTGCAACATCCAACGCAAGAATTTGACCGTCAAATATCGTTTTTCTGATCATTCTACTCATGTCATATCTCCGGTGCCGACGAACCATCAGGCACAATTTCCTCGATTTCGGCGTATTTTACCGTGCCGCCCGTGAGCTCATTGGCATCCAGTGACGCCAACACCGCAACGCTTTTCCTGACGTAGATTGCCAGGGCTTCGACCGCTCCGTCCGGGGGAGTCGTTTCAGGAAAGATGTTGCGCTTGAGGGCCTCATGCAGTGCTTCCCCGTCGTCTGAATCGATCGCCTTGTCATAGGCTTCGGCCCGTCCGTAAAAAACCGATGCCATTTTCTTGATCTTTTTACCCACCGACAGATCGCCAACGCCCATTTCCCGCAAAGACTGATCCATGTCCTGAAACATGACATCAAAGACCGCCTGACCAAACGCCTCGGGGACGCCTTTTTCCTGCTTGAGCCGGTGCAGGTAGAGGAAACAATGAAGAGTAAGGAGATCATACCGGCCATCAAGCGTGTCCGGCACGCCGCAGTCTTTGTAAAACGCCGGCTGCCGTGCCTGTGCCACAATCGCACCGTACACGATTAGGGCATCATCATCGTGTGAGCGTTTGAAAAAATTCTTTAGAAACATTGGCTTTCTCAGTCGATGTGATTTTCGAGAGCTCTAACAAGAATCGAATGAATGGTTGAAATTCAACACGCAGCGAGTTAGGTCAAGTGAACAACCGCGGCAACAAGCAATTGGACCAAGAGCCGTTTGAAATGAGAACAATGGATAGTCCTGTTTCACGCCGCAAGGCAATCGGTATGATGGCAGCCATAGGCATGTCAATCACAACTCTGGCCTGCACGCCGTCGGTCGACTACCGAGGATATCTTCCCAAGGGAGAAGACGTCCAAAAATTAAATGTCGGCATGAGCAAGATCGAAGTTGAAGCACTCCTCGGATCACCGTCGACAACAGCCACAATCAACACGACAGGCGACAGTTTCTACTACATTTCCAGCACCGTCCAGCAGACCGCATTTTTTGAACCCGAAGTCACCGACCGCGAGATCCTGGCTGTACGCTTCGACCAGGAGGAACGCGTTCAGAAATTTGCGCATTATGGTCTCGAGGACGGCAAAATAATCGATTTTATCGGACGTGAAACACCGACGCGCGGCAAGGAACTGGGTGTTCTGCAGCAGCTTTTCCAGAACCTCGGCCGTTTCGATCCGGGTGGTGCCGCTGCCGGGGGATCATCCGGCTACTAGAGCATACGCGACCAGATTGCGAACTTGTCTGCATAAAATTTCAATCGACAAAAAGCCCCGCAGGATATCCTGCGGGGCTTTTGTTTCACGTGTTTGCTTCAAGCTCAGTGCGCAAGCACTGCCAGCAGAAGCAAGGCCACGATGTTCGTGATCTTGATCATCGGGTTAACAGCCGGACCGGCGGTATCCTTGTAGGGATCACCAACCGTATCACCGGTCACTGCAGCCTTGTGGGCTTCTGAGCCCTTGCCGCCGTGATTGCCGTCCTCGATGTACTTTTTGGCGTTATCCCAGGCACCGCCGCCCGCCGTCATGGAGATGGCGACGAACAGGCCTGTGATGATCACGCCGAGCAACATGGCGCCGACCGCGGAGAAGGCGGCAGACTTGTCTGCAATCCAGTTCACCACGAAGAACACGAAGATCGGGGCGAGAACCGGCATAAAGGACGGAATGATCATTTCCTTGATCGCCGCCTTGGTCAGCATGTCGACTGCACGTCCATAATCAGGGCGTTCGGTGCCTTCCATGATGCCTGGTTTTTCCTTGAACTGACGCCGTACTTCTTCAACCACGGCACCAGCTGCGCGACCAACCGCCATCATGCCCATAGCCCCGAACAGGAAGGGCAGCATGCCACCAAAGAACAGGCCGCATACCACGTAGGGGTTGGAGAGCGAGAAGTCGAGCACCACACCTTTGAAATACGGGAACATCTCAGGCTGGCTGATGAAGTATTTCAGGTCTTCCGTATAGGCTGCAAAGAGCACCAGGGCACCGAGACCGGCCGAACCGATGGCATAGCCCTTGGTCACGGCCTTGGTCGTGTTGCCAACCGCATCGAGGGCGTCGGTAGTTTTGCGCACGTCCTCAGGCAGGTCCGCCATTTCCGCGATCCCGCCAGCATTGTCCGTTACCGGACCAAAGGCATCGAGGGCAACGATCATACCGGCCAGCGCCAGCATTGTGGTCACCGCGATGGCAATCCCGAACAAACCGGCAAGACTGAAGGTGATGATGATGCCGGCGATGATGATCAGGGCCGGAAGCGCGGTTGCCTCAAGCGACACCGCAAGCCCCTGGATGACGTTCGTGCCATGGCCCGTCAGAGACGCTGCCGCAACACTCTTCACCGGACGATAGTTGACGCCGGTGTAGTACTCCGTGACCACGATGATGAGCGCTGTTACTGCAAGGCCGACCGCCCCGCACCAGAATAGGCTCATGCCCGTGAAGGTTGCATTCCCCGCCGTCAGAACCGTGTCCATGCCAATCATCTGGGAGGTCACTGGCCAGAGCGCGATCAATGACAGCACCCCGGTCATGATCACGCCCTTATAGAGCGCACCCATGATGTTCTGATTAGCACCAAGCTTGACGAAGAACGTGCCGATGATCGATGTCGCCACACAGACACCACCGATCATGAGCGGGTAAAGCATCATTGGCTCGACAAGGTCCGTTCCAGCAAAAAAGATCGAAGCCAGAACCATGGTTGCAACCAACGTCACCGCATAGGTCTCGAACAGATCAGCCGCCATGCCGGCACAGTCACCGACGTTGTCGCCAACGTTGTCGGCGATCGTTGCCGGGTTACGGGGATCATCTTCGGGAATACCCGCTTCAACTTTACCCACAAGGTCACCGCCAACATCGGCACCCTTGGTAAAGATGCCGCCGCCCAGACGGGCAAAAATAGAGATCAGCGAAGCGCCAAAACCAAGTGCGACAAGAGCATCGATGACCGTCCGGTCGCCCGGCGCCAGATTCAGTCCCATGGTCAGAACGGCGTAGTAGATGATCACCGAAAGAAGAGCCAGACCGGCAACCAGCATGCCGGTCACAGCGCCCGACTTGAAGGCAATCTCCAGGCCTGCAGCAAGGCTCTGGCTGGCAGCCTGGGTCGTGCGCACATTGGCACGGACCGACACCAGCATGCCGATAAAACCGGCAAGTCCAGACAAGGTCGCACCGATCGCAAATCCGATGGCGACCGTAAGCGACAGCAGGTAGACACCGATGAAGAAGATGACCACACCTGCGATAGCGATGGTTATGTACTGCCTCTTCAGATAGGCAGTGGCGCCTTCCTGAATCGCGCCTGCAATCTCCTGCATACGCTCGTTACCCGCATCCGCCGCCATAACCGACCGGATGGCCCAAATGCCATACACAATCGAAAGGGCGCCACAGGCGATGATTAGCCAGATAGCATTGCTCATAAGTCTGTCCTTGATCGAAATTGGATCGAATAGAGTTTGTCAGCCTCAAGGTCAGGAAAATTGAAACCGCACGATACTCAATACTCGCGCAGATCCCCTCAACACCCCCAAGCGTGACCTTTTGGTCGCGCGGACAATGCCAAAAGTGCCCGCGCAAAGCAACAGCGCGCGCCCCCCTAAAGGAGCGAGACAGATTGCCGCATTCTCCAGGCTAAAACCGGACACTCCGGCACAGCTCGCAGTATGACCACTTAGCTTCATGAGTTGATCCAGTCGGAGATGTCTAGTAGATTGTCGGAGACAAAAGAGTCCCTTTGTGGATTCCCATTGATGCTGTTTTGTGCGATTGGTTGTGATGCGCACAGGAATATCGATCACGGTTTCTGCATCCGATCAAAAGCAGCTTGAGCGGATCATCCGCGATCCGAAG
>JAJFHC010000300.1 GCA_021775835.1 Hyphomicrobiales bacterium | reverse complement strand
TCTCACCCGGGAGGAGTTGCAATCAGGCAAGCCGATCATCGGTATTGCCCAGACCGGCAGCGATCTGTCTCCCTGCAACCGGATCCATGTGTCCCTGGCATCTCGGGTGCGCGACGGTATTCACGCCGCCGGTGGCGTGGCCATCGAATTCCCGGTGCATCCAATTCAGGAATCCGGCAAGCGCCCGACTGCAGGGCTCGACCGAAACCTCGCATACCTCTGCCTCGTCGAAGTCCTCCACGGCTACCCGCTTGACGGCGTGGTGTTGATGACGGGTTGCGACAAGACAACACCGGCCTGCATCATGGCAGCAGCGACCGTCGACATGCCGGCGATTGCGCTGAACGGCGGTCCGATGCTCAACGGTAACTACAAGGGCGAGCGCACCGGATCCGGCACGATCGTCTGGAAAGCCCGTGAAATGATGGCGGCGGGAGAGATCGATTTCGAGGAATTTATTGAAATTGTGGCATCCTCCACACCCAGCGCCGGGCATTGCAATACCATGGGAACCGCCACGTCCATGAACTCGCTGGCCGAGGCGCTCGGCATGATGCTGCCCGGAAGTGCCGCGATCCCCGCACCATACCGCCATCGCGGCCAGGCATCGTATCAGACCGGCAAGAGGATCGTCGAAATGGTCTGGGAGGACATGAAGCCGTCCGACATTCTGACCCGGAAAGCCTTCGAAAATGCCATCGCGGTCAACAGCGCCATCGGCGGGTCGACCAATTGCCCGATCCATCTCAACGCGATTGCCCGTCACGTCGGCGTCGATCTGCATATCAAGGACTGGCAGTCGCACGGCCACGAAATACCGCTATTGGTCAATCTGCAACCTGCCGGAGAGTATCTTGGCGAGGATTATTATCGCGCGGGGGGCGTGCCTGCCGTCGTCAACGAACTCATGGGGGCTGGAAAAATCCATGAAGACGCGCTCACCGTCAACGGCCAGACCATCGGCGACAATTGCCGCGAGACCGGGGTTGAAAACGCCGAGGTCATCCTGCCCTACGACCGTCCCATGATGAAAGACGCGGGCTTCATGGTTCTTGGCGGCAACATGTTCGACGCCGCACTGCTAAAAACAAGCGTGATTTCGGAGGCCTTCCGCAACCGCTACCTGTGCCGCGAAGGCGACGAAAACGCCTTCGAAGGCCGCGCCATCGTCTTCGAGGGGCCTGAAGACTATCATGACCGGATCAACGCACCGGAGCTTGCCATCGACGCAGACTGCATTCTGGTGATGCGCGGAACTGGAACGATCGGTTATCCGGGATCGGCGGAAGTCGTCAACATGCTGCCGCCCAATGCCCTCGTGCAGCAGGGCATCACGGAACTGCCTTGCGTCGGCGATGGCCGGCAGAGCGGAACATCGGGCAGCCCGTCGATTCTGAATGCGTCGCCGGAAGCGGCCGCCGGTGGTGGCCTCGCTTTGCTCAAGACCGGGGACATCATCCGGATCGATCTGAATGCCTGCACGGCAAACATGCTTGTGCCTGACGAGGAACTCAAGACGCGGGCTGCGAACGGCAAGTTCGTTTACCCCGAACATCAGACACCCTGGCAGGAGATCTATCGCTCGCAGGTGGGTCAGTTGGCCGAAGGCGGCGTGCTGGAAAGCGCTGTCAAATACAAGCGGATCGTCGAAACGATTCCACGCGACTCACACTAGACGAGGGTGCGCGCGGAAAACCGCTCACACTTTTCCCCATGTCGCTCTGAACAATCAAAAACATAAACTACAGGAAATTCCATGACAGACAGACTGAAGGGCAAGACCGCGCTGATAACAGCAGCAGGGCAGGGCATCGGCCGGGCGACCGCTTTGGCGTTCGCACGGGAAGGGGCCAGCGTTACCGCCACCGATCTCGACGCTTCCAAGCTGGAAGGCCTTGAGGCGCAAGGCATTGCCACCGTGCGTTCGCTGAATGTCACCGACGCCGACGCCGTAGGCTCGATTGCAGCGGACATCGGGGCCGTCGACATTCTGTTCAACTGTGCAGGTTTCGTGCATCACGGCACGATCCTCGATTGTCCTGAGGAAGACTTCGACTTTTCATTCAACCTCAACGTCAAGGCCATGTACCGCATGATCCGTGCCTTTCTGCCGGCCATGCTCGACGCCGGCGGTGGATCGATCATCAACATGGCCTCGGTGGTCGGTTCCGAGAAGGGGGCTCCGAACCGGTTCGTTTATGGCGCCAGCAAGGCCGCTGTCATCGGCTTGACCAAGTCGGTCGCTGCGGATTTTGTCGGGCGGGGCGTTCGCTGTAATGCAATTTGTCCTGGCACCGTGCAAAGCCCCTCGCTTGACGGCCGCATTGCTGCCTTCGATGACCCGGTCGCCGCGAAGAAGGATTTTATTGCGCGCCAGCCAATGGGACGCCTGGGACGCGCGGAAGAAATTGCTTCTTTGGCGCTATACCTGGGCAGCGACGAAAGTGCATTCACGACAGGCACGCTGTCGATGGTCGATGGCGGCTGGTCGAACTAACGTTGAGTTCGGCCACCCATATCCGTTTCCCGGACAAGCGCAGAGCGATCCGGGACCCAATTTTGGATGCCGCGGACAACGTCGTTTGAGAGTGGACCCCGGCGCGGAGGCCGGGGGAACGGTAAGTCGAGAATGTATCGCCTTCATGAGTGGTCATCGTGTCACGAGGATTTAGGCACCTGCGGCAATTCACGTATTGGCGGATGCCTATTGACCGCCTAATGTCCGGCGAAATCTGAATCAACGATGTAAAAACTGGGAGCAAACACATGAAACTGTTGCGGTATGGACCAGCCGGTGCCGAAAAGCCCGGCCTGCTTGATGACAGCGGCACGATCCGTGACCTGTCCGGTCATGTGAATGATGTAACCGGCGAAACACTGTCGGCCGAGAGCCTCGCGCGGTTGCAGGCGATCGACCCGACGTCGCTTCCTGAAGTGACCGGCGATCCACGTCTGGGACCTTGTGTCGGCAACATCTCGAAGATGCTTTGCGTTGGATTGAACTACATCGATCATGCCCATGAAACCGGCGCCAAACCACCATCGGAACCGATCCTCTTCATGAAGGCGACGACAGCCATCGTCGGGCCTAACGATAACGTCATCATTCCCCGGAACTCGGTCAAGACCGACTGGGAAGTGGAACTCGGCATCGACATCGGGACCGAGGCAAGCTATGTCGACGAGGCCGATGCCATGGATCATGTGGCAGGTTTCTGCATCGTCAATGACGTGTCCGAACGGGAATTCCAGATCGAGCGCAAGGGCCAGTGGGTCAAGGGCAAGGGTTGCAACACGTTCGGGCCAACCGGACCCTGGATGGTGACCAAGGACGAAATCGACGATATCCAGAATCTCGACATGTTCCTGGATGTGAGCGGTGAACGGCGCCAGACCGGCAACACCCGGACGATGATCTTCGGGGTCGCCCACCTGGTACACTATATCAGCCAGTTCATGACCTTGCTGCCCGGCGATATCATTCCCACAGGTACACCTCCCGGCGTTGGCATGGGCATGAACCCGCAGACCTTCCTCAAGCCCGGCGATGAAATGCACGTCGGTATCCAGGGACTGGGCGAACAGCGCCAGAAGGTTGTGGCGTGGCCTGGTTGAGGCAGGATTTAAGACAGAAATCGAGACGGGCGCTATGAAGATCGCTATCACAGGAGCCGCCGGTCTGATTGGGCGCAAGCTGACCGAAAGGCTCGTAGCGGACGGCTCGCTCAATGGCCGGGCCATCACGCACATGCTGCTGATGGATATCGTTGCGCCGTCCGTGCCCGAAGGTGCCGACGGTTCGGATATTGCCTTTGACACCCAGGCCGCCGATATTTCGGCTCAAGGCGCCTACGACAGACTTGCGTCCCTGAAACCCGATGTTGTTTTTCACTTGGCGGCAATCGTCAGCGGTGAGGCGGAACTCGATTTCGACAAGGGTTACCGCATCAATCTCGATGGCACACGTGCATTGTACGACACCGTTCGGGAAGGCGGCTTTAACCCGAGGCTGGTGTTTACCAGTTCGATCGCCGTCTTCGGCGCACCGTTCCCGGAAGCCATCGACGACGAGTTTCACTCGACCCCGCTGACATCCTACGGGGCGCAGAAGGCGATGGGTGAGCTGATGCTGTCGGATCTTACCCGCAAGGGCATGCTCGACGGCGTCGGAATCCGTTTGCCGACCATCGTGGTTCGCCCCGGCAAACCGAACAAGGCGGCATCCGGATTCTTCTCCGGCATTCTCCGCGAACCTCTCATGGGTCAACGGGCGATATGTCCTGTGTCGGCTGATGTGATGCACTGGATGGCTTCGCCGCGCTCGGCAGTCGGATTCCTGATCCACGCCGCCGGCCTCGATGGCGCGAAGATCGGGCCGCGGCGCAATCTCACCATGCCGGGCATAGCAGTCACTGTGGGAGAAATGGTCGAGGCCCTTGGCCGCGTTGCTGGATCCGAGCCGGTCGGCCGGATTGACTGGCAACCGGATGCATTCATTTCCGAAATCGTCGCTGGCTGGCCGCGCAACTTCAACGCGGCCCGGGCGACTGAACTGGGATTTACCACAGAGCAGGACATGGACTCGATTATCCAGGTTTTCATCGAGGATGAGCTCGACGGCACAACGCACTGAAAAGAATCGCTCTCCGACGAATGAACTTGCAGGACTTTGGGGCTGCGCACTGAACTGGGCAGGGATAGCATTGACGATGCCGGTCGGGATCTAGGAAGACGTTTTGGGACTACTCGACAAGATATCGCGGACGCCTCTGGCGCCTCTTTTGTTTACGATCTTTGACGGCTTCGAGATCGGGCGCCGTTATGGAACAGTCCCCTATTTCCCGGTATCGTCTGATAAGTATGACAAACGGGAGCGTGAAAAACCGCGCCCGTTCGATCTCGAGCGGCCTGAGGGCCTGCCAAGGGATGTGCCCTGGGACACGGACGAGCCTTTTCCCCAGCTCATGAATTCGATTGTCAGCATTCCCCACGGGTCTGCCGACACGCTCGGTTTTGTCTTCAATGAACGGGGACGTCCCGTTAGCGGTGCAATACATACCCAGCGTCAGATGAGAAAATACCGTTGGCGGTTGCGACGTGACGGCATTTCGGCACCCTACATGCGTGAAATGGCAAAGCCGGAACACTTTGCCGGCAAGGTTTTTGCCGTGACCGGCTCAGACCAGCACTTCTTCTATCACTGGTTGTTCGATGTCTTGCCCAGGTTGCAACTTGCGATTGAGGAGATTGGGCCGGACGACCGGATCTACATCCAGACGAAGGCGCACAAGTTTCAGGAGGAAACACTTGCCTATTTCAGCGAGTTTCAGGATCGTTTTATCGATGCAAACGAGCACCCCTGGATCAAAGCCGATGAACTGGTGGTTCCGTGCCATCAGATATTGAACGGCTACCATTACTTTGACTGGGTTTTGAGCCTGTTGCGCGAAAGGTTTCCGCCGTCTCCCCAGATCGCTGATTTGGGTGAAAAACGCAGGCTCTACATATCCAGGGCAGCCGCCAAGAACCGTCGCCTGCTCAACGAAGACGAAATCTTCGCCATTCTCGAACCACTGGGGTTTGAACTCATCGTTTCCGAACAGAGGCCGTTTCAGGAACAGGTGGACATGTTCGCAAGCGCCGAGGCCGTGATCTCGCCGCATGGCGCCGGGCTTTCAAACCTGGTCTTTTGCGAGCCGGGAACGAAGGTCGTTGAACTGTTTCCGACCGGCTCTGTCGATGCCTATCACAGGCTCTCAGTAGGGATGGGGCATGCCTATGCCTATACCAAGACCGATGTTGAACGATCCAACCGCCGGGCAAATGAGGATTTCACCATAGACCCTGCACATTTTCAGATGGTCCTCGAGAGCATCGGTATCGCGCCGCGCAACGGATCGTAAGGGATCAACGGGCGATCTTCTTAGGAGAGGGCCGCAGTTTCTGCCTGCTTCATGGCGGCGACATATTTGAGCAAGGCCTTGTATTTGGCGGTCGGGATGCCGCCCTGCCGGTTTTCGATGTCATCGCAGGTCCGGGTAAGCTGGGTTTCTACATCGTCGAGGCTGATGGGGTTGCCCGACGATATCAGTGCGATCAGATCGATCAGTATCTTGACAGTCTCCGCCTCACTTGCCCCCAGCATTGAGGAGAACAGTTCATTTTCTGTATCCGACATCTCATTACCTTTTCGAACGTGAACGGCCGATCATGAATTGATTCCCATGCCGCATCTCACAGTCCTATACCTCAATGTGCGTGAAATGACCTCAAAGATTTCCGATCTGCAACACAAAGCGGTCTCACAGGCAGGTGCGTTGACAGCAAGCTTCGTACCATGGTCCTTTGGTGCAGCGGATTCTGACGGGTGACAGGGGTGGGGAAGTCGAGATGCAGTGGAAACAGACAATCAGCCGGCCTGCCTGTTTTATGAAGTGGACCGTGCTATTGGCACCGGTCGTCGCCTTCGTGATCATTTTGCTTGCCGGACTGCCGGCCGATGCCCAGCAGGCACAGTTGAGAAACAAACTCACCGCGGATGCGATTGCGAAGCAGTTGTCCAATGAAGACGTTCGCCGCATCCTGCTTGAAAGCCTGGCGGAAGAGAAAAACGCCAAGGCGAAACCTGCAGAGGAATTCAACCCCGCTGTAATTATCTATCGTTTTCAGCGCGATCTGGGCGTGCTCAGCAAGGAACTCGACGGTATCTTTCGTTCCGTAAAAGAACTGCCCGACGTTTTTCCAAGAGCCTGGGCAAAATTTACGGCTGACCGCAAAGACGGCGGTGTCATGTGGTTCTTCTTCGCAGTCGCGATTTCCATGGGACTGGGCTGGCTGGCGGAGATGGCGGTAAAGGGGCGTTTGAAGTCTGCGGTTTCCGGTGGTGAGGCAGCGACCGGTTACCGAGGCACGCGCTACAAGGTCAAGCGCCTTCTCTCCACTGTTCTCCAGCGGTTCATCGCGTTGGCGATATTTCTCGCCATCGCAACCGCGATCTATCTCGTTTTCTTCGACGACACCCAGAAGGACCGGATCGCGTTCTTCTTCTATCTGTCGGCGGCGGGCATTTTTCGGGCGATCGCAGCTTTGTCCGAAGCTTTTCACGCACCGGGACGGCCAGAGCTTCGGCTGCCTCTTTACAGCGACGCCGACGCCGCATCGCTTCATCGCACCGCCCTGTTGACCGTGGCGTTCGGCGCTTTTGCCTATTTCACGTGCGCCTTGTTTGGCACCTTGGGTATTCTGGGCTTTGTCCACGAGCTATTCCTGATCCTTGTGGGGACGATCACCACCACATTGCTGGTGTACACAATCCTGTCCGGCCGCCGGGCAATCTCCAGCGATATCGCCGGCGACGCGCAACCGGGCACGGCGATCCGCATCTTCTCCGAACTCTGGCCGTGGATTTTTGCCGCATTCGTCGTTGTTCTGTGGGTGAGTCTCGTGGTCATCGAACTGCTTCGCGACTTCGTGCCGTACGGTGCGGGCCTGTTCACGATTGGATTGTTTGCAGTGCTGCCCAGCCTCGATGCCCTGTTGCGGCGTGATACGACGCGGCTTCTGGATGAGGGCAAGACCGCGCTTGGGGCGACGGCACGAGGCGCCAGGCTGGCGCTCTTGTTCGGTGTCGTCATCGTCCTGGCGTCGGCCTGGCGGATCAACCCGGTCGGAATGGCTGAAAGCGGCATCGGCGGTCAGGCCACGGGCGCTTTGTTCCAGATTACACTGACCCTGCTGGTCGCCTACATCGTCTGGCAGACCCTTCAGATCTTCATCGACCGCAAGATCATGGAAGAAGACGCGGCCCTTGCCGAATCCGGCGTCGATGCGGGCGAGATGGAGATCGGCGGTCAGGGGCTGTCGCGCATGCGCACCTTGCTGCCTCTGCTCAAGCGCACAGTACAGATTACGCTCGGCATCATCGTGATCATGATAACGCTTGCTTCTCTCGGCATCGATATCGCCCCGATCCTGGCGGGTGCCGGCGTTGTCGGCCTGGCGATCGGTTTCGGATCCCAGACGCTGGTGCGCGATATCGTGTCAGGCGCTTTCTTCCTGATCGACGATGCTTTCAGGCTCGGGGAATACATCGATGTAGGCGACGTCAAGGGCACGGTCGAAAAGATGTCGATCCGGTCATTGCGGTTGCGTCATCACCGGGGTGCTGTTCACACGGTACCGTTCGGTGAAATCAAGACACTGACCAACTATTCGCGCGACTGGGCAATCATGAAGCTAAAATTCCGGGTGCCGTTCGACACCGACGTCAAGAAGGTCAAGCGCATCTTCAAGCAGATCGGTAACGACCTGCTCGAGAACGAAGCCATCGCGGAGGATTTCATCCAGCCGCTCAAGTCCCAGGGAGTGCTCGAAGTTGACGACTACGGGCTGATCATACGGGCCAAGTTCATGTCCAAACCGGGCCGCCAGTTCATGATTCGCAAGGAAGCCTTCGTGGCGGTCCAGAACGCGTTCAAGGAACACGGCATTGAATTCGCCCGGCCGGAGGTTCGTGTCGTGGTGGATGACGACGACGACGACGAAGATGAACTGACCGCCAATCAACAGGCCGCCGCCGGTGCCGCTGCCAAAATAGCAACAGCGCCCAAGCCCGTTCCACAGGCGTGAGCGCTGTCTGCCACACACGAATGACTCCTAAAGTAACGCCGAAGCCAGTTCGTTTGGCACCGAGAGTGTTGGAAAGTGTCCCGCCGTCAGGGTCTGAACCTTCTCAACCGGCCAGTTGCCGATCATCTCGTCTTGAAGGGTGGGGGAGACCACCTTGTCCAGTGACGTGCGGATGTAGGTTTTCGGCACAGAGCCAAACCTCTCATCGCTGACGTCGATCTTTGCCATGAAAGGCTCTGTCGACTGCGCCACGTCCACCCGCGGCAAGACCAGGCGAAGGCCGTCCTCGGCCACGTCATGGAACGCCTTGTCGCGCCAGGTTTGCTCGGAGACTGTCGCTGAACTCTGGTCGGCGGAAAAGGTCAACTCAGGAAGAAATTCTCCATCCGGGTCGCCCTGCATGGCTTCCAGGACACTGCCGCCCTGTTTCAACAGGAATGCGGTGACGTAGACCAGACGGTCGATGTGCTCCGGTATGAATTCTGCAACCTGAGAGATGACGGCACCTGCCATGCTGTGTCCGACCAGAACGACTTTCTCATCGATACGGGCGATCGCCGCAGCGACGGCTTGCACGTAGCTGTCCAGAGTGACTTGCGACAGCGCCGCTGGATTGTCGAGGGTGCCGGGCAGGTCAACGGTCGTGACCGTGTGGCCCTGTTGTTCGAGAACCGGTTTGGTTTCGTTCCATGTCCAGGAACCTTCCCAGGCGCCGTGGACCAATACATAATGTTTCATCGTTTTTCTCCGTCCGGTATGCCTCAAGAGGCGTAAGTTGGCTTGATGTTCATGGCGGCCTGGATTCCGGCGAGCGGGAAAATCTGGCCGCCGCCTGCCCAGCTTCCTTCATCGACTTCGTAGAGCATGGTCCAGTGGTTGAGCCGGCCCTCGAAGGGCCCGATGAAGTCGTCGACAATGACGCCGACGTCGGCCGCGAGTTGCGCTCGGGCCCTTGGATCAAGCGCGCCTTGCGGCGTTGTGACGGCAATACGAAAAGGCGGCTCTTCGATGGCCTCTCCACCGACATAGGTCGAGCCCTGGGGTTGCTCGTGGTAGTAGGCCCAAACCAGGGACTGGGCCCCGGCGTCATCGAGAGGCGCGCGTTCGGCGGTCAGTACAGCGTCGGACAGGCGCTTGATGAAAGCATTCCGGTCATCTTTTCCAAGAGCTCCCTGGGGAGCCGTGATCTGTATCAGGGGCATGTGGCTTCTCCTTGTTAATTAGCTTGCATTTTGCAAGGTGAAAATACATTTAGCCATACGTATTGCATTTTGCAAGTTAATTTTTTAAAGTGACGAAATGAGACAGGAAAACAAGAAGCGTCAGACCGGCTGCCCCCTGGCCTTCGGCCTCGACACGTTCGGCGATCGGTGGAGCTTGCTGGTCATTCGCGAAATCATGTTCAGGGGAAAGAAGACCTACAGCGAGTTCATGGAAGCCGAAGAGGGGTTTGCAACCAACATCCTGATAGACAGGCTGAAGCATCTGGAGGCTGAAGGCATCATCGATAAGGCGCGTGATCCTGACAATCGCCGGAGCTACATCTACACGCTTACCCAGAAGGGGCGTGATCTCGCACCGATTCTTCTTGAAATCATGATCTGGAGCGGAACTCATGATCAGAGGTCGTTTGCGCTCAGGGATATGCTTGAGAAGATCGACCGGGACCGAGCAGGATTTGAGGCGGAACTGCGCGGCGGTTAGCAGGGGCCCCATTGCCCGTCATGGTTTTCGATGTGTTTGCAGCGCTCTTTGATCTTACTGTCAGCTGGACGAATTCAAATCAGAACGGAAATCCAAGCACGCCCGCCACGGAATGCGACTGCGAGCTTTTGAAGAATTCACCCGTATAGGCCACGGTGAATTCAGAACCGAAAGGCAATTTCCAGAAGAAGCCGCCGGTAAGGTTGACGCCGTCGGCCTCCGGTCCTCTTGCTATGGGTGTGTCCCCCAGATCTCCCAGAACCACCGAACTTGATTGCGCAGTGAATGGTCCGGTCATGAAGTTGTGCGCCCACCTTGCGCCGACGAACGGAGTCAAAACGCCATTTGTCTCAAGCGGCAACACGGCTGAAACCACCAGCCCGATGTCAGATCGTATGCGCTCGTCATTGATCTTGCCAACATTGAGATTGGACAGGCCGGCACCTCGTTCTGTGAACGCACGGACATGGGTAAAGGAATGCTGTAACGCCGCCGTCGGCCGCACGAGCAGCCAGTCAGCAAGCCAGATGTCCCCGCCGACAGTGATGTCGGTGTAGATATGCCAGCCCTTCGAGCGAGATTCCGCAATCGCCCCGGCTATCTGGTCGGATCGGGTCAGCCGGTATTTGTCACCGGCGCCCAGAACTGATCCACGGATATCAAATCCCAGGGCGTTGAGGCTGAAGCCGGCCTTGAGACCGACCGATTTCCAGTCGAGAAAACTAGCCTCGGTAAAACCAGGTTCAATCAAATCGTCGCGCACCCGGAATTTCAGCCCCACGACACCGACCCGAGCCTGGAACCCGGGTGTCAACTGCCTTTGAATCGTCAGGGACTGGACATTGCTCTCAGAAGTCGAAGGCGAAAAACCCTGAACCGCCTTTGTCTGAGTCTTGCTGAAGGCTAGGCCATAGAGGACCTTCCACGGTGGCTCAGAACCAGCGTCGGAGGCCCTTAGAGACTGAACAGGGATTACGCAGAGGCAGCAGAGCAGCAATGCACCATAGGCGCACAATTGCCATGGTTTGCAGACATTTGCCGGCATGCCGGTTGATCTCCCCCCAAGTGCCGCACAAGATTAAAGAGCGAAATTTCAAGTATGGCAATCCGGGAGATTTTCCGGGGGTGCAGGACATAAATCGTCAGAGCATCACAAACACTCTATGATTCAAGGGCTTGAATACAGATATGTGCCCGATTGTCCTGCCAAAATCGTGATTACGGCGCTTTGGTCCAGACCCATTTGCCCCGCGTGCCCCTCTGGTCCTCCCAGTAACCGCGCAACGTGCCGTGCTCACCCGGTTGAATGTCGAGGATTCCATTGCCGAAATCAGCGCCGTTCTTCCAGTTGAAGTCGAGGATGTAGTACTTGCCGGAGTCATGAGGTTTCAGCAGGCCCCTGAATTCGCCTGCATTGCCGTTGTGGTATCGGATACGGCCCTCGACCTGGTCCACGACCTGTTTCAGCTGCGCAACACCGTAATCGGTCTCCCAGGTGCCGGCCAGCTTGGGAAGTTTCAAGGCAAGGCCGGCCGCTCTTTGATCCGCGATCAGGGCCTGTTCGGCACTTTCCTTGGCCGATTGTTGCCAGGTGAAGAACCCCCAGATGCCTGTTCCCACGGCTGTTGCAGCCACGACCGCCGCCAGCAAGGGCAGGGGCCGCCAGCCTGACGAAGACCGCATCGCCGGCGCCGGCGCACCGCCGGCTCCTGAACCACTGGTCGGCGATAGGATGTCGCCCGGCAAGGCGCTGGCACCCTGAATGATCGGCACTTCGCTGTTTGGCGGATCGCCCAGTCTGGCCGCCAGAGAGGCAAGCAGACTGTTGTAGCGTTCGTCATCGGGCGCTCCGGACCACTCAACCAGATTGGCGGCGTTCACCTGTCGGAACACCAGTGGGATGTCGACCGGCTCAATCAGGACCGGCACCAGTATCCCGCGGTTGAGCGCGTCGCCGGCTTCCGCCCGGACCCAGCTAGACTGGGTCGAAGACTCTGACCAGCAAACAACGATGCAGCGGGCGGCCTTGACCTGTTCTTCGATGACAACATCGTAGACCTGGCCCGGCGGGATTACCGGATCCCACCAGACGGTCCATCCGGTCCTGGCCAGTTCTCTGGCAAGGATGGTGACCTTCTGCCGGTCCTTGCTGCTATAGCTGATGAATATATCCGCCATCGTCGGATGCTGTTGTTTTCCGCTGGATACCCCGATGGAAAACTATGCGGATTCCACCGGGTTTTTGCAAGGCTGCAGCCGGTTTGGAGCGGGCCCATCGGAACTTGTATTCTCTGTCCAAGCGAGCCATCATCGCGCCTGACATTAATCAGGTTCTCCGCTGGAGCGGGGAAAGCAAAAGAGGACGCAGGACATTGGACGTATCAGGCAAGAAGGCAATCATTTTCGGCGGCACATCGGGCATCGGACTGGCCGCCGCCAAACAGCTGGCAGCCCTTGGCGCGGAGGTTATCGCCGTGAGCCGCAACCCGGACAAGGCCGGCGACCTGCCCGACGGGATCAGCCTCAGGCAATGTGATGTGCTTGACCGGGATGCCATGGCGCAATTGTTCGCTGACTGCGCACCTTTCGAAATTCTGATCAGTGCCGCGACCGGCGGCAGCCGGGCAGTCGGTCCGTTCCTGTCCATGGATATGGATGGTTACAAGGCGTCCTTCGACAAGCTTTGGGGCTATACCAATGTGGTTCGGTACGGCACGGAACACATGAGCGAAGACGGGACCATCGTGCTGGTCAGTGGCGCGCCCGCGCGCAAGACCAAACCGGGTCAGGTGGCCATCGGATCGGTCGGCGGTGCGGTCGAGGCCATGGTGCGTGCCGTGGCGCCGGAAATTGCTCCCAGAAGGATCAACGTTGTGTCGCCGGGTCAGATCGATACGCCCATGGTGGCACTCCAGGGTGCCGAGCGCGATGCCCTTTATAAGAAGATGACGGCGGGCCATATCATTCCCCGTGCCGGAACGGCTGATGAAGTCGCCCAGGGAATTGTCTTCATGGTGCAGAACGATTTTGTCACCGGGACAACGATAGACGTGGATGGCGGCTGGATACTGGGCTGAACCAAAATTCACAGTTACATAAGTCATGGCGCCGGGGCTTCAGGCTCCGGCGTCTGTCTTGGGCGGGATGAGGAAAAGTGTGTGCGGTTTTCCGCCCGCATCCCGCTCCAGGATATTGAGAGCGATCAGGTTTTATGAATTATGGTTGATTCAACCAAAATTCTTCCTGATCTGGACGTCAGGCTCTTGCCTCTGCCGGTACCAGCTTGCACCAGTCCTTGGTGACAGGCTTCTTTCCTTCCGGCGGATCGCCGTTGTACATCTGCACGGTCACTTCCCCAACCAGCGGCGCGTTGTCCGCGCCCGCCGATTTCTGCCGGACGTTGACCGGGAACCATCCGTCAAACTGATTGGCCCGGGCGTGTCGCTTTGCCCGGCAGTAAAGCACGGCGATGATATCCTGAAACGAATGCTGTGAGTCCGCCGCCGCGGTGAGGACGAAGGCATCGGTTCCCGCGGACGCCACAACGACATTGCTCACGCTCTGTATGCCGCTCAGGGGAATGTCGCTGGAAATCTCACCGCCTGCCAGCCCGCTGCTGTCGCCGCCAATTGTCCGGCAACCTCCGACGGCAGACATCAACAAAATTGATGCCCAGACAAAAACGAACCTCGCTGACCGGAAATGCATGGACCTGTCCTTTCGATCAAGACAACCATGCGCACGATCATATCACGGTCTGCGGACACAGGTCACCCCGCCCCGGTGAACTCGAGCGGGGTGACTCTGAACAGGGTGATCCGGTATCAGGCCGCGTCGCGCCGCAGGGGTTGTGCCATGCAGTGAATACCGCCGCCGGCCCGGGTAAACATGGAAATGTCCGGATCGTAGACGTGAAACCCTAGGGCCCTGAGTTTTTCATTGAGCCCGGCGCTGCCCGCGTTGGACAATATCCGGTCTTCGCCCAGTGACATGACGTTGCAGCCGAGCGTCATGGTGTCCTTGAAACTCACGGGCACGATTTCGATGCCCTTCGATTTGAGCCAGTCGACCACGTCTTCTTCGGTGGTGTCGAGGCATACGGCCGCGCACTTCTCGTTGAGCATGCACACCATCAGATCGATGTGCACATAGAATGGATCGATCGGCGCGTACTTGACGTCCCAGCCTTCATCCTTGAACCAGCCGCCGATCTGTACGGCGGCTTCTTCCTCGCAACGAAAGCCGGTGTAGCCGATCAGCACGCTGTCGGGCGTGACGATGTTGCAGTCACCGCCTTCGAAATTGCCAGCACTCACCATGTCGTAGATCGGGATGTCGTTGGACAGGTAGAAGCGGAGGCATTCGGCATACTCGCCGCGGCGGCGGGGGTTTGCCAGCTGGCAGATCACGGCGCCCCACGGGGTCATGAAACTCGAGTCGCGGGCATAGACCTGATAAGGCGTGTTCTCGTTGGTTCCCAGGAAGTGGACGTTGACGCCTGCCTGTTGGTAGGCATCGACCATTTCCCGGTGCTGGCGCATGGCGAGCTGCTTGTCGAACGTGTAACCCTTGCGCAGCGTGTCGCGCACGATTGAGCTATAGGTGGCATTCTCCGCCATCCAGTGAAACGATTCAGCCGGCCCCAGCAGAACGTCACGCAGACGACCCGCTTCCGATTTCAGACCCCAGTCCGTCATGACGGAGGTGCCGCCGCCGGGCACACGGGCCATAAGCGGCAGGCCAGCGCCGGCAGTTGCGTTGGCAGTTGGATTGGCAGATTGATTGTCGCTCATGATGCTCACCCGCATGTTCTGGTTCCGTTGAAGCGAAGTCTAGCCACCGCCGACGGCAAGCGCCATACCGCACTTGCGGTATCTTCGGAATCTCAGGCGAGGGGACCCGAAGGACCGTCTTTGCCGTTAATGCCGAGTGCTGTCAGAAAGGCTGAAAAAAGATCGCCCTGGGACGTCAGCCCCATCTTGGCATAAATGTTGCGCCGGTGAACCCTGACGGTCTCGCTTGAGATGGAAACCAGACGGGCGATCGATTTGGAGGAATGGCCCAAGAGAACGAGTTTGACGATTTCCGCTTCCCTGGCGGTGAGTTCGCCGCGGGCAAAGCTCTGAAACACGTCGAGAACATGGGCATGAGTTGGCTTGGTACTGTCGACGGCTCTTCGGATATCAGCGCCGTCGTCACCCCAGTGGCGTCGGACCAGACTCGCGATCAGCGGCAGGACTGCCGACAGGACATTCATGTCGCGCGTCCGGAAGGCCGGCAGGGCACTGTCACGGCCCAGGGAAATCATGGCGCAGTCGCCGTCATCCAGCGGCACGAAAATCCCGATCAGGTCCGAAAAGCCGATCTTGCTGTAGTAGGCCCGGTAGTAGTCGCTTTGCCGAAAGCCGTCAGGTGCCAGGGCCTTGAGAGATCTGACCGAGGGCGTCCGGCACACCAGTGCCTCCCGGTAAAACGGGCTGACCAGATAGATGCCGGACAGATAGGCGGACGTGAAGCGGTCCTGTTGATCGTGTTCCAGATGATCGTGAACGATGAACGGCGTGTCGTCGCGGCGGTACACCAGCACCATGGATGAATTGAAGTTCAGCGTTCTGGAAAGCGTGTGAACCAGGCGATCGGCAAAGTCCGGCTGACCTGTGGCGTCGCACAGTTCAGCGAGGTCACCATACCATTCCGGGGATCGTAGATCGATTGTCATTTCGATTGTCGATGCGAGAGTTCACACAACATACTGTTTAGAGCATCTTCCAGCCACGTGAGCAATCGAGGGCTTGATGCCACCAATTTGCCAACATTTGACCATATCTGCTCTTGTAACAGCAATCGTTTAGCTCAAGCACGAGAGGCGCACTGTCTCGCGATGACGCTTTGGAAGGTTTGAGAAGCACACTTCGTCAATTGTGTGTCGTAAATGTTTCACCATTTTGTGCGACTCACTATTTTAGGGTAGTTCTCAGGCACAACAGACCTATATCCCTTATGAAATGGTGGGTGTGGGAGTTCTGCCGGGTTTTCGGTTGGTTCGTTTCGCTTTGGCGGCAGTTCCGGGAAACATGGAGGAAATTGTCGAGATGAAGACTTTGATTTCGCATCTTTTGCCTTCGCGCAAACACCATTGGTTCTTGAATTTGGCAGCGATTGTTCTCGCCGCCGGCATTATTGTCGGCCCAAGTCACGCGTTCGCCCTGAGTGGTCCGGAACAATACGCTGGAAAAGTCGGTAACCAGGCAATCGTGACGGCCCGCGCCGGCGGATCGAAGACCCATTTGACCAACGGGTTCAAGAAGATGTTGCGGCGGTATTCGAGCATCCGTGCTGTGGCGCCGCAACTGCTTGGACCGTACCGGCGCAAGCTCCCGGCAAAGAAGAAGCGGGAGTACCAGCGTCTTGTCGAAGAGTATACCGCACGTCTGTTTGCCAACTACTACAAGCAATTTGCCGGCCAGAAGATGCAGATAAAGGGCAGCCGGAAGAGAGGGGCCCGGCACACGGTCGTGACAACCCAGGTGCTCTATGCCGGCAATGTGAAATCAAGCCCGATTGAGTGGATGATCACCGGCCGTAATGGTGGCTATCGCATCGTCGACATCAGTGTCTACGGCGTCTGGCTGTCCGTCCACATGCGCTCCGAATTCAAGAAGGTCCTGAGGAATTCCAAGGGAGATTTCAACGCCCTGTTTTCATTTCTCAGGAAGTAGGGCGGGCGTATACAACATCTCGCCCGGTTGCCGGACCGTCATTCGAACAGACGACCCGGGCCATGACCCGCCGGTGATCCTCCGGCCAGCCGGACCGCTTCCCACAACGAAACCTGGTTTGCCGTCAGCACCGGACAGCCCAACTGCGCCTCAAGGGGTGCGATAAGATGCATGGACGGCATTGCTGTATCCGGAATCAGCATAGCGCCGCCCTCGGACAGGGCCAGATTCTCTGCAGTTTCCATAAGCCTTTGTGTACCGAGGTCGGCGGCTGCCGGCCCGGACGGGGCGCTGAGCCACGCCACGTCGCTGACGTCTACATCGCATTCGTTCAGGAAGCCGCAGAACGCCTGTGCAGCGTCTTCCGGGTAGCTTGCCAGCAGGGCGACCCGGTCGATGCCGAGATGGCGCAGGGCAGAGACAAAGGCGAGTGATGTGCTCGATACCGGACCGCCTGTGACCTCGCCGATGGCCTCGACTTGTCGTTCGGCGTGGGCAAGCCCGTCGATGAAGCTGCCGCTGGTGCACGCCCAGATGACCACATCGGGCTTCATGCGGGCCATGACGCGGGCGTGCATGACGAGGTGATCGAGTGACCCGGTCCGGCTCAGATGATGCGGCGCGTGTTCGTCGTCGTCGCCAAAGATCCGCGTTCCCATGAGCAGAATCCGCACATCGTCACCCACCGCCTCGCCGTGGACGTAGAGTTCGTCCTCGCCACCGCAGGGGGGAAACAGAAATCCCAGTCTCAACAGTCAGTCCCCCTTCGTCGCCGCCTGCGTTCAATCGAATTTGTTGCCGGACCCTTGGCCGGCGACCGGCAACAAATCGATCACACCTCAGATCGACGGCAAAAGCAACACGAAGGGCAAGGCCCACCAGAGCGATCAACGGATTGGCCCAAAATTCAATTATTCCAAGAAACGGAATAGTAAATTGGAAAATGAAGGTATTCTAACATTATGTGAAATGGCCTAACTGTTTATCACAAGGCCGGGGAGGCGAACGAACAATCGCAGAGCCGGCAGACGTTTCCATCAACTCCTCAAAAGGAAAATGTCCCATGACCCGCTCATTCAAGAACATCCTGAGTGCAGGCCTCTTGGCTCTCACGGTTTCCATGCCTGTTGCAACGACATCCCCGGCACATGCGGTCGACGCCAGAGCGGCGGTCCAGGTTGAACAGGTGTCCTTCCGGTCGGAAACCATTGACGGCCTCAAGATTGCCTATCGCGAAGCCGGCGATCCGGCGCGGCCGACCGTGCTCCTGCTGCACGGCTTTCCCACCTCGTCGCATATGTTTCGAAACCTGATCCCGGAACTCGCCGCCAAGTATCACGTCATCGCACCGGATTTCCCGGGCTTCGGAGCGTCGGACATGCCCCAGGCGAAGGACTTTGAGTATTCGTTTGCAAAGATCGCGGAGATGATGACGACACTGCTCGACCGCAAGAAAGTCGATCGCTATTCGGTCTACCTGATGGACTACGGCGCACCGGTCGGTTTCAGGATGTATGCGAAAAACCCGGAACGTGTGTCCGGCTTCATCATCCAGAATGGCAACGCCTACGAAGAAGGTTTGCGCGAATTCTGGAACCCGATCAAGGCTTACTGGGCCGATCCGTCGGCGGAGAACGGCGACAAGCTGAGAGGGTTTCTGACGCTCGACGCCACCAGATGGCAGTTTACCCATGGCACGAAAAACCCCGAAGCCATCAGCCCCGACAATTACTGGCATGTCCAGTATCTACTCGACCGCAAGGGCAACCAGGAAGTCCAGCTTGAACTGTTCCTCGACTACGGCACCAATGTCGCGGAGTATCCCAAATGGCAGGCCCTGTTCCGCAAGCACCAGACCCCGGCACTGCTGATGTGGGGCAAGAACGATCCGATCTTTCCCGCCGATGGCGCGCACCCCTACAAGCGGGATTTGCAAAACCTCGAGTTCCACCTGCTCGACACCGGCCACTTCGCGCTGGAAGAATATGGTCCCCAGATTGCCGGCCGCATGATCGATTTTCTTGACCGCAATAACCAGGACTGATCAACGTCATCCTGCAATCAACTTCTCGAAAACAATGCCGCGTTGCCCGCAAGAGCAATGCGGCATTGGCGTGCCGGTGACCCTTTTGGATCGGAACGGGCAAACCCGCCTTAAACGCCTTCTGCAATCTGGCAGGCAAATTCTTCCGCATCGCGCCGCTCTTGCCGAGTGAACTGAGTTGGCGCCATCAAATGGTTCAATGTGGTCGGATGATGCCCTAATTGAAACTCGAATCCGGGATACCGTCCCGGCTGATCAGTCGTCCAATCAGCTTTCCGAACCCCGAGTTCGTCTCCAGGGCGGCTTCGGTGCCGACGCAACATGAACTTATCTCACGGGCAATTGCCATCTTCTCACTGAGAAACACAACCTGCCCAACAGACTTCCGGTCCTTGGACGGCGGATGTATTCTTGCGTTCATTTGATGTCTCCCATCATTAGCGGTTCCTGTTTCCCGACATTCCTGCCTGGCGGTACGTCACGGTCGCTCATCATAATTCATCCGAATTCTGGTAGAATATGGTAATTGTAATACAGACTATATTGAAAGTCGGAGTAGTGGGATGGATCAGTTGAGCGCAATGCGGGTCTATGTTGCGGTCGTTGAAGGACAGGGGTTCTCCGCGGCGTCAAGAGCTCTGAGCATGCCCTTGCCGACTGTCTGCCGCAAGATCGCCGAACTCGAGGACCATCTCGGCGCACAGCTCCTTGTCCGAACGACACGCCGTGTCACCGTCACGGACAGCGGAGAGCGCTACTATGATGACATCAAACCCATCCTGGAGGAGGTCGACAATGCCGGCCGTCAGGCATCGGGTGAATATCGCACCGTCAAGGGGCTTTTGACGATCACGGCGCCTGCCCTGTTTGGACGGCTTCATGTCTTGCCGATCGTCCACGAATTCATGGCGATGCATGACGAGATCGAGGTCCGGCTGCTGTTTACCAACAACATACTGGATCTCCAGGGCGAACATATCGATCTTGGAGTCAGGATAGGAGCAACGTCAACTGGCGCGATGTCGGTCGTGTCGGCGGGAACGGTTCGACAGATCGTTTGTGCCAGTCCTGATTATCTGTCAGCGAATGGGTGTCCGGCGTCTCCCGCCGATATCGCTTCGCATCAATGCATAACGTTCTCCCGAAAAGGCGGTTACGCACCCTGGGAATTGAGGATGCCGTCGGGCAGAGTTCGGGAATTTGACGTCAGGTCGAAACTGCGGCTCAGTTCGGTTGAAACGGCCGTCGACTCGGCAATCCAGGGTCTGGGACTTGTTCAGTTGTATTCCTATCAGGCCGCCCGCCAGATCGACGCCCGGGAGCTGGTCCTTGTACTGCAACCCTTTGAGATTGATCCGCCACTGGTAAATCTCATATTTCCGCACGGTCAACGGGTGCCGCAGAAAGTAAAAGCGTTTGTTGACTTTGCCATGCCGGCACTTGAGCAGCGTTTGTTGAAAGTGGCTGGGTTATGCGATGCTTGATTTCCGTCACCCATGTTCAATGGTCACGGCAATGGATCCGGCAATATGATAATTGACATCGCGAGTAGAAATTTTCTCCAGGCGTTCCTGGCCGCCTCGGTCTTACTCGGTGGGCCTTCTTGGGCTCTGGCCGACAGCTCGTCTCCACACCTTGCAGCCTTCTATCAGCGCAACATGCTGGTTTGTGGAGAAACAGCCTACCAGTGGGAGGGCACCGGCAAACCCGAGGCCGTCGCCTCTGATGCCATTCAGGTAGGTGTCGGCCGGAGCGCCAGTTATGTTCTGACGAACGATGGCGTGTTGCGCGGTTGGGGCAAATCGCCGGCAACCGCTATGCAGCTTCTCGATCGGGTCAAGTGGTTTGCGGCCGGGCGCAGCGGTGTTTTTGCTATCCGAAACGATGACTCTCTCTGGCACATTGCTCGGTCGAAATCCTGGTTCGGGGATGGTGACGTCGTCAATCCGGTCCGGATTG
>JAJFHC010000299.1 GCA_021775835.1 Hyphomicrobiales bacterium | reverse complement strand
CGGGGAACGGTCTTGTTTGAATAATACTTTTGGTATCATCCATGACCTCGCAGAGGTCGAACAGCAGCATCCGTTGGCAACCCAGCAGGCAGTTTCTGATGATTGAAGGCTCGTGAAACATAAAAACTATGAAACGGAATTAGGGAACGACCAGAGTTCTTGATTCCGTGAGAATGGTTTTCCCCGCCCGGACAATCTTTCCTTCAGCGACATAGCGTCCGGATGGCCAACCTGAAGGCGGCTTTTTCTTGCCCGTTGAGAGTACGTACTGCGCCTTGTGGCGGTTCATGGCTGCTTTGTGTGCCGCGGCAAGATTACCGGTCGGGCCCTTGAACGACACTTCGAGACGGTCGTCCGTTCGAAGGTTGACTGCCCATATCCAGGCCACCATGGACCGCATGGCGGACACGTCACCGGGTCTGACGAGAGGGCTGGACTCAGCCGCCGATTGGGAAATCGGTTTTTCCGCAAACCCCACATCGACGATACTGCCGGGTCGGTATGCCAGCGCCCGTGAGGTTGTCGCGTCCCAGAGTGGTTTACCTCCGCCGGCGCCACAGGTTCCAGAGCCAGGCGTCCTGCCGGAAAAGGGGTCTATCACCTTACCGTTGTGGCGCACGGCCAGGTGCAAATGAGCGAACTGCGCCAAACCAGAGTAACCCACAAGCCCCAGGTTCTGCCCCTGCCGGACCCAGTCGCCGGGCCGGACCTTGAGGCTGTTCTGGCGCATATGACAATATTGCGTCTGCCAGCCCGCGCCGTGGTCGATCACGACTCCGTTGCCGCATTCGCGGTTTTTCACGCGTGCACGGTCTTTCTTGTCGCGCACCAGGCGGTCGGGCACGCCGTCGCGGGCGCTTCGGACCATGCCGGCGGCGGCGGACAGCACGGCAACGCCTGGTGCCTTGAGATCAGAAAGTCGGACACGAAGATCCGTGCCTTTGTGGCCGTCATAGCTTTGTCCACCACAAGTGTAATCGCGGGAGTCCTTGCCGGTGTCGGTGTCGACATACTGTTGGATGAAGCAGTGAGATCCAATCTGGCATTTTATGGGGAGGGATAGTTCAGGACCCCGCGCTGTTGCGGGCAGGATCGCTATGGAAATAATCAGGCTGGCAAGGAGCGCGGACAGTGGATTCGTGATCATCGGTCTTGCCTTCCTCTGGTTCGCCCTTTATGCATCCTGCCGGAACTGTGACAAACAATTCTTAATTCATCAATCACCCCAAGATCCGAAAGAGTGAGTCCATGACGCAATACAATCTTCTTCTGCTTCCCGGCGACGGCATCGGTCCTGAGGTGATGGGCGAAGTCGAGCGGATTATTGCCTGGCTCAACAAACAGGGCGGCAACACATTCACGACCGAGACCGACCTGGTCGGCGGTTGCGCCTACGATGCCCACGGGCAGGCGATTTCAGATGAAACGATCAACAAGGCACTGGCAGCGGATGCCGTGATCCTTGGCGCGGTCGGCGGTCCCAAGTGGGACGGGATCGGTTATGACGTGCGCCCTGAGGCGGGTCTTTTGCGCCTGCGCAAGGATCTGCAACTGTTTGCAAATCTGCGTCCGGCTGTATGTTTCGATGCCCTCGCAGACGCCTCGTCGCTCAAGCGTGAACTGGTCGAAGGGCTCGACATCATGATTGTGCGTGAGTTGACCGGTGGGGTCTACTTCGGGGAGCCGCGCGGCATTACCGACTTGGGCAATGGCCAGCGCCGGGGTGTGAACACGCAGGTTTACGATACGTTCGAGATCGAACGGGTGGCAAGGGTTGCGTTTGACCTCGCCCGCAAACGCGGCAATCGGGTGACGTCGGTCGAGAAACGCAACGTCATGGAGTCGGGCCTGTTGTGGAACGAGGATGTGACGGCCCTTCATTCCCGTGACTATTCGGATGTCACGCTCGATCACATGCTGGCGGACAATTGCGGCATGCAGCTTGTGCGCACGCCCAAGCAGTTCGATGTGCTGGTGACGGACAACCTGTTTGGCGACATGCTGTCCGATGTGGCGGCAATGCTGACCGGTTCGCTTGGCATGTTGCCGTCAGCGTCCCTCGGAGAGGCGGACAGGGACGGCAAGCGCAAGGCTCTTTACGAGCCCGTTCACGGGTCGGCCCCCGACATTGCCGGCCAGGGACTTGCCAATCCGATTGCGACGATTCTGAGCTTCGGCATGGCACTGCGCTATTCCTTCGACATGGGCGCGCAAGCCGACATGGTTGACCGGGCGATCGAGAACGTTCTGGCAAGCGGCAAGCGCACTGCCGATATCATGCAGGGCGGCATGACGGCCGTTTCCACCACCGAAATGGGCGATGCCATCCTGGGTGAGCTGGACGCGCTCAGTTCCTGACACCGGCGTTGGCCAGTTCCTTGGCAAGCCGGCCGGTGAGCCATAGGGCAAACATGCGGAAATCGCTGTAGAGCGACCACACCGGATATGTGAATGTGGCCGGACGGTTTCGCTCGACCCGCCAATGGGCAATCCATGCAAAGCCGTAGCCAGAGATTACGGCGGCTGCAAGCAACCAGGGATTCAGACTGATGATGCCTGCGGCGAGCAGGATAATGGCCAGCGCGGTTCCGATAAAATGGAGCAGACGGGTTTGCGGCCGGGCATGCTCGCGCAGGTAGTGCGGCCAAAAGTCTGCGTATGTCTCGTAGCGGTCGGCCATGTTTCTCCTGTCCATCTTCGACACCACCAAAAGTAACCGCATTTGCTATAAAGGAGCAATTCACAGTTGCCCGAAACACGACCCATTCAAGGATTGCAGGCAATGACTTCAACGGTTGATACTGTACAGTCGAACCCTCTGGACGGGAGGGCTGTGCACGGCGGCGTTCCTGTCGAGTCGCCCCGGAGCCGGGCAGAACTGGCACTGGAACGCGACAAGCGCGAAAGCCTCGACCTTGCTGTGAAGGCGCGTTTGATCGCACTTGCGGTCATCGCACTCCTGATTCCGTTCATCAACCCGACGTTGGAAGTGATCTACTATGAGGCCATGCTCTGCGGATTCGCCCTGATTGGCCTGGCACAACGCAAGATCGGGCGGGTCGGCCAGTCGGGTGCTGAGTTGGTTTTGATGTTCTGTGATCTTGCCCTGTTGACCGTCGTAGCCTTGGCGCCAAACCCGTTCTCGACAGTCGACTGGCCGGCGGCAATGCAGTTCCGGTTCGATAATTTCATGTACTTCTACGTCCTGCTGGCAGGTGCGACACTCGCCTATTCCTGGCGTACGGTTGTAGCGGTCGGCACCTGGACGTCGGGATTATGGGTAACGGGCATATTCCTGGTGTGGTTCTTTTCCGGCCCTGCCCATGACTACACGGCGGAGTTGTTGGCGATCTTTGGCGGCAATGAACGGATGGTCAGTATCCTCGATCCGAACAGCCTGCAGATCGAGGTTCGGGTTCAGGAAATAGTGGTTTTCCTGATCGTTGCGATCACACTGGCCCAGTCTGTCCGGAGGGCCAACAATCTGCTGGTCGGCCATGCCGCTCTGGAGCGGGAACGGGCGAATCTTGCGCGCTATTTCTCCCCCAATGTGGTGGAAGAGCTCTCCCACAATGACGAGCCGCTGAAAAAGGTTCGCAATCAGGACATTGCGGTTCTGTTTGTTGACCTGGTCGGCTTTACAACATTTGCATCCGAGCGGACGCCGGAGGAAGTCATTACAACCTTGCGGTCTTTCCACGCTCGCATGGAGTTCGAAGTATTTCGCCATGACGGCACACTGGACAAATACCTTGGTGACGGCCTGATGGCGACGTTCGGGACACCCATTCCGGGTGATGCCGATGCTCATAACGCCATGGCTTGTGCGAGGGCCATGCAGATATCCGTGGATCAATGGAACGCGGAGCGAGAAGCGTCGGGCGACCCGGTAATCCAGGCCGGCTTCGGCCTCCATTATGGTCCGGTTGTTCTGGGTGACATCGGTGCCAACCGGCTTGAATTTGCGGTGATCGGGAATACGGTCAACATTGCCAGCCGACTCGAAGCCATGACCCGTCAGCTTGGTGTGAAACTGGTTGCAAGTGACGCGATGATGGAACGTCTGCGCTTCGAAGTAGGAGACGACGGTCAAGTATTTGACGGCTGTGAACCGATTGCTAACCAGACGATCCGCGGGATTGATCTGCCCATGACCGTCTGGACACGTTCCTGAAGGACAATCAGGTGGCATGCATACACTCCTTGGCGGTGAAAATGTCGCTTACGCGTAAGGTCATATCACAGGCCAAAAACCAGTAGATTCACGTCTCCAGACCCGACACACTGAATGGAAGAAGAGATGTAGATATGTAAGCGCTTGCATTTGTGTATGTAAGCGCTTACATTACTCGATCATCGTAACGGGAGGAGAAATTGTGATGGAAAACATTGGTCGGTTGGCGCTTCTGGCGGCGGGTGTGTTGTTTGTCGCGTTCTTTTCAAATGTAGCGATGGGTGCAATCGCCGGGAATCCGCCATTGGGCGACGTCCCGGAAATGCTGACGCTGCTGGCGTCAGCGGTCCTGTTTGCTGTGGCGGTGCTGCGATTTGAGATACGAGCACAACAAGTGTCGAGCAACCCAACAAACGATACATGACGCCCAATCCGGGCGTTGGGAAACCAAATCTTATCTGGGAGGATAAATGAAGATGAGTTCAATCAAAGATATCAAGGAAGTTCAGAACTTCGAGAGACGTCAGTTCCTGAAAACCGCCACGGTTGGCGGGTTTACAGCGGCGGTTGTCGCGGCCGCTGCCGGGACTCTTGGTTCGGATGAAGCGATCGCCCAAACCGCAAAGGAAGAAAACGAACGCAAAAAGGCTGCCGATCATGTCATGACGATTGCAACGGCATACGTCTACGGCGCATCGCGGAGCTATCCCATTCTCCAGCTGGACCTCAAGGAAAACATCCAGAACGCCACCAACGGAAAAGTCTATGTCAAGCTGGCACCTGGCGGCCAGTTGGGCGCCGGCGGCGCACTTGCGCAAAAGGTGCAGACCGGAACAATCCAGGCGGCCCAGCATTCAATTTCCAATTTTGCGCCCTTCGCGCCTGTAACCGACTTGATCAACCTGCCGTATTTCTGCGGTTCGAACCAGCGGTTCGTGAATCTCGTCAATTCAGAAGCCTGGAAATCGGAAGTTCATGCAAAGGTCAACGCAAAGGGATTCAAACCGCTCTTTTATGTGGTCATCGACCCTCGCGTCATTGCGGTACGGAAGGGCGGCGCTGGCGCTGTAATGAAGCCGTCCGACCTGAAAGGTGTGAAATTCCGGGTTCCGGGATCGAAGATGTTGCAGCAATACTACCGGATGGTCGGCGCCAATCCGACACCGGTTGCGTGGGGTGAGACGCCATCCGCGATCAAGCAGGGTGTGGCCGATGCACTCGATCCAGCCGTCGGCGCCCTGTTCGTGTTTGGTTTCAAGGATATTCTGAGCCACGTCACCTTCACCCAGGCCGTGCCGGACAGCCAGGTCTATTCGTGCAATCTGGAGTGGTTCGAGGGACTGCCAAAGGATGTCCAGGCCGGTATCGATTTCGCCTCTGAAATCACCGCCCAGCAGAATCTGGCCAAGGTCCCGGCCGCTCGCGGTTACGCCATGTCCGAACTGACCAAGGCCGGTGTCCAGTTTCACTCGCTGAGCAAGGACGAACTCGCCGTGTGGCAGGAAGCCGGCGGCTATCAGCGTGCTGAGTGGGACGGCTTCAAGAAAGAACTGGCCGGCTCAATGGAATCCTTCAACAAGCTCGCCGAAGCGGCAGGCACAATGGGCAAGCTCTACGTGCACGACGCCTAACTCCCCGTGACGCGCCGGGTGCAGATCGTTGTACCCGGTGCGCTCCACTCACAAAGGCTCAGGGATAACCGGAGCCGTCGGGAATATTCGAACCCTCCATGCCCGGAAACACGGGCCGTGGCGGGCGCGAGGGAGGTTGTGATGTTCAAAATACTCGATGAAAATGCCGAACGCTGGGCGCTTCTGGTGTTTTACATACTGCTGGTCGCCACCATGGCGGTCGAGGTTCTTCGGCGAGAGATCTTAGCCTATTCGTCGATCTGGGGCGAAGAGATCGTGCGCTATGCGTTTATCTACCTTGCCTGGATCGGGGCGGCCGCCGCCGTACGTGAACGCGCCCACATCCGTATCGACGTCATCTTCAACTACATCTCGAACCGCTCCAAAACGCTTCTCTACATCTTCGGCGATCTGGTGATGTTGGTTGTGGCCATGCTCGCCGTCTACTGGTCCTGGGAAACGGTTGCCGTGTCGTGGAAGTTCGGATCGGTCAGTCACGGTCTCAGGGTGTCTATGGTCTGGTTTCTTATGGCCGTTCCGATCGGGTTCGGCCTCATGATTTTCCGCCTCCTGCAATCGCTCAAACGCGATGTTGCAGACCTCATCGCCGGCAGGCCGGTGTTTGAGGGCGCGAAACTATTCGATTAGGAGGGGAAAACATGCTCTGGAATCAACTTTCACAGCCGGTCGTCGAACTTGGCTGGAGTTTTTATGGCCCGGTCCTGATCTTCCTGGGGATGATCGCCCTGGGTGTGCCCGTGTGGGCGGCAATCGGGGCGAGTGCCACGGCTATGCTGGTCATCTCGGAAGTGCTGCCGTTGTCGCTTCTGGGCGAATCACTGTTTGACGGGATTGATCACTTTGCCCTGACTGCAGTGCCGCTGTTCATTCTCACCGGCGATGTTCTTGTGCGTACCGGTCTCAGCCGGAAATTTCTCGACGTGGCCGATGCCATCACGCAATTCGCCCGTGGCGGTTTCGGGTCGGCTACGGTTCTGGTCTGCGGCATGTTCTCGGCCATTTCCGGGTCGGATGCCGCCGGTGCGGCAGCCGTCGGACGCATGACCATCGACCGGCTGGTGGAAAGCGGATATCCGCGGCCCTACGCCTGTGCTCTGGTCGCGGCCGGTGCCTGCACCGGTGTCCTGATCCCGCCGTCCATCGCCTACATCGTCATTGGCCTGGTCCTCGGGATATCCGCATCGACATTGTTCCAGGCGGCCCTGATACCTGGGCTGCTGATACTCGGGTCGATCCTTGTCACCAATATTGTCGTCAACCGCCGCATGGCCTACGAGTCAGGTGGAATGGTCAGTTTCTCCGAGTGGGCTGCTAATCTTGGCCGGGCCATCAAGAGCGGTTGGTATGCCTTCCTGGTGCCGGGCATCATTTTCTACGGCATCTTCTCTGGCCGTCTGACGCCCACGGAAGCGGGCGCCACTGCGGTGGTCGTAACCATGGCGCTGGGTTTTATCCTGGGCACACTCAAGTTGAGCGATTTCCCAGCGATGATGGTCAGTTCGGCCAAGGTCAACGGCGTTATCCTGCCGATCGTTGCCATGTCTCTTCCGTTGGCTCAGGCGCTTGCGGCGCTCGGCGTGCCACAGGGGTTTGTCTTCGCAGTCACGTCGCTCACCGAGAACCCGTATGTGCTGATCATGCTAATGATCGGGATCCTGATCGCTGCAGGCTGTGTCATGGAGACGACACCGAATATCGTTATCCTGGCGCCGATCCTGAAACCGCTGGCCGACCAGATCGGCATGCACGAGATCCAGTTCTGCATCATGATGATTACGGCGCTGGGTGTTGGGTTCATCACACCGCCCCTGGGTCTCAATCTATTTGTGGTCTCGGGGTTAACCGGAGAGTCGATCCTGAAGATTGCTGTAAAGGCGGTCCCCTTCGTATTCTTCATGATGATCGTGACCTTGATGATCGCCTACATACCGGCGATATCAACCTCGCTTCTGACAACGAATTAGGACGGCGAAAAACTCCCACGCTGCCTGGTGCAATTGTGCGTACCCAAGACATTTTTAACAAAAGTGTCTCAGGGTACGCACGGTAGCGCCTGGAGTCTCCGGGCAAGCTGTGTGCCTGCCAACTTGGACCACAGCATTGCTTGAAAAACTTCCGACAAAGGCGTACATCAGATCGCGTGCTGACTGGCATCGTGCCGGGCGGCGTGCTTTGCATTGGGAAACGTAAAAATGAGTTACAAAGTCGCTGTTGTCGGTGCCACCGGAATGGTGGGCCGGGAAATGCTGAACATCCTGGCGGAACGCGAGTTTCCGGCCAGTGAAGTCGTGCCGCTTGCCTCGCGCAAAAGCCTTGGCAAGGAAGTTTCCTACGGCGACAAAACAC
>JAJFHC010000298.1 GCA_021775835.1 Hyphomicrobiales bacterium | reverse complement strand
TCAGCGCGACTGTATTGCCCGTGTGTTTCCGCTTTGGGACGAGTCGATGCCCGGCTATGAATTCGTCCTGGGGTACTATTCCTTCGGCCTTGAAGAGACTCGCGATTTTTCCTACGCCGAAGAGCTCGGTCGCCATGCCGTTGCCATCCGGCCGCAACATCCTTACGCAATCCATGCGGTCGCCCATGTGATGGAAATGAAGGGGCGTCAGTCGGGCGGCATCTGGTGGATGACCAGCCGCAAGAACGACTGGGCCAAGAGCAATTTCGACAATCACCTGTGGTGGCATCTGGCACTGTTCCATCTGGATGTCCAGCAGACCGATGAAGTCCTCGCGCTCTACGACAATCACCTGCGCCGCCGGGAACCCAGCGAGGAGAAGTACGCCGAACTGGACTCCGCGGCTCTGCTGTGGCGCCTGAAGCTGATGGGCGTGGACACCGGTTCGCGCTGGAAGGATCTCGCCGACAAATGGGAACCGGCCGCTGCCGACACGCTTTATGCCTTCAACGATGTTCATGCGATGATGACGTTTGTCTGCGACGGTCGCGACGAGGCTGCAAAAACCCTGCTCAATTCCAACGAGCGCTACGTCAATCATGCCAATGACGCCAATGTCGCCATGAGCCGGATCATCGGCCTGCCGTTCTGCAGGGCGCTGCAGTATTTCGGCAACGAGGAATACGGCAAATGCGTCGACGAACTCCTGCCGGCGCGCTACATGACCCATCGCCTGGGTGGCAGTTTTGCCCAGCGCGACATCATCGGCTGGACGCTCCTTGAAGCAGCCTTGCGCGACAAGCGTTATCAATTGGCCCTGGCCCTGGCGAATGAACGTTGCGGCCTCAAGCCCACCAGCCCGCAAAACTGGAAGATGGTCGCCCGGGCTCATGAAGGCCTCGGAAACTCGGCCCTCGCCGGCAGGGCCGCCGCCCGTGCCGAGGCGGTAATGGCGGCGTAGGGGTTTGCGAGAGTCAAGATTGTAGCGACGACTGTGGTCACATGAACTGAACCGGCGAAATGGAAGTACGTGAAAGTTCGCCGGATGACGCTACCTCGATAGAAGAGCTTTATCCGAAGGCATTCCCTGACGAGGATCTCCTGCCTCTGGTCAGAGAGCTGCTGACGCTCGAACCGATTGTCCTTTCGCTTGTGGCGATTGCAGACGAGGTTCTGGTGGGAAACGTGATATTCACCACATGCGGGATTGAAGGAAGGCCCAACAAGGTCGCGCTCCTAGGGCCTCTTGCTATCGCTCCTGCCTGGCAGCGACAAGGCATAGGCAGTTCCCTTGTTGGCGCGGCATTGAAACGTTTGGAGAAAGCCGGCACAAACCGAATCTTTGTGCTCGGCGATCCTGCCTACTACGGCCGCCTCGGCTTTGAATCTGACGATGACGTCACACCACCGTACCGCTTGCCAGCGGAGTGGAGCGGTGCCTGGCAATCTCTCAGCTTGTGCGGTGACAACCTGCCTCTCCGGGGACAACTTTCTGTCCCGAGACCATGGCAAAAGCAGGCCTTGTGGGCGCCTTGAAAATTGTGCCCGGCACGGCCCTTGTTTGACTTTGGGGCGACGGCCAGACTACCAAACGCAGCGGGTCCAGCGGACCAGTTTCATTGTCCCGCTCAGCAACCTGTAGCGTTTGACGGTGCACTGGCCTTCCGTTGGGCGGGTTTCTTCGATCCGCCCGGTCATGACCGGTTCGCCGTCAAGCCATTGCCAGATGTCCTGACCGCTCAATGCCGGTGAGAGTTGCCAGTAGGCGCGGATCTCTTTCTCGTCTGCAAAGATTTCGGGCGAGGAGACCGGATCGAGCCGGGGTTCGTGCACGAACTGCTTCGATTCACGGTCATACAAATAATAGATATAGGGAACGTCCGCGCCCGCCGGCAACGCCGCCATCAGGGCCATGTCCCGGTGGCCGTCAAAATTCAGGTCTATGAACAGGATGCCGACGGTCTCCAGATCGACGGTCGGGCGGATATCGGTTTGCAGTACCTGAAACGGCTTCGTTTCCCGTCCCCTGGTCAGTTCGACTTCCGTCACATGGTTGGGGGCCGTGCCCGAAAAGGCGATCGATATCGCTTCACCGCCGTCACGGAACACCCCGTCACAACGCACCAGTTCGCCGCGGCCGGATATGCCGCTCAATTTGCACGACAACCCCTCAGCGGCAAAGGTTGCACGCGCCTCGTTGCCATTCACAGTCGCGATCAGGAAGACGGCGGCTGCCCAAATACAAACCTTGGTTGTCATGGCGCTTCCGATTGTTTGTTCGATAAAGAGTGAGCCTCAGGGTAGGGCGAAAGCCGTTGTCCGGCGGTAAAATGTCCGTGCGCGGGTTCACGATCGCCGGTATGCCCTACAGCCGATGCCAGGTATCGACGGATTTCCCGACCAGCCAGTCCTTGGTCTTTGCATCGAAGTCCAGAAAATGCGGGCTCTCCAGATGCGCCTTGAAGGCTTCGGCGCTGGCATAAATTTCATAGAGAAAAATCACACAAGGATCGTCCGGCGCGGCACATACATCAAACCGGGTGCAGTCGGCTTCCCGCTCGAGCGAGTTTTGTGCCTGGGCCAGAACGGCTTCCAGGAATTCGCTGCTGTGGCCCGTTTTGATTGTGAAGGTGACCGTTACGACAAACATGATTCTGGTCTCGTCATCCGAATTTTGCCTTCAGGTCTGCAACCTGTTCGGGTGTCAGGAAGCGGGTCTTGTGCTGGTGCAACAGCAGATAGAGTTTCGCGGTCTCCTCCAGTTCCTCGGTCGCATAGACGGCCGCATCGAGGGACGTGCCGGCAACCACGGGGCCGTGGTTGGCCAGCAGGACAGCGTGATGGCTGCCGGCGAGCTTGCGCACGGCTTCTGCCAGTGTGCGGTCGCCCGGCGGGTAGTAGGGCACCAGCGGCAGTTTGCCGACCCGCATCACATAGTAGGCCGTTATTGCGGGCAGGACGTCGTCGGGGTCGATGTCGTCAAGGCAGCTGACGGCGACCGAATGCGTGGAATGGAGGTGGACGACCGCCTGGGCGTCCGGGCGTTCCTGGTACATCGCGATATGCAGGAAGGTCTCCTTGGTCGGCTGGTCGCCGGAGACGTGTGTGCCATCGGCCGTCAGTTTTGAAATGCGGCCCGGATCGAGGTTGCCAAGGGACGCATTGGTCGGCGTCATGAGCCAGCCGTCTTCGGTCCGCACACTGATGTTGCCGGAGCTGCCCATGGTGAACCCGCGGTCGAACAGCGACTTGCCGAAACGTGCCATGTTCTCTCTGGTTTTGGTTTCGCTCATTGTTTCTCCAACATTGCGATCGCCTTGGTAAAGAAGTCTTGCGCGCCAAAGTTACCTGACTTCAAGGCAAGCGCCAGGGGCGCCGGCCCGGACGTGACAGTCCAGGGGACGCCGGGGTCGATCTCCGGTCCGATCCGCAAGGCTGCCGCATCGAGTGCTTCGACAACGGCACCCGATGTTTCACCGCCGGCGACCACGAACCGGGTCACACCCGCGGCCACCGCCGCGCGGGCGATGTCGGCAAACATCTCTTCGATCCGTGCACCTGACGCCTCCCGGCCAAAACGGTCCTGCACTTGCGACACCTGTTGCGGGTCGTCGCTGGAATAGATCAGGAGAGGGCCGTTGACGAGGTTGTCCTGCATCCACGAGATTGCCTCCTGCGTGACGGGCTCGCCTTCGAGCAGTCTGACGGGGTCGATTTCTAGAAAGGGCAGGGTGGTCTTGGCAACGGCCAGTTGTTCGCGGGTGGCCTTCGAACAGCTTCCGGCAAATGCTACCGTCGACCCTGCCGGCGGGGCGAATGTCTCCATCTGCGCGGTGTCCGGCAAAAGGCCTGCCGCCCGGTAGTTGTCGGCCAGCCCCATGGCGATGCCCGACCCGCCTGTAACCAGCGGCCGATCCGCCATGGCGTGCCCAATCGCCACCAGATGCTCGTCGGTTGTCGCGTCGACAATGGCGATTGTCGCGCCGCCACCGTCAAGATCAGCGAGGCATTGTTGGATCCGACCGGAACCTGTCGCCACATCTGCAAGCGGAATCAGGGCGACACGTGCCGTTGACTGGCGGCCAAGAACCCGCACCAGGTCCGGGTCGGTCATCGGGTTGAGCGGATGGTCCTTGAGCGGGGATTCCGACAGAAGCCTGTCGCCGACGAACAGGTGTCCCTGATAAACAGTCCTGCCGTTTTCTGGAAACGCCGGGCAGGCAATCGACATACTCGTCTCCAGGGCCGACATCATGGCATCGCTGACCGGGCCGATATTGCCGCGGTCGGTCGAGTCGAACGTTGAACAGTATTTGAAGAAAAACTGACGGCAGCCCACGTCGTGCAGCCAGTTCAGGGCGGCAATCGACATTGCCGTTGCCTTGTCCGGATCTATGGATCTTGATTTGAGGGCGACGACGACAGCGTCGGCATCGCTGGCATCAGTATCGGCATCGGGGACGCCTATGACCTGAATTGTGCGCAACCCCGACCGTTTCA
>JAJFHC010000297.1 GCA_021775835.1 Hyphomicrobiales bacterium | reverse complement strand
CAGGATCCTTCAGTTGCAGAAAAACTGCTTCATCCCAGCGGAGAATTTTCGGCCCGCTTGATGATCATCGCCATGATGATTTCGCCCCTTCGGCTTTTATTTCCCAAAACTCGCTGGTTGCACTGGCTTTTGCTGCGGCGGCGTTATTTTGGTGTTGCAGCCTTTGCCTATGCCTTGCTTCACACGATATTTTACATTGTTGCCATCGGCGCATTGCAACCGCTGCTGGACGAATTCTGGGCGCTTGGCATTTGGACAGGGTGGGCTGCCTTTGCCATCTTTGTACCCCTTGCGCTATCCAGCAATGATGCTTCCCAGCGCTGGCTGCTGGCGCGCTGGAAATTGCTGCAGCGTTTTGTATATCCAGCTGCCATCCTGACACTAATTCACTGGATATTTGTCCATAACAATCTGGGGCCTGCATTGGTTCACTTCGTGCCATTGGCGCTGCTCGAAACCTATCGCGTGTGGAATAACATTGTGGAAACCAGGACACAAAATGCCGCTTCAACGCAAAATACCTAAATGAAGGGAACAAGACCATGAAACTGCGGAAATTCGCCACTGCGATAGTGCCAATAACGATAATTGTCTCATTGTTGGCCTCGTCGGCCTTTGCCACTGGTATGATGACCTGTGAATCTGGTGATCAGGCCAACTGGAAAACCAAGCAGGAATTGGAAACCAAGATGACGTCCGATGGCTGGACTGTGCGCCGCATCAAGGAGGATGGCGGTTGTTATGAGGCCTATGGAACGTCCCCTGAAGGGCAACGGGTTGAAGCCTATTTTCATCCTGTTACACTCGAAAAACTGCTGGTCGCCCGTCGCGGTGAAATTCTATTTCGAAAAGCAAATTAGGAGGACCTGTCATGGAAAGAATGACCGCCAAGGATTTTGATCAGGAACTACTTGATCTGTATGACTTTTATGCTCATGGCATGATCTCGAAACGCCAGTTTCTGGATCGCGCCGGCAAATTTGCCGTGGGTGGGCTAACTGCCGCGATGTTGTTTAACCTGTTAAAGCCTGATTATGCGATGGCTGAGCAGGTTTCATTCAATGATCCCGATATCACCGCTAGTTACGCAACCTATCATTCTCCCAACGGCAATGGCGAAGTGCGGGCTTATCTGGTGAAACCGTCCAAACCACCCGCCAAACTGCCGGCAGTTCTGGTGATCCATGAAAACCGCGGTCTTAATCCTTATATCAAGGATGTCGCAAGACGGGTGGCGAAAGCCGGATTCATGGCGCTGGCTCCCGATGGCCTGACATCGGTTGGCGGTTATCCCGGTAACGATGAAGAGGGCAAGATACTGCAGAAATCGGTTGACGGTACCCGGCTGATGAACGATTTTTTTGCCGGTTACGAACACCTGGCAGCGCGTGAGGATTCGACTGGAAAAGTCGGTTGCGTGGGATTTTGTTATGGTGGCGGCGTGTGCAATGCGCTGGCTGTTGCCTATCCCGAGTTGAATGCTTCCGTGCCGTTTTATGGCCGACAGGCAAAGGCCGATGACGTGCCCAGAATAAAGGCACCGCTACTGCTTCATTACGGCGCGTTGGACAAGCGCGTCAATGAGGGCTGGCCAGCCTATGAAGCAGCACTGAAGAAACACGGCAAGACATATCAGGCGTTTATTTATGAGGGCGCAAATCACGGATTTCACAACGATTCCACACCGCGATATGATCAAGCCGCAGCAGAATTGGCCTGGCAGAGAACCATTGATTGGTTCAACCAGCATTTGTCTTAAGGCCGCTGTTATCGCCGGTCTCGTGCAGTGATCGAATTAGCAGGCAAACGTTACCCGTAATGGCAGCTTTGGTTTTGCTGTTTTAGGGCGTCGTTTGGCCATTGTTTTCAGGCGATCAGGATGATTTGCACCAATGGGTGGGCGCACAGATGAAGCGCCAAATTATTGGTCACAGGCAAGATTTCGAGCCCGGTTTTACATTGTTAACCATTTGCCGATCACCGTTGCCCGTTATATCCTCAAGGGTGATGGGTTGAACCGTTTGCCAGGCGGGATGGGGACTGGATTAATGGAGTCCCTCAAATGGTATCAAAACGGCACATGCCGATCGGGTGCAGGTGCATGTGGAGAGCCTGATTTTCTTCAAAAATGGTCGTAACATCAAATACTTCGGGTAAATAGTTATTGATGATGCCATCCGGTCAAGCGCACTAAATTTTATGAGTGCCGCACTCAGAAAAATGCTGTGGATTTTATCAGTTATCTTTGTGAAAAGTTTTAGCTTGCATCCATGCTAACCAAATTGAAAAAAGTCATCAACTTAAAACCCAAATGCACTGGTATTGCCAAGACCCTGGCATGCAGCATGTTTACATTTGGGCGATGTTAACAGTTTATAAACCCTATTGATTCATACCATTACCCACGACGGCCTGGATTGCGAAAATCCATTAGCATGATGCTACGCAGTCGTATTGGCCTTGATCCGACATGTTTTCCAACAAAATTACTAACCGGGTAACACCTTTGCGGGTTTTGCATTTTTGAATTCATATTGGAAGTACTTACGCAAAACGTAAGCGCGGGTTTAGTTTAACCGCATCCAAGTGGTCAATTGATCTCTGAATATGAACTAAAAAAATACCCTTCATGTTAATTATAATATTCCGAATGGGAACAAAATGAAATTCTCTGATTTAAAAACCAAAACGAAAATTCTGATTGGCATTTGTGCGCCATTGTCACTGTTGGCTGTTCTTGGCGTAACCAGTTTAACCAGTATCGATAAAATAATCAGTACCAACCAATCTGTCAGCCATACCTATGATGTATTGGGCAAAGCTGCATCAATCGTTGGTTCTGCTGTTGATATGGAAACAGGTATGAGGGGCTACTTGCTGGCTGGTAAAGAGGATTTTCTCAGTCCCTATAAAGGCGGAGAAACAGCCACCTATAAAAGTATTGAAGAACTCAGCAAAACTGTCAGTGACAATCCTGCTCAGGTCGAGCGTCTGAAGGAAGTGCAAAAAGTGCTTCGCGAGTGGCAGAAAGAAGTCACCGAGCCGACCATTGATTTACGCCGGAATATTGGCGATGCAGAGACTATGAATGATCTTGCATCAATTGTTGGAGAAGCACGCGGGAAAGTCTATTTTGACAAATTTCGCGATCAAATCAATCTTTTTAACAAGAGAGAAAGAACACTGCTTACCACAAGAGTTAGCGATTTTCATGAGGCGCAGGAAGATGCTAACAAAAACTTCGAGTTGATCAACAAGACAGTCAAATGGGTTAATCATACCAATACAGTGTTGTCTTCTGCCGGGTTATTACTATCACAGGCCGTTGATATGGAAACCGGTATGCGTGGTTATCTGCTTGGCGGGGAAAGTGAATTCCTTGAACCCTATAACCAGGGGCGATCGGATTTTAAAATACAGTCCGAGAAATTGCAGGCTCTTGTTGCCGACAATCCCCCGCAGGTTAACCGTCTGAAGAACGCCGAACAGTTGATTATGGACTGGCAGTCTAAAGTTACAGAACCTGCCATTGCGCTTCGAAAAATGGTCAACCTTGGTCAACGCCAGCTTGCCGATATTGAAGCGCTTGTCGGTCGCAAGGAAGGCAAGAAATACTTTGATGCATTCCGCAAAATCATTGCTGAATTCCGGGATATTGAAAACCAGTTGTTGGTTGAGCGTCAGACAGCATCGGTTGAAGCGGAAAAACGTGTAAAATCCGACCTGGCAATTATGAAGAGAAATGAGCAATGGGTGACCCATACTTATGGCGTGCTGGAAAGTGCGAACGATATTCTCAGTGCCGCGGTGGATATGGAAACCGGGATGCGCGGTTATTTGTTAGCCGGTGATGACGGATTTCTGGCACCCTATAACAGCGGTGTGAATATTTTCGCAGCCAAAGTGGCAGCGCTGAGTGAAACCGTGAATGATAACCCGGCGCAGGTAGAATTGCTTGCCCAGATCAAAATAACTATAGACGAGTGGCGCACAAAAGTTGTTGAGCCGACAATTGACCTTCGCCGAAAAATTGGCAATGCCAAAACAATGGATGACATGGCTGATGTGATCGGAGAGGCCCGGGGCAAGAAATACTTTGATCGCTTTCGGGTAATTATGTCCGAATTTCAAGCTGAAGAGCAAGGTTTGATGGATCAACGGGTAGCTGCAAGTCAAGGCACTGTCAGTTTCACCAATATGATTATTATTGCCTGTGTTCTTGGTGCATTAATACTTGGAGGCGGAATTGCATGGTTGATCGGCAATGGTATTGCCAACCCGATAGGCCGCATCACTAACGCCATGAAGTTTCTTGCCGAAGGTGATAATAAAGCGGAAATTCCCGGGATTGGACGTGGTGATGAGATTGGTGCAATGGCTGATGCGGTCCAGGTGTTTAAGGAAAATGCCGAGCGCACAGAGCAACTTGAGGCTGAACAGGCCGAACAAAAACAGCGCGAAGAGGCCTCCAATGCTGAGCAAAGGGCCCGGGATGATAAGAGGGCCGCAGAGCGCAAACTTGTTGCCGATGCCTTCAGCAAGGCAATGACTGCCATCGCTGAGAAAGATCTTGTCTACAGGATCACGGAAGAATTCCCTGAAGCAGATCAGCAGCTAAAAGACGAGTTTAACAGTGCAATGGAAGCACTTGCCACAACCATCAACAATATCGGATCCGCTTCCAGCCAAATTCTCTCCGGCTCGAAAGAAATCCATACAGCCGCTGACAATCTTGCCCGACGCACGGAACAACAGGCCGTAGCGGTTGAAGAAACCGCCGCTGCACTGGAAGAAACCACGACGGCGATGAAAACCTCGACGGAAAGTGCGAAAGAAGCCAGTAATCTGGTTGCCACGACCAAGGGCAATGCGGAAAAATCAGGCGAAATCGTTAAAAAAGCCATTGCTGCGATGAGCAAGATTGAAAAATCAGCGGATGAAATTGCCAGCATTATCGGTGTCATTGATGATATCGCCTTTCAGACCAACCTGCTGGCGCTGAATGCCGGTGTTGAAGCAGCACGGGCCGGTGAATCGGGTAAAGGCTTTGCAGTGGTTGCCCAGGAAGTTCGCGAACTGGCACAGCGTTCTGCCAATGCGGCCAAGGAAATCTCGAAACTGATCACCACCTCAAGTGATGATGTCAAAGCCGGCGCTTCACTGGTCAATGAGACCGGCGCGGAACTTGAGGTCATTGTTACGTCGGTCAAAGAGATCAATGATTATGTTGTTGCCATTGTTGCCGCTTCCAGCGAGCAATCCCTCGGGCTGCAGGAAATCAATGAATCAGTCAACAGTATCGATCAGGGTACGCAGCAAAATGCGGCTGTCGCAGAAGAGTCGACGGCTGCCAGTCATTCGCTTGGTGAAGAGGTCATCAAGATTGACGCGATGCTGAGGGAATTCAAAACCGGTAAATCGGCAATGAGCCAGCGACCGGAAGTGGCGAGTGAGCAAAATAACCCGCAGCCATCACCGGCCCGCGCTCTCAATCGCAAGGTAGCCAGTTCGTTTAGCGGCAATGCTGCTGTCGCAGTGAAAGGAGAGGATTGGGAGGAATTCTAGGCGTAGTCGAAATATGTATTTTATGTGCATAATTCTATCGTCTCGCCTTTAGGCTAACCGGCCAAAAGACCCAATCAACTGTTCGAGCCGCAATAATTGAGAGAAAGTACCA
>JAJFHC010000296.1 GCA_021775835.1 Hyphomicrobiales bacterium | reverse complement strand
GTCATGGATAATTTCCGGGCCGTGATTGAAGCGCTCGATTTATCGGAAGGTGAAATCCGAACGCTCGCGCGCAACAGCATTGAAGGGTCGTTCCTGACCGAAGGCGAACAACGCGCACACCTCTCGACAATTGACCGCGCCTAATCGTCGTCGTGAATACGACTGATCTTCGAGCCTTCGAGCGACAGATTATACATCAGGCCCTTATTGTCGAAAACGAACGCGACGATCGGCTGATTGAGCTGTGTCGTGTCGATAGCGCCGCCGGCGCCGACAGTAACGACAGCGACCGACGCATCGACGCCGATCTCCCAGCCATCGCTCAATCTGAATTTGTCGAGGGCGCCTTGATCGAGAAACACGATGATTTGCCGGCGTGACTGCCCGCCGAATTGAAGGCCGATCGACGCCGCCGCCGTTGAATAATAAGCGGCCGTTTTGCCGCCGATGCGCAACGCGCCCTGACCGTATTCGCCGCCGATCCCGATACCGGCTTTACGAATGAGCGGAAAGACAAGTGTACCCTTGGCCCGCGCCAGCACTGCATCGGCGCCGCCAATATCTTTGCGGAACTCAGAGAGTGCTTCGTTGACGCGCCGTTCAATTTTTTCCGGTTTGGCCGCGAGCGCCACGCCGCCCGTGATCGAGACGGCCGCAAACACTGCGGCAAAAACAGAAATGAAAAGGCGATGTTGCATGGCATTACTCCCGCCGCGGCGCGACTGCTGTGTTGATTGATGCGCAGCCTATCGAAGTTTGCAATAATGTTCAGCTAAAATCGCCAAAACAATTGTTACGCCATCGCCTTCGACAGTGCATCGCGAAACGCCGCTATTCTTGGCGCGTAGCGTTCTTTCGAGGCCGCCAGCACCGCTGGCGCGGCCTTATGCGGCGCGCCGGCGTCAAAAGGCGGCGCCGGGTCGTATTCAAGACCCAGCTGGATCGCGCGGGCATGGGTCTCGCCGGCGATCTCCGCCATCAGCGTGAAGGCGAAATCCACCCCCGCGGTAACGCCGCCGCCCGTAAAGATATTACCGTCGCGGACGACCCGCTCCTTCACAAGAACGGCGCCCACTTTCGCAAGCTCGTCATGATAGGCCCAATGGGTCGTCGCGCGTTTGGCCTTCAACAGGCCTGCCGCACCCAGCACGAAGGCGCCAGTGCAAACAGACGTCACATAACGCGCCTTCACGGCTTGCGCCTTCACGAATTTCATCAGCGCCAGATCATTGATCGCGTCATCAACGCCAAAACCGCCGGGAATGCAAATAACATCCGCCTGCGGACAGTCGTCAAACGTACATGTTGGATTTAGCGTCAACACAGCGTCCGTTCCAACCGGGCGCATATCGCGCGCCGCCAGATGAATATTCGCCGCGGGCAATCGCGACAAGACCTGCAACGGCCCCGTAAAATCGAGCTGCGTGAGGTTCGGAAACAGTACGAAAACGACATTGATCGGTTCGCTCATGACGCTCTCATTTTCGCGCCCAGCCGGCGACGATTTCCATGACCTCTAAGGGGTCCGCGCCGGTTTTTGCAATCCATGCGGGCGACGGACCTGCCCATCGGCATTGCGCCCAATCAACGGCGCCGGTTTTCCTGAAGGAAACGCCTTCTTTTTTCAGGCGCGAACGCTGGCGCGCCGCGCCGCCATGATCGGCGAATGCGCCCGACGACGTCACAATGCGAAACCACGGCAAACCCTTGGGCGCAGTCCGCATGGCGCGGGCCACCTGCCGCGGCCCAGCGCCCGGCACAAGGCTCGCGATCATACCGTAGCTGGCGACAGCGCCTTTCGGCACATCATGAACGAGGGCATATATCGGGGCGTAATCCGCCGCCATATTCGTTCCCTAAACGATTTGCATCGTTAGCCACTCGGCGACGAGCGCCGGCTTTGCTTCATCCTCAATCTCGACTTTGACCGCATATTTCAGCGCCCACTGACCGGGGATTTTTTCCTTTGCGGACATCAGCGTGAATTTTCCGCGAACGCGTTTGCCCGATTTCACTGGCGCGGAAAGGCGCACTTTATCAAAGCCGTAATTGACGCCCATTTTAACACCGTCAAGAACGAGGATGCAGTCGACAGCAAAGCGCGACAACATCGATAGCGTCAAAAACCCGTGCGCCACTGTTGTGCCGAAGGGCGTTTGTTTCGCCGCTTCTGGATCAACGTGAATGAACTGATGGTCTTCGGTTACGTCCGCAAATTGATTGATGCGGTCCTGATCGATTGTGACCCACTCAGAAACGCCAACTTCCTTGCCCACATAATCGGCAAGCTCGTCGGGTGTAACTTTTTTCATGCCGGTGATCCTTAAAACCCGCGCAATTTGGCGAAGCGTTCAGCATGAAAGGCGGTGTCGCCAAACATTTCCTGCGCCGCGCGAATGCGCTTCATGTAAAACCCAATATCATATTCGTCGGTCATGCCGATGCCGCCATGCATCTGAACGGCTTCCTGGCTCGCCAATTTTGCAACCTCGCCGGCTTTCGCTTTCGCGAGCGAACAGGAAAGCGCCGCAGCATCGTACATCCCGTCAAGGTCCTGGAGCGCCTTCAAGACGGCGGACTTCACCAGCTCAATCTCGGCGTAAAGATGCGCCGCGCGATGCTGCAAGGCCTGGAACGCGCCGATTTCTGTTCCGAATTGTTTTCGCTCCTTGAGATAGCCAACCGTCATCTCAAAGGCGCCCTGCGCCGCGCCCGATAATTCAGCCGCAAGCCCCGCTCGCCCGGCAGAAAGAACGCCCTCAAGGGCTGCATAACCATTATCGACCTCGCCCAACACATCGGCGCCGGTTGCTTCAACGCCGTCAAAATCGAGACGCACATAGCCGCGATTATCGACCATCACAGTGCGCTCCGCAGAAAGGCCTTTCGCTTTCGCATCGACAAGAAAAAGGGTCAGCCCGTCTTCTTCGCCTGGCGATCCGGCCGAGCGCGCGGCGACAATAATTTTGTCAGCGACGGCGCCGTCGGCGACGAATGTCTTCACGCCGGACAGTTTAAATCCGTTGCCGTGCTTTTCGGCTTTCATCGCGGTTTTCGCCGGGCGGTGTTTCGCGCCTTCGTCGATAGCAAGGGCGAAGAGTGCCTCGCCGGCGGAAATCTTTGGCAGATATTCCTTTTTGTGGTCGTCACCGGCGATTTTTTTGAGCGCGGTTGCGGCCAAAATCGATGTCGACAAGAACGGCGAGGCCGTCAGCGTCCTACCCATCTCTTCTGCCAGCACGCCGGCGCCGACAAATCCGAAATCGGAGCCGCCATACGCCTCATCAACAACGATGCCGGCCCAACCCATTTCGGCCATTTCTTTCCAGACGCCGCGATCGAACCCGTCCGCATTGCCGTCATCGCGCATTTTTCTGAGCGCGGCGACCGGCGCCTTTTCATCGAGAAACCCGCGCGCCGACTCGCGCAGCATCTGCTGTTCTTCGGTTAGGACGAGGGGCATTCTGTTTTCCTTTTCGTCGTCCCGTGCGCGATGCGGCGTGAAACACCGCTTCGCAGACACGGGATCGTTCGCAACTCTTCAGCTCCCGGATCAGCAACGCAGCGTTCCACGCTGCATTGCATCCGGGATGACGATCCTCACGCGCCCGGCAGTTCAAGAATGCGCTTGGCGATAATATTGAGCATGACTTCGGACGTGCCGCCCTCGATAGAGTTTGCTTTGGTGCGCAACCAGAGCCGCGCAAGGCGGCCGTCATTGGTCCGATCGCCTTCCCATTCAAGCTCATCTGATCCGCCGCCATCCATCATTAACTCGAAGCGGCGTTTGTTCAGTTCCGTGCCGTAATATTTGAGCATCGAAGATTTTGCGCCGACCCCTTGCCCGGCTTTGGCTTCGTCTTTCATGCGTTCCAAGGTCAGCAAAAACGCCCAGCCGTCCATTTCCGCCTGCGCAATCTTGCCGCGCAGCATGGGGTCGTCGAGCCGACCTGTCTCATCGAGGCCAATTTTGTCGGCGGCGATTTCGCCGGGGCTGCGCGCGGCCATGCCAAGCGAGCCGCCGCCGCCAATCATTTCGCGTTCATGGGTCAGCAAATATTTCGCAACGTCCCA
>JAJFHC010000295.1 GCA_021775835.1 Hyphomicrobiales bacterium | reverse complement strand
ATAGCACCGGCGGGGCCGGTGGGCGGCGGCGGTGCGCCGGTGGACGTTCCGGGGAACGGCGGTGGCGGCACCGAGCCTGAAATCAGGGTTCGCAGGATTTCGCCGCCGTGCATCAAGGCGGAGGCACCTGACGCGGCAAGCCCTGCAATCAACGGCGCTGTCATTGCAGTGCGCAGACAATCGCGGGCATTCAGCGGATCCCTCAGGCAGTCGTCCGCCGCCGCGAAATCGCTCCACAGCCAGAACAGCCCGAAAGGCGTCAGGAAAAGAACAAAGCTGGCGACCCAGCCCAGTGCCCAAAGCGCTCTTTGCATGATGACATTTGTGTCAGGCATCGGCTGGCCCTCCCGATTGCATTTCGGGAGTACGCAGAATCGCATAGGCCGTCAGGCTGCCGCAGATCAGCGAAACCCACATATATTCATATTGCCGGAAGCCTGCGTCATAGAGCAGCCAGGCAACGACGTAAGGCGCCACCAAGCCGCCGCCGATCAGGAAGAGGCGCGGGATGTGGCGCCGAACCGGCTGAATCGGCTTCAAGAGGCCGTCAATGGGTTTGCGTAGAAACACCAATCCCGTTGGGATCGCAACCATCAGGATCGGGGTTATGATGTCAACGCCCTCGCTGGATGCAGGAAGTCCCGTATACATAAGCCACAGGATGGCCGCGACGACCCCGCCAACAATGGAGACTGCGTCCCACCACTTTTGTGAGCGTTGAGCCAGGGGTTTCTTCTGTTTATTTCCCTTCCGGACGTTGCCGGCGGATGCAGCGGGATCGGCCGGGACTGCACCGGGGGAGGCACCTGTCGGTTGGCCCGCCGTCGTCACCCAAGCCCGACCATCCCACATGTGCCAGATACCGCCTGCCGGTTCGATCTGCCACCACCGTCCTTCAGCATCCTGAAGACGAAGGTTGCCGGTCGCGGCAACAAGACCGTTCCAGTCGATCTGACCGGCATCGTATTGCTGGCGCAATGTCGTATATCTCTGGGTTGCCTCGTCGAAGTTCATGGTCATGCTCTTGCCTGCATCGTCTTCCCTACAAATTCTCAATGCGATTGAGGCCGTTGTCCGTACCGAGCCAGAGCACGCCGTCTTGATCCTGGACCACGGCCCTCAGGTCGCGGCCAGCAAGGCCTTCTTCGCGCGTGATTGTTTGCCAGGCTGTACCGTCGAAGACACTGATGCCGTGATACTCGGTGCCAAACCACCACCGGCCCGCTGCGTCTTCAAAGACCACGCGAATGTTGTCGCCGGCCAGTCCGTCCTTGCGTGTCAATGTGGTCCACACGCCGTCGGCAAAACGGCTCGCACCTCCACGATTCGCAAACCCGGTGGCGAACCATAAAGCGCCATCCCGGCCCTGGGCGATCATGTTTACGGATCGGTGCGCAAGACCGTCATCTGTTCTGTAGCGTTGCCACTGACCTTTGGCATAGCTCACAAGACCGCCATTTACCGGATGAGCTGAACCAATCCAGACAGCCCCGCCTTTGTCTTCGAAAAGGACATCAACCGAGTGCAGGGCCTGCGCTGCGGGCATGATGACGCGGGAAAACTGGTGACCATCATATCGAACCAATCCGCTCTCACCGCCAACCCAGAGGTCCCCCATGCGAGTGGCAAGAAGCGCCTTGATTGAACCCTGAAGAACCGTTTCCAATTCTGGATAACGTTGCCAATGCCCATTTTGAAATCTTGATAGCCCTTGGGCATGAGCCACCCACAAGGAACCGGTATTGTCGCTTTCCATGTCCACGACGTGACGGATGTCGGAACCGCCACCGGGTATGGGTATGACTTTTGACGTACGCCGGTCCAGCAGGACAAGACCGTCGCGCCCCGCAACCCAAAGACGATCGCCGTCCAGAACCAGCTCTCTGATCTCAATGGGAGGCCGGACAATACTCCAACCTGTTGGCATGCGGGCGTCCCGCGCAGTATCCAAGCCCGCCTTAATACTCCAGCCAAATATGGCAACAACCGTCACGCCAATGACGACCTGTACGAACGCCGCTGCTGGACGCAGAACAGAGCGCAGATCTGTTCCCGCTGCCGCTTGTGACATATTCTTCAACGGTCCGAACATCATCCTGAATTCAATTGCGCCTCTCGTTTGGGCGGGTGGGGATTGCACGCCTTCATTTCATGCACTGCCCTGTCCCCGTGTCGTTGATCAACATCAATTGCCCCCGTGAACTCTGATTCAGGCGGCCGACACGACGGACACCGCGATGGCCGCCCCTACACCCCAGCCCAATGCACCAGCAAGTTTTGCCCCGATCCGCGCCTCCCCCGATCGACCTCTCAATCGCCAGCAAAAAATAAGCCCCACGAGGAAGCTAACGATCACCCACGCGCTCCGGTTTGACGTCTTAAACAGGGCGGTGGCTTCGGCATACCCCAAGCCCCCTGAGGTTGCCGAAATGACTGCAGTGGCAACGGCAAAGCTCACCGCCGCCAGGGCGATTGCATAAAGAATGCCGGTTAAGATCATCGACCCTGCCGTTATCACCGATTTCGACCATGACACGGCAAAGCCCGTCACTACGGCGGAGATGAATCCGGCGATAACGCCGCCCAACGCCCAAACAGAAGCTGTGGCAATCAACCCCTCAACGTCATAGATCAAGTAGATATCCAAAAACGGGGTCCACCGGGTGCCGTCGTTAAACATCAAAGCCACCAATGTTGCCCAGGCCACGAATGCTCCTGACCACACGAGACCGCAGAACAGAGTCCAGAAAACCACATAGGCCATGCCTCCAAAAACACCAACGGCCTTGACCGGAAGCGCCGGACCAGCAGCTGGAGGCGGTTGGACAGGGAATGGACCCGCCGTCGGTCCGGCGCGAAACGCCGGTGGATAAACGGTTACCGAAGCCTGGCCGCAGGACCCGCAGAATTTATCATCCGGCGCAAGAAACGCGCCACAATGTTGGCAAGTGTTTGCTGCTGCAGCTTCCATGTTCAACGTAATGCGTGACTTGCGAAGAATTGCTCAGCATTGTCGATCCGCCTCTTGGAGAATGATTCCTCATATTCAAAGTCCGGATACACGGCATCGACGCAGGTGTCGGCATAGCGTGCTCCTGGATAGACATCCAGAATTCTAAGTTGCACCCATCCATGTTCCGCCACCATCGGCAGATAGATCGGAACGGCTGGATTCTGATCGACAAGTTCGGTGGTCGTCTGGACCCCCGTATCGGTCGTGATCTCGATCGTTTTGATTCGCGAATTGTTGTTGAACGCTTTGCGCGATTTGCCGTAGCCATTGCGGATCCAAAGCCGTCGAAACGACGATCCGCCGTTGATGCGAATGGTAATCGTCTCCCCGATGCCATGACCGGGGACACCCTCACACCACGCCGAACGGTTCCCGTCAGAGTCAAACAGGTTAGCCGGGCCATAGGTAATACCGGCCTGCGGCTCCAGAACCGAACTGACACAATAATGGATAGCATCGAAAAACTGCGCGCTGCCCTGCGTCCAGCATGTATCGCCTGCCCGCGCCGATTCCACACCGACTGCACTGCCTGCCCAAAGACAGCTTACAATCACCACAATTTTGGGACGAAAACCCATGCAACTCTCCGCGACCGATTGCAACCGAAGGGACCACTTCAAACTGAGTGCCAAGCTATCGCTGCCACCCGCCGCCAACATTGATTAGGATCAAGTAAAACATTCTGTTCTTCAGTGCCTGCCGCTGGGGCAGGTCAAGTGGTCGAAGACACGCGCTCGCGTTGATCGAGATCAAAGACCTGCATTACAAGGCGGGTCGAAATGAAGCGGATGGAACCGTATGCCGCGACGGTCAGAAAGAGGTCACCAGAAATGAGAAGTCGTGGTCTTGTTACAACCCTTATTGTCGCGCTCCTCATGGCTACGTCTGGCGCGTGGCTGCTCGACTCAAACTCAGCGCTGCCAATACCCTCAGGTGTTAAGGCCGATGAAGTGATTGTCTACAAGTATGACCGCAAATTGCTGTTGATGAAGAGCGGCAAGCCCTTAAAGCAATATACAGTTGCGCTTGGCTGGAACCCGCGTGGCCCAAAATCCAAGGAGGGTGATGGCCGAACGCCTGAAGGGACCTATCGCATTGATTGGCGCAACGCGAAGAGCGGGTTTCATCGCGCGCTCCATATCTCCTACCCGAACAAACAGGACAGGAAGAAGGCCCGAAAACTTGGCGTATCGCCCGGCGGCGCCATCATGATCCACGGCATAAAGAATGGTGCAGGTTGGCTTGGGTCGTTTCATCGTTTCTACGACTGGACGAATGGCTGCATCGCAGTTTCCGATAAGGAGATCGAGGAAATCTGGCGCGTGGTGCCGAACGGGACACCGATTATCATCCATCCCTGACACTGCCACCACAACGGGCCTCAGCCGCGTGCCGGGCTTGGTGAATTCAATCCATCGGAAACGCAAGCGTGCACTACGATTGTGGGCGCATCTCAGGTGTATTCGGGTTGTTATTGCGGTGTCCCGAAAACCTGCGAAGCCTCCGGGACCGCCCCCACCGGTCCGGATGGACACACTATGTCCCACCGGTCATTGGCATACGAAACAATCAACTTGTTCGGCGGGGTCTGCGGGCAGGCCTGCTGTATTTTGGCATAGCCCGGATCACCGGCATTAATGAAAATCGTACAGGTCCCGGCCGCACTGTCATAATCCAGTTCCCGGCAAAAACTTACATCCTCGCAAATAACCATGCAGGCGCCAGTGGTGACATCGTTGGTTTGCACGCTCTGGGCATGTGCCTGCCCCATTAACATGGTCATGAACACGGCCAGCACTGTAAACATGGTTCGGTCGGCCATTTCGGTTCTCATTGATTGTCCTGATCCTGTCGGGCGCGTTTCGTTTAAGGGTTCAATCAGCAATCACAACACTACTCTCATCGCCACAACTCACCTACGCGCGCAAATGAAACCGCAATCGACGCACTCAGCATTGGCCAACCTACGCCGCGAAGAAGCCGGTTGACTTGATTTGGCTCAACATCACGAGGGCGCAAACCGGTCTGGCGCGGTTGCAATTCAGAATGTCCAACGCGACACTAGTGATGTGAAACCCCAAGTCAAAAGTAAAGCCGTCACCAAGACACTTCACTATCGCTGAATTTGCCGTATCAGGCGTTTTACGCGCGATGCTAATTCTCGATCCTCATGTTCCGTGAGGGCGAGTTTGAGGGCAGGTAAGGCGGCTTTACCAATTCTCAGCAATCCACTCCGGGCAGCCTCGACAACATCAGGCTCCTCTCCCTCAATCAAGCCGCTGATCAGAATACCCGTCGATCGCGGAGATGCAATGCGGGCAAGGCCTTTCATAACAGCAAGCCTTACAGCCGCGATGTGGACCTTGCCCGAGAGTGCGGCAAGTTCTCTTTCATCTCCCAACTTTGCCAACGCCTCAATCGCCATGTGATCCATGCCCGCCAAATGTTCTTCGTTCAGATCTGCAATAAGCAACAACAACGCGACGGCTCTTCTGTCTCTCAGCTCACCCAGCAACGGTATGGCACACGCCCAAAATCCTCGACGTTCCTTGAGGTCCCGTTCAACCAATCTCACCAAGAATGGTACGCTCTCGCGATTGGCTGATCCGCCCAGGGAGCAAATGGCCTGCATACGGATTTCTCCAGGTTCGGATGAGTCTTCCGCAATGTTCTCCAACGCCGCACGGACGATTTCTGAAGATCGGTTCTCAAGCGAAATGATGAGTTCAGTCCGTGTTTCGACGTCGGTCACCGTACGCAGTTGACGCAAAACTGCCTCATCAGTCGCGGACGCGTCAGCCCCGATGTCGCGAGAGAAAACCAGCAATAAAACAACCGCGAGAGTTGTCACAAACGTCGCCAACCTCATCAAGCCCCCATCCTCGTTCCGGTATGCATCAATGTTTGACAATTGAGAAAGTTCCACAAAACTGAAATGGTTACGGCATTCACGATCACGAGTTACACAGGATCCCAAATTGAACTGGATGGTTCCCGATCACCCGGTGCGCAACGTGTGTCGCCCCACGCCCGTCACTATTCTTTGAGCGTCCATGATTCAAAACTCTAGTTGTTTCATCGGTGTTCCAACTTGATCTGGATCACAGTCCTGTCCCGGAATTTGTCATCCAATGGGCGCTGCCCAACATTGACTGTAGTCTGCCAATTTCACGGCCACGGTGTGTTCCGCGTTTCATGCTCGAAATCCCACCGTGACGACGAAACATCTGCAATGTGAACTCGCAACACTGCCGCGCTCCAACGGAGATTGTTATGATTACTATGGAAGATTGCCTCGCATTTTGCGGCCTGACAGAGGAAGAGGTGCTGGCCATTGCCGAGCATGAGAACGTGCCGGAAATGGTGGCTGTCGCCTATGGTGAGTATTTGCTGAACAAAGAGCATGGCACAGAAGACATCTGCCGGAAGATTGTGGATGACATCCGTGCCGCCCAGCGTCGCAATGACCGCCGGCACGTGCAGACTCTGCTTCATGTTCTCCACCACTTTATCCGCAATCATCCGGAGGCAGCGCCGGAGCAGCATCCCTGGCATACGGTTTTCTGAGCGGCTCCGTCGCCTTGGACGTTGCCAATTGTCGATGGAAACCGGTCGCCTTTGTTCCAGCCGCGTGGGATGACAATCAAACCTGGATGTTGACGCCCCAACTTCATCGCGCGGAGCTTTGATTTGCGTCAAGGCGGACAGGTATTGCCAATCACTAGGATCAGATCGCCGGATTCGACAACCGCGTCTGACTGTTTCAGAGTTTTCAGGAGAAATTCCTTCCATGTCAAAACCGATTATCGACAAGGCCGAAGTGTCCATCGACTTTCCCGACAAGTACTATCACGGTTCGTTTTCACACTCCTGCCGCTACGACGTCAAAGTGGACGAAGACGGGGTGCATATAACCCTCGACCAGAGCGGTGGAGAGCAACGCCACGTTGCGTTCCATTTGCACCATCACCTTTTCAGCGGCATTCTGGAATCCATGGCCGATCAGATCACCGACAAGAACGGACTCTCAGATTTGCATCGTGATCTACTGAACGATGCGGCGACAAAATTGGCCCAAGCTGCGAAACGATAGTGCACCTCGGCCCGAAATCGGATGCCCGCCAGCGCCATTTTTTAAGTCGGAGAAGTTGGCATGACTTCCGATCTGCAAAGTCTGGAAGACCGGATCAGTACGGCGACGGGAAAAGACCGGGATCTGGATCACATGATCGCCACGACGTTCGATTGTCTCAGGGCAGGCCAGCCGGTACCAAACTACACGGCCTCCGTCGACACTTGCCTCACCCTGATCAACTCCATTCTGCCAGATTGGCACTGGCACGTCGGACATGGACCGCTTGGTATCCTGCCCTATGCGTCCATGACGCAGACAACAAGCCCGAGAAATGCAACACAACTTCGCGTTGAGGCAACAGCAGGGACCGTGCCTCTGGCGCTGTTGCATGCAACCGTCAAAGCATTGATTTCTGATCAGGACAGCCAAAATTGAGGCGCCGGATATTCCGGCAGAGGACATTTCTCAGTCCTTGGGGAGAGCCCTGATCGCCTGTTTCGTAGCGGGTCCGAATTGGCCGTCTAGTCTCCCATCGTATAGACCCGCTGCAGCCAAACGCCGTTGGATTTCTTTACGGACGGCCGGAGACAACTCACGTGGTTGTTCCATTAGAATACCGTGCGCCTTCTTATCGTCCAGGCGATAGGCCTCAAGTATCAGTGAGGCAGCCCGCACCGGGTTCCGCGGCACTCCCCTGCCGAACGCATTCATGATGCTCAGGTGCGTCATCGCCTCGCCGGTGCCCCGTTGGGCCGCCTTGTCATACCAGTTTGCGGCGCGTCGACTGTTCCTTGCCGTCCCTTCGCCACGAAGATGCATGCCTGCCGCAAAGACCATGGCACTGACATTGCCCACATTCGCAGCCGCCTCATATAAGCGCAGGGCCTCCTGGGGATTTTGGCGCACGACCTGGCCAAACTTGTACATGCTGGCGATAAAGACAATCGATTGGGCACTGCCCTTGATCTGCCCGGCCCGCCACGTCCGCAGAGCATCGGCGTGGCGTCCTGCCTTGTGCTGCGCCCGACCGAGCTGCGTGAGAAAGCGAAGCGTATCGGGAAACTTGCCAAGAGCTTCCTCGCAGGCAGTGACCGCTGCCGCGGCATCAAGTTGGGCATAACTGACGCCTGCGACGACAGCAGCGTCGTCGTGAGGATGAGCGGCAAGGCGATCACACCTATGAACTCTAGGTGATACTGCATCTGCTGTTTGAGCCGCGTCAGCTTGAGCCGTCAGTGAACTCAACACGGCGAAATAACATATGAAAAATACTGGGATGGAACGATGTCCTTGCATGGCCGGTCCAGTGATTTGCGAGGTGGAGCATGCTTGATGATTGCTCTGCGCTTCCCGCCTGAATTCAGCAGTGCCTTTAATTATACCCGGCCAGGGGGTCGAGAGGTTGATTGAGATCAAGGGTCATTGTTTCCCGTGCCGTATCCTCTTTCGGACACGAAGCGAGAAGCAATGTGATGGAAAGCGCGAATTATTGTGCGAATTGTGGTGAAGCATTGGCGCATCCAACCGCGCAACTCGGCGGCCGTGCCGACACCGACGTGGCGCTCAATTAGCCTACGATTGAGAAGCCACTTTCGTGCCGGCGTATTTGCCATCGTTTCTGTAAGTAGGTCGTGCATCTCCAGCACCTCATTGCCCCGATCTGACATTTTGGTGCAAAAATCATGATGATCAGCCTTCGCCTGCTGCACCCAGAAGACATCGTCGAACAGGAGGTTCTCACAGTTCGCCGGCGTGAGCCGCTCATGAGCCTGACCCGGCCGGCAGACCAGTAAAGTCCGCAACTTACCGGCTTCCGAATGAACGCCAATTTGGGCGGTCATGCTGCACCTATCTGCATTGCCGTCACGCTCAGGACCGCCATAACCACGACGGTCAGGATGAGCAGGTGTAGCCAGATGAATTTGCGCCATTTTGTGCAGGCGCGCGCTCTTGTGCTGCACGCGGTGACGCCGTCATGTTCCAGTCCTCCGAACTAGGGCGTGTGGGAGCCCAGACGACAAAATGCGCTATTTCAGGAGACGGAACCTTGCCCCCAGTCAAACGTGTGGAAAGAACCGGAGTTACGGATTTTTTGTTCGCGGCACGTCGTGCAATTGAATTCGGCCAACATTGTATTTGCTCAAAACCGAGTAAGCATGAGCTTCCTGAACCGCATTGCTGATCTGTACGATGAGCAGCAATTCGCCGTCATCGAGACTCTGTTTCAACTGCCGCGACGAATTGTTTTCGAGGAACTGTCACATTAACCGAGTGACCGATTGCTAACGTTTTCGTACTGTCGTGGGATTCAGAATATTTCCTACGCCCGCCATCGATTTCCGCCTGAGATCATCCGGTATGCCGTCTGACTGTACTTCCGTTTTCCCCTGAGCTTTCGGGACATCGAAGACCTGCTCGCTGAACGTGGTATCGATGTGAGTTTCGAGACCGTTCGCCGCTGGTGCTTGAAGTTTGGCAGGGCCTACGCCGCAAACCTGAGAAAGAACCGACCTAGCGCCGATGCACGCTGGCATCTGGATGAAGTCTTCGTCTCAATCAACGGCCAGCGCATGTACCTTTGGCGGGCCGTTGATGCCGAAGGCGAAGTCCTTGATATTTTGGTGCAATCGCAGCGAAACAAAAAAGCTGCTCTCAAGCTGGTGGGCAAATTGCTGAAGAAACATGGTTTTGTGCCTGATGCATTTGTTACTGACAAGCCGCCATCATACGGCGCCGCTTTGAGGGAATTGGGACTTGCCAAACATCATGATATTGGTGGTAGGACGAACAACCGGGCAGAGAATTCTCACTTGCCAGTCCGGCAACGGGAACGACGGATGAAGCGGATCAACTCGGCCAAATCAGCTCAACGATTCCTGTCCACTCACTCTGCCGTCTACAACACTTTCAACGTTCAGCACCATCTCATCAGCCGCAAAATACTACGCCAGTTCCGGAACGTGGCGACGAACATATGGGCTCTAGCAACTGTTGCCGCGTAACGATTGGGTACACGCAAGTTTCGTGCGTCCGCTGTTTGCTAAGTTGACGATGCCTCGGTGATGTCTCGCGCTCGCCCAATCTCGAATTGATCGATATCAACGCCTCGCCCGGCCTTGCCAATCTAAAATGTTGATGAAATCTGACCTTGGTTTCGCCAGGTTGTTCGGAAAGAGGCGATCATCCTGGTCCGATTGTCTGTGTTGCGCGTTTTCAGACAGACAAGGAACGCGATGATGTCGCAATTGAAACACCTTACTCTGGCTACCCTTGTGATGGCAGGCGCTCTCGCGGCTGGTGCCAATCAGGCACAGGCGGCAAGTTCCTGCCCCGCATTGCCGAATGCGGAGTCTACATTCGCAGGCGCTCTGAACAAGCTTATCGACAAGGCGACAGGCAAGGGTAACGCACTGCAGACTGCGGGCGATCCGGTCCGGCAGCTCAACGCGACGCAGCGGCAGAAAGTTCTGAGCTGGCTTCGCGGTGAACTTGCGGGACGCCGCGCAGCGCTCTCAGGCAGCCGGGAGAAATCGGCCGCCGAGCAAAAGGTCGACGCCCTCAAGCGACGTATCTTCACCCGCGACCGCATGGAACGCGATGCCTCCGTGGTCGGCGGGCGCATCTACGACCGCACAACCGACGGGACGATCCTGCCCAGTGCCCGTCGGGGTAAACCTCTCGGCCAGCTCATTGATGAGGAAATGGCGCGCGACGCGCCGTCCCTAGCGGCAAAATACAAGGCCAAATACAAGACGGCGATTCTAAAAGCTATCGAAGAAAATCCTGCAGCGGTGGGCGAGTTCGCAGGCGCCCTCTCGGGTGGCGACTACATGGCGGTAGCTGACCAGGCTGCCAGTTGGGGCGCGCAGGGGTTTGGAACGATCGTCAGCGATGCTCTTGAAGAAATGGGCCATGTCAATTCCAAGACCGTGTGGGACAGGGCCGTCAAGCATGCCGGCGCGGCGCGGCAGATTGTGCAGGCGCTGTCAAACGGGCGCACCGACGATGCATGGAAAGTCATCGGCGACGAATGGAAGAAAGAAGTTAAGGAACAGTCGCGGGCGGCGCTGAAAGCGGCGGTCAATTTTGCCTTTGACGCCGGCGGCGGTGCCGGCACGGTCGGCGACTTCGTCCCCATTCCCGGAGCGGCTCAGAACGTGATTGCCCCCGGTGCCTTCGGTCTCACACCTGGAGATCTCTATCTGAAACTTATCGACGCGGAGGTCGCACTAATAAAATGGGGCGACAATTTTCTGCGCACCAGTTGGTCCCATGGCGACGGCCAATGTGTCCGAATTTACAATTCAACCTACGAGCGCACCGGCAACACCGGCGCGGCATACGACGAATTCCACCATTGCAGCGCCACCGCCCGGTACAGCGCCATGTTCGAGTTTGCCAACCAGGCGAAGGCGATGGGTATCGACGAGACCGCCGCTGCAAAGGAGTTTCTCGAGGCTCACCGGCGTCGGCTGCCGAATTCCGGTACCCCGCTCCAGTGGATCAAGGCCAAGGCAGCCAAGATCGCGGCAAAGCGCAAGGCGGTTGGTCGCCAGATCGCTCCGGAACTGACCGGTGTACAAAAGGTTCTGTCCAACATCGCCAGAGGTATCGGCAGCGCCATGGACAATCGCCTGGCGGAAATGGTCAGCGCCGTACTCAACGAGGCTCAGTGGGACCAGTTGGCCGAGGAAATCAGGCAACTGGAAGAAACGCTGAACGATACGTTGGCGGCGGTCGACAAGGATCTCAATCGCATTCGTCGGTACTCCGGCGGAATCGATCGGTGGTGCACGACCTATGATCGGCAGAAACTGATCGCACGCCAGGCCCTGACAGACGGTATCGATCTGTCGGTCAGGGCGAGCCGGCTGAGAGAACGCCTGGACGGGATCGACACATCCGTCTGCGAGGGCGCGGAAACGACCGCTCCGGGCGGCGACACCGCGGCACAGGCGGCGACGCTTGCGGGCGCGATAAAGGGCGATCAGGCGGCTTTGTCGTCGTCCGTCGATATGGTTTGCGCCGCACCTGAAGGCATTCGCACGGCCCCGGACAAGGCCACCGGACGCTCGCGCCTCGGCGAGGCACTCACTACGGCGCAGGAGGCGCAGGCAATCATTGTCCGCCTGAAGGCCAGCATCGCTGAGGGTTCGACCCTCGAGAGCGGAGGTACCAGCGACGGGCAAGACCAAAGCAGCGCGGCTGCTGCCAGAGAACAGGCGATGTCGGAGATCGCGGCCACAAAGGGTGAGGCAGATGCCCTGGCTGGAGAGTTCGGAAACCTGGAGGAACGTTTCAGGACCGCCCATGATGCCATGCGCGACGCCCAGCGGCGAATCGGTAACATCGCGGAGCCGACTCAGGAAATCATCGAGGGGATCAAGCAGTGTCTGCGGCCGCTGGCCTTTGCGCCGGTGGCTGAAAAACCGCGCGCAATTCTGGCCGAACTGGAACAACTCAGCAGCAGGAATATCGGTTGCCGGGGCGACGTCCTGGAGAGCTGGAATGAACGCGATGCGGACCCGCCAAGCGGAAGCGGTGTGTCGTCGTCCGCCGCTTGGCGCTACCGCAGTCTGACCGTGTCTCCCACCCCCGACACGTTAAGCGCGCGTCTCGCCGAGATCGAGGCCACATGTCCAGTTCCCGCTGATACCAGCGTCCCGGAGAACTCAGCGGCGCAATCCGACCTCCCCGATCCCGAAACAGTCAACGCCGAGGCAAGCGATGCCGGTGCGCGCGTGGAGCATTGCGTCGCGGACGCGCTCGTCGCCTATCAGGACGCATGGGGCGAGCCCAGGGTCGAACTGTCGGATGCCACCTGCAGTCCTTCGCAAAATGCCGAAATCATGTCGAAGCTGAACCAGGCGGCCGCGGACGGCTCGCAGGCGGCCAAGGACCATGTTGCTAAACTCACTCCGATTGTTGCTGCGGTGAGCAATGCTCATGCAGCCTACGACACCGCCAAACAGGCGTATGCCGCCGGCCAGTTGGCAAACGTCCGTTCGAACCTTAACGGCGCCAAGGCCGCCATCGACGGGCTCGGCGGAAAGCCCGATTGTTCTGACCTTGCCGGCAAGATTGCCAGCGGCCTCGACAAGGCTGATCGCCTTGACGAGGTATTGCGCGAGATCGGCAACGCTGTAAGCTCCTGCAACGTTGCGGCCATCGAACGGGTGCGTCAGCGATATGGTAACCAGAGCCACCCTGCGATAACATCCGCATTGCGCACAGGCGATGGCATCATCGCTGCGAATGCCAGCTACGAGGACGCAAAGCGAACCTATTCCAGCGGCGATCTCGGCAGCGCGGAAAGCAGTCTGAGCCGCGCCCGCAGCGCGTTGTCTCAAGCCGGGGGAGCGAAATGCTCCGACCTCAGAGACAAGATCGCTGGCGGTCTGAGCCGGGTCGAACGCCTGCGCGACGCCATCCGGTCGGCCGAACAGGCTGTCTCATCCTGTGATCAGCCTGCCATCAAGCGTTGGACTGGATCACTGGCAACGGTTACCAACCCCGCCGCCGACCCCGTCAAGGCCAAGCTGAAACGCGCCGGGAAGAAATGTGAGAGCCAAGCGGTCGCCACGCGGAACGAGCGCTGCCGACGAGATCACGGGCCGGGCTATCATGCCGGAAAACCGGGCGCTGACGGTACTTACTATTGTATCCCGAGCCGGAAAACCGCCGATAACTGGTGCAATGCCAACAATAAGGGCTCCGGCTGGAGGGCTGGCAAGATCAACGCCAAGGGCGGTTTCGACTGCGAGAAATCGCGCAAGCAACAGCAGGCCGAGAACAATGCCTACTGCCGCCGGCAACACGGCCGAGGATACTATGCGGGTAAGCCGCGCAAAGACGGTACCTACTATTGCCGACCGACGAAAAAGACCGCGAGCGCTTGGTGCAGAGCCAACAATCCGGGGTCCGGCTGGTATGCCGGAAAAATCAAGGCAAACGGAGGATTCAACTGTTATCAGTCCGCCAAAGGGCGTTCCCGCCAGGCTTGGGCCGACTGCCGCCGCCAGTTTGGAAACCGTCTGGTCAACGTCAAGATCTTCAAGGACGGCCGGTACCAGTGCATCTACAACACCGGAACTGCAGGCCAGCAACCCCGCCACAACACCCAGACGTCGGCGGCGGCAGCCGCGGCGGCGGGAGCCATCATTCAGGGCATCATTGGCGCTACAGGCAACCGTGACCGCAATCGTCCGCCTCGGATAGGGGGCCAGCAGCGCAGGCCCGGGTCTACTCAGACCCCACGGCGCACCCAGCGTCCACCCAAATGTATCACCCATGAAAAGAGGACGAGCACAAAATGGCTCAACAAGACCGATATGCGATGCAAGGGTATTTCGTTCTGATGCGTTTCTTCCCGATCGCGCTGGTTGTCTTCGTCATCTCGGCATTTGGAGCTCGGGCGGTTGAAGTTGATGTCGACAGGCCAGGCCTCGACTACAGGAACTTCGAAATCGAACAGACAAATCCCGGGCCCTGCATAGAGGCTTGTGAAGCGGATTCCAGATGTCGGGCATGGACCTACGTGAAGCCGGGCATCCAGGGAGCACGTGCCCAGTGCTGGCTCAAATCGGCGGTTCCGGAGGCCTACACTTCCGTGTGCTGCATATCGGGGATCACCGGCGACGACCCACAGACTGCCGAAGTCCGCGAAGTTCAGAGCCTGTTGGCCAGCCTTGGCTACGATCCCGGACCGATCGACGGCAAACCCGGCCGACGGACCACAGCCGCCATTCGCCGGTTCCAGTCCAAGTACGGACTGACCGAAAACGGACGAATCTCTCCCGCCCTTATCAAAGGGCTTTGGGGTGTCACCAGCGCCAGAGACCTTGAGGCGCCGGCACCGGTAGGCGATGCCGACCGCACGGCACCGCCGGTAACGACGCCGTCGTTGCCACCGGATTCCGTAGTGCCGACAACGCCAGTAGATGACCTGTCGGATCTCAATAGCCTCGACTAGTGAACGGCGCCCTGCATACCAAGTTCGCGCAATGCAGCCCCGTAGGATGGGAGTTTGTCAGTCACAACGGCATCGGGTGCATAGCCTTGCTTCTTCAGCAGTTTGCGCATCAATTTGAGCGCGGCTTTCTTGTCTCTGCGGGATTGAACCATAATGTCGAGCACATCGCCCTCGCTATCCACCGCCCGCCACAAATGCATCCTCTTGCCGTTGATGGAGGCAAACATTTCGTCAAGGTGCCAACGCCCATCTGGCTGGGGGTGCAATCTTTTCAACCTACGGTCATAGCCCAATCCGAACTTCAGGGCCCATCGCCGCAGGGTCTCGTAAGAAACATCAATACCGCGTTCCGCCAGCAGATCCTCAACATCGCGAAAGCTGAGCGGAAATCGGAAATACAACCAGACTGCGTGTTGAATGATCGCGGGCGGAAATCTGTATCGGGCATTGGAAATGCTCTGCATCCCACTACAGTACCGGGACGCCAGCAATGGGTCATTCAGTTGGTGTGACAACACCCTCAGGACGTTGTCCATTCGGCCCAACAGAGTGAACTGATTTGGCGTCATCAAATGCTTCAGTGTGGGCGAACAATGCTCTATTTCTTCAAATACAAAAAAAGCGCGCCGAAATTTCCGTGTGATCTGTGCAGGACTTTTTTGAATTCCGACCGAAGGTGGATCGAAAGCCAGACACCGTAAACATTGATGTCGACGATCGTGTAACCATTCTGACGCCCCATCACCATCCATTTGATCGGGCTGGACGTCACGTTGCTGCCATAAAGAACCTGCGTTGTTACAACCGTATGGCGGCTTCCTCTTTTCCGGCTTCCCGTGACCTGCATCTTCTGGCCGGCAAACCGCTTCGAATAGCCAGCAAACAACCGGGCGGTATAGTCTTCCACCAGATGCTGATATTCGCGCTTTTTGGCGCCCGGCAATGTTCCGCGATATGGTCCCAGAAACTGGGGCGCCACGGCTTTGATGCTTGAGTACTGATGCAGCATATCTCTGAAATGCGCCGTCAATTGACGGTTCGTGCCGCCATTGCGCGCGATGACGACGGCCCGGTTACCAACCTCGCCGACATACTTTTCAGGGCCCGTCAATGCAAAGGCCTGGCCCATCCCCGCGAACAAATTTATCGCAAAAAGGAAAGCGATCAAATACGGACCTGCACGTCGCCGGAACCATCGCAATGGGAATAAAAACGAAAAATACATTTCGACGAATTCCTCTGTGTCCGGCGGTTTTCTATGGTCAATTCATCTCAGTCTGTTGGCGGAAAAATAGCTAACATGATGGCGTTCCGCACCACGTCAGATTGAGGCCCCTTCAATAGTGCTCCGCATAAACCGCTTCAAGGCAAAGATAGACCGGCGACTTTGATCCACTCATGGCGCATTGCTCGGCCTTCGCCAGATCGCCCACCATCTCATATTCGATATAGGGCGCGATGGACTCGCGCGATTCACCGTCCATTGAAATTCCGAACCGGTCGATCTTGTTTTCAATGCCAGGTTTGGCCAACACAAGCGCGTGTTTCAACGCCTCGCCCTTAATGAAATTGTCCGGCAATTGATCGAATGGGCCGTCCAGGTAATTGTTGACGTCCACGTTAGGACCATAGACCGCGATCAGAATGCGCCTGCTGTGCTCGCGATCGGTGTGGAACGCAAATCCGGTCCGCCTGCCGATCAGGAAATGCTTCAGGTCTGGCACGGAAATCAACTCATCATTGACAGGAATTGTTTCGTCCAGGACGTAGTGGAAAACCTTAAGCTTGCGGTCAAACATCAAAAAGAACCGCAGGCCCGATTCATCAAATACGGGACCCAGATAGTCTTCGTCTTCGCCTCGCGCAGACGGCGGCGGTTTGACCGCAGAAAGATCGTTCAACTCGAAGGTGACGCTCTTGCCGCCAAGCCGGACCTGGTAAACCAGGTCACCGATTTTCTCCAGAGCCACGCCGTCGTCGGGGCCTAACAGGGCGTGGTGGTCACTTTCGTCTTCGTGCCATCCTGTCGTGTCCTTGAAATAGGCAAAACTCAGGAGACCCTTGTCGCGTGCCTCGACGTCAAAACGCAGATTCCCTGCATACTTGATACCGCGCTGGTAGAAGTAGAAATAGTAGTAGTTTTCGGTCGGATAGACACGAACACGGTCGGGAAGACTCCCCAGGACAAAGCTAAACACGGATTTGACGTCATCGATGTTGAGCGTGCCGTGTTCGGTCAGATCGTCGACGTATTGTTCGTTGGTGTGAAGCTTTGGGAGGGTCTGGTTGGTTTGCGACCAGGCAATCGATAATTCTGCGCCCAACAGCATTGCCATCACCACGGCGATAAGCACCCTGTCGCGAAAGCGCCATACAGACGGTGAGGTCCAGGTCATTTGGGAAATTGCCTTGACTGTTGTCACTTAGCCGCCCGGTCACGATGCAGCCCGTTGAAAAATCCAGTGACCTCCCGCGCCTGGAAGATCACCAGATCATCCGGAATGTTCTTAGAACCCGAAGTAAAATTCAACACCACCGCGCCTGCTGCGCCGACGATTATGGTAGTGATACCGGCTTTCTCGATGGTCATGATAATCATACCGGCTGCGGCGGCGGTTGTGGTACCGGTACCGGCTGCGGCGGCGGCTGTGATGACGGTGTCCACGCCACCCGCGTCGTCTGCTGCGTCGACGACGATGGGCCTCGGCCGGCGTCGTCAGACCGGGAAGCAACAAGCCGGTGGCGACAAGTGCCACCCCGCCAATCAACATCATGCGGCGGGATCTGTCGGGCCGGTCCTCGCCCTGTTCGGATGCCTGTCCCGACGCAAAATTCAGTTCTGGAAAAAATCGTTTAAGTCGACCGATCATGAATTCGATCATTTCTCTCTCCTTCCCTTGAATAGGCCTTTCAGCCAGACCACCAGTTTCCCAATTCTAGAACCAGTGCGGTGACGGCCTGTTGATCCACATCAATCGATGTGCCGGGCGCATGCTTTTGATCCATTTGGCGTCGTGAGTGGTTTCAGTCCAGCCATCGGCGGAGCACTGTCACGTTAATGAGGAGCGACCGCACGAATTTCCAAAGAACTCGCCGGGGCACTGTCAGGATAACGCGAACCAGTCTCCAAAGCGCCAGACAGCGGCAGTTGTTATGCAGCCCGTTGACGCCACTCGGCCAACGCGGCGGAGCGGTTCTGTTTAAAAACATCGCGGCGGTTTAAGTGGCGGTCTTGGTTGAAATGGTTGTGAATCGAAGCGTGAGCGGAAGCAAACTTCTGGAGGCTCTTGATGTCTCTGAACCTGGCCATGGCGCCTTCTCCTCGCCGGAACGGCTGACGTGAGTTTTCAGCACGGTTGTTGAGCCACCAACCCGTCACTTGACGCCCAGCAATTCCGATAACCTTCATCGCGGCGCGATATGAGCGAACGCGGTCTGTCACTACCGCCCTTGGGCTGCCGTGTCTCCTCATTGCATTCTTCAATAATCTCAAAGCAGCCTTGCGGTCTCGCTTCTTCGTGACGAATACTTCAAGGACTTCTCCTTCGTGGTCAACGGCCCGCCACAGGTAGCGGACTTCACCGTTGATCCGCACGAAGACCTCACCCAAATGCCACCTCCATTGCGGCAGACTCCGCACCGACGCCTTGCGCTTCTTTTTGCTCTCAGAAGCAAACAACGGCCCAAACCGGTTCCAACATGCGCGTACGGTTTCGTAGCTGACGTCGATCCTTCGTTCGTGGAGTAGATCTTCGACCTGCCGCAATGACAGGGGGAAGCGACCGCACATCATGACTACCAGCCGGATGACATGTGGCGAGGTCTTGAAATAGCGGAACGGATTTCTCATCCGGCGACGCTACGAAACAAGATGGG
>JAJFHC010000294.1 GCA_021775835.1 Hyphomicrobiales bacterium | reverse complement strand
CCCGGCAGCAGCCACTGGAACAACCGGTTGACTTCCAGGACCTCCGCGAGCGATGCCGAACGCTCTGCCGCCTGTTTTAACGCATCGGCCTGGCTGCCGAGCGGGTTCGGCAAGGTGATGGCTTCCTCGACGAAACGCCGGTGCATGCCGGCGACAATTTCCTCATAGGGTTTTGTCGTGGCGACCGGTGCCAGATCGCCCCAAGCTATCCTGAAATAACTCGGCCAGCGGGCCAGCGCCCGGTAGTCGGTGTTCACGAACGGCAGGCCGAGCGTGTCGCGGATCGAGGCATAGACCTGTCTCGTCTGATCGTCGGCATGGTGTTCTTCCACCAGGACGAACGGCACATCGACATCCGGCGCATGACGCCCGTCGAAAGTGTTGGCCTCCTTGTGATCGGGAAGCCTGCCCTGTTCCAAAGCCAGACGGGAAAGCGTCGCCATCATGGTGTAAAGAAAATTGCCGTGGGAGAAGACTTCAATAGCCTGCCGGATGGTGTCGATTTCACGCGGCGAATAACCGATATTTTCCAGCGTTGCGATGCGTTTCGGCGGGTTGAGCTTTATGACCTCCGCTTCGATCTCCTGCCTGAGAGCCCGGCAGGCCTCTATGGCTTCAGCGCTTTGCATGATCGGACGCGCAGTCTGCCAGAGGACCTCGTAGAATTCCTGGTAGTCTGCCAGAGCCATGGTCACGACGCCCATCCAGGGCACTTGCAGGACTTTCTTGGTGTCGTCGTAGAGTTCCTTGCGGCGGCCCTCGACCCGATGTTCAGGGACTGGGTTGATGGAGGGGACGGGGTCGGGCTTGAGACGTTTCAGCATGGGGCGGTATCGCGGTGTTTGTTTGGACCTGACACTACAATCGGCCACACAGGCTGTGCCGTAAAGCCTGAAAGTGCGTTGCCCGATTGTGGCGATTGATGTGAGGGGCATGAGCAGACCGGCTTGACTCCGGCGGCATGAAAAAGATAGAACAAATAGAGAACATTTGGAACGACAATCCTGGAACGCTCAATGACGGCTCACCTCATTACTTCCCGTCGCCCCGGCGCAGGCCGGGGTCCAGTGGGCCTTGCCGCAGAAACAGCGGATCGGTCTCCGGATTCCGGCTTTCGCCGGAATGACGGTGTGGAGGCGTTACCGGTCAGGGATGAGACAGAACCGACACACCTCCAGGCCGATGACCGGAAACAGGTCCTGGCGGCGCTGAAGGCCCAGGTGATGAAAATGGAGCAGCAAGCGCCTGAACTCGGTGGTGGCGACGCTGTTCTTGAGGAAAAGGCGAGTTGGCGGTTCGGGCTCGATGAGATCGATGCCCGCCTGCCCGATGGTTCAAACGGTGGCGGCCTGGCGACCGATGCACTCCACGAGGTTTGCGGCTCAGGCCCCGGCGACACCGGGGCGGCCACTGGCTTTGCACTCGCCCTGCTCAGGCAATTGTCCGTCGTCGATACGGATACGGACAAAAAGGAGGCGCGACCGGTGCTGTGGTGCCAGAACACATCGGCCCGGCGCGAGTATGGGCCGGTCTACAGCCACGGGCTGCGCAGCTTTGGCCTCGATCCGGGGCGCTTTGTCTTTGTCGACGTGCGCCGCGATACCGACCTGTTATGGGCCATGGAGGAAGGGGTGCGCACCGGATGTCTTGGGGCCGTGGTCGGCGAGGTAGACGATGCGACCTTCACCCAGACCCGACGCCTGAGTCTCATGGCCGGCAATGGCCGCACACCGGCGTTGTTGATGCGCCCTCATAACAGACTGGCTGCGACCGCTGCCCACACCCGCTGGCGGATTTCCGCCGCCGTCGGGGCGCCCGATGTTTTCGATATCCGGGCGCCGGGCGCCTTTCGCTGGCAGATCGAACTGGCCCGCTGCCGGGGCGGGCGGCCGGGGTCATGGCACGTCGACTGGATAAATCATTTGAACGGGGAGCGATCTGATGAGACGTATCGTTTCCGTATGGCTGCCGCAACTGCCGATCGACCGGCGCAACCGCGAGATCGCCGCGCGCCGCACGCAGACAACTTCGCTGCCACAGGGTAAGCCTTCGGACAAGACGCAAGACAAGCCGGCGCCGTTTGCTTTCACCACCAAGAACGCACGCGGCATCGCCATCATGATGGCCGACGCGCACGCCCGCATCGGCGGCGTACAGGACGGCATGGCACTGGCCAATGCGCGGGCGATCCTGCCCGCGCTGGAGACCCAGCCGGCGGAGTTGGGCAAGGACGCCCGGACCCTGCACGCACTGGCCAACTGGTGCGTGCGCTATACGCCCTGGACCAATGTGGACGCCGGCGATAACCCGAACCGCCATGATGGTCTGTGGCTCGATGTCACCGGGGCAGCCCACCTTGTGGGCGGTGAAGAGGCCCTGCTGCGCGACCTGGGAGAGCGGCTGGGTGAGATGGGCTTTGAAACCCGCCTGGGCCTTGCCGAAACCCCGGGTGCCGCCTGGGCGATCGCCCGATTCTCGCGTGCAGGCCCCACGGCCTGGCAGGACCGGATTATCACGCCCGGTCATGTTGCCGATGCCCTGTCGCACCTGCCCGTCGAGGCCCTGCGGCTTGAGCCCCAGGCCGGTGCGCTGCTCAACCGGCTCGGCCTTAAGACCATCGGCCAGCTGGCCGACCTGCCCCGTCCCAGCGTTGCCCGCCGTTTCCCGTCCCGCCAGGCGGGTGACGCCGTGCTGACCCGTCTCGACCAGGCGCTGGGCAACCACGCGGAGCCGGTGTCACCCCTGGCTCCCGCGCCTGCTTACCGGTCGTGGGCACGGTTTGCCGAGCCGATCCTGGCCACGGAAAGCTTTGAGGCGACGCTTGACCGCCTGCTTGATGACCTGAAGGCGCTGCTTGAGAAAGACGGTGTCGGCGCGCGTCGTCTCACCTATGCCGCCTACCGCAGCGATGGCGGGGTTTCGCCTGTTTCCATCGGCATGGCCCGACCGACCCGCAACCCGGAACACCTGAAAAAGCTGTTTGCCGGCAAGCTCGAAACCATCGATCCGGGATATGGCGTCGACATGGTGATCCTCAATGCCGATATCGCCGAGCCGCTTGACGATGCGCAGGCAGGTTTTGCCGGCGCGGACGCGGCCGCTCAGGACGGGCCCGTGTTCGACGAATTGATCGACCGGCTTTCGAACCGACTGGGGACGCGTGCGGTACGCCGCACGGTCCCTCATCAAAGTCATATCCCCGAGCGCGCCGAACATTCCGTCCACGCCGGTGCGCCGGCTGTGAAACCATCCACCGGGTGGTCGCAGGCCGGATTGCCGGCACGGCCTTTACGGCTCCTCGAGCGGCCTGAGCCGATCGATGCCGTCGCCGAGATCCCCGACGGTCCGCCCATGATGTTCCGCTGGCGCCGCGTGCTGAGGCGGGTGGTCCATGCGGAGGGGCCGGAACGGATTTTCCCCGAGTGGTGGCACGACCTGGGCGAACGCGAACAGGTGCGCGACTATTACGACGTGGAGGATTCGGAAGGACACCGCTACTGGATTTTTCGCGAAGGCCTCTATCAGGACCCCGGTGCCAAGGGCCCACCCGTCTGGCGCCTGCACGGGCTGTTCGCATGAAGGACCGAAGCTCACCCCGCTTCGTCATTCCCGCGCAAGCGGGAACCCAGAGGCGCACCTTAATGATGTCCGGGATAGCCCTGGATCCCCGCTTTCGCGGGGATGACGGGGGTGGGGAATGCCGATGTTCCGACGGGCCGCACATCCCCCATAAATCGCTCTCCCTCCCCGTCATCTTTGCCGGAGCGCAAGCGGAGGCGAAGATCCACTCGCCGCCGCCACAGTCCACAGCAGATGCCAATGGATTCTCGCCCTCGCTGAAGGCTCGGACAAGAATGACAGAGGTGGGGAATGTCGATGATCAGGCAGCATTGCGATGACCGGATATGCCGAGTTGCAGGTCTCGACCAACTTCAGCTTCCTGCGCGGCGGATCGCATCCCGATGAGCTTGTCACAATGGCAAAAAGGCAAGGCCTTGCCGCGATCGCAGTGACCGACCGCAACACACTTGCCGGCGTCGTGCGCGCCCATGTGGCGGCGAAGGCTGAAGACATCCGCCTGATTGTCGGATGCCGGCTCGATCTGCAGGAGGGTCTGAGCCTGCTGTGTTACCCAAGTGACCGGGCCGCCTACGGACGGCTCTGCCAACTCCTGACCCTGGGCAAGCGGCGGGCGGAGAAAGGCGATTGCATTCTGCATCTGGCCGATCTGCTGGCCCATGCCGACGGCCAGATTTTCATAGCCCTTGCACCAAATGACCCCAGTGCGGAATTCGAAGAGACCCTGCAAAACCTCAACCGGACCCTTGCCGGATCGCTTTATCTGGGCATCCACTGCCTCCACAACGGTCACGACCGCCGCCGCATGGAACTTCTGGCAGCCATGGGCGCACGTACCCGGGTGCCCATGGCTGCCACCAATGACGTTCACTATCATGAACCGGCGCGCCGGCCGCTTCAGGATGTGCTGACCTGCATCCGGGAGAAATGCCGGATCGACGAGGCAGGCTACCGGCTGCACAAGAATGCCGAGCGTCACATCAAGCCGCCGGAAGAAATGGAGCGGCTGTTCAAGGGTTTTGAAGACGCGGTCGCCCGCACCATGGAGATTGCCGACCGGTGCCGCTTCACTCTCGACGAGTTGCGCTACGAATATCCCACCGAACCGGTGCCGGCCGGCAAGACCCCGCAAGCCCACCTGGAAGAGCTGACCCGGGCAGGCGTGGACTGGCGGTTTCCCGACGGTATCTCGCCTAAGGTGAAGAGCGACCTGGAACGGGAACTGGCCCTCATCGCCACGCTTGACTATGCGCCCTACTTCCTAACCGTCCACGACATCGTGCGCCATGCCCGTAGCCTCGAGCCGCCGATCCTGTGTCAGGGCCGGGGGTCGGCTGCGAACTCGGTGGTGTGTTACTGCCTGGGTGTGACGGCCGTCGACCCGACGTCGGTCGACCTGCTGTTCGAGCGGTTCGTATCCGAGGCCCGCAACGAACCGCCCGACATCGATGTGGATTTCGAGCACGAACGGCGCGAAGAAGTCATCCAGTATATCTATGACCGCTATGGCCGGCACCGAGCAGGCATTGCCGCTACCGTCATCACCTATCGCGGGCGCAGCGCCATCCGCGAAGTCGGCAAGGCGATGGGGCTGACAGAGGATGCCACCGCCGCCCTTGCCGGCACCATGTGGGGTTCGGGCAGCGGTGGCGACATGATCGAGGAACGCATCCGCGAAGCCGGGCTCGACCCCGAAGACCCTCATCTCATGCGGGTTCTGGCCCTGACCGAGGAACTGGTGGGGTTTCCCCGCCACCTGTCCCAGCATGTGGGCGGTTTCGTGCTGACCGAGGGGCCCTTAAGCGAAACTGTTCCGATCGGCAATGCCGCGATGGACGACCGCACATTCATCGAATGGGACAAGGACGACATCAACGCACTGGGCATTCTCAAGGTGGATGTACTGGCGCTGGGCATGCTGACCTGCATCCGCAAGTGTTTCGAACTGCTCAAGGATCATTATGGTGTGGACCATGACCTCGCCAGCATTCCGCGCGACGACCGCCAGACCTACCAGATGATCTGCGAGGCAGACACGATAGGTGTCTTCCAGATCGAAAGCCGGGCCCAGATGAGCATGCTGCCCCGGCTCAAACCCCGGGAGTTCTACGATCTGGTAATCGAGATCGCGATCGTGCGGCCAGGACCGATTCAGGGCAACATGGTTCACCCCTATCTGAGACGGCGCAACCAGGAAGAGCCGACCGTTATCCCCTCGCCGTCTCCCGAACACGGGCCGGCTGACGAACTCACTGCGGTGCTCCTGAAGACGCTCGGCGTGCCGCTGTTCCAGGAACAGGCGATGCGGCTTGCCATGGTGGCAGCCAATTTCACCGACCATGAACTCAACGAACTGCGCCACGCCATGGCAACCTTTCGCCGGCGCGGCAAGATCCACCTGTTCGAGGAGAAGATGGTCACCCGCATGGTCGCACGCGGCTATGACGAAGAATTCGCCAAGCGCTGTTTCGACCAGATCAAGGGGTTCGGCGAATACGGTTTTCCCGAGAGTCATTCAGCGAGCTTTGCCCATCTGGCCTATGTCTCTGCCTGGCTCAAATGCCATCATCCGGATGTCTTTGCCTGCGGGCTGCTGAACTCCCAGCCGATGGGGTTTTATGCGGCAGCCCAGATCGTGCGTGACGCGCGCGAGCACGGCGTCAAGGTGCTGCCTGTCGACGTCAACTTCAGCGACCGGGACAACACACTCGAGCCCACGCCGCGCGGCCGTTTCGCGCTTCGCTTAGGACTCCGGCAGGTCGATGGGGTCGGCAAGGTCCCGGCACAGGCCATTGTCGATGCCCGGATCGGACGCTACCGGGACATCGAGGAGGTGCAGGCACGATCAGGTGCCTCCATTGCCATCCTGGAAAAGCTGGCCGATGGGGATGCCTTCCGGTCGGCAGGTCTCGACCGTCGGCAGGCCTTGTGGAATGTCCGTGCGCTGACCCGCAGTGCCGGCTTGCCGCTTTTCGACCATGCGCAGACCCGCGACCAGGGACCTGACCCCGACGTTGATTTGCCGGACATGAGCCTGCCCGAACATGTGGTCGCCGACTACCAGACCCTCAGGCTTTCGCTCAAAGCCCATCCGATGGAATTCCTGCGTGCCCGTTTCAGTGCGGAAGGGGCAGTGACCGCGCAAAGCCTGCGCGCAATGAAAGACGGTGCGCGGGTTAAAATCGCCGGCCTCGTGCTGGTGCGCCAGCGCCCCGGCACGGCCAAGGGGGTCATATTCATGACTATTGAAGACGAGACCGGTGTCGCCAATGCGGTGATCTGGTCCAAGACCTTCGAGGCCTACCGCAAGATCGTCATGGCAAGCCGGCTGGTGCTGCTGCGTGGGCGGATCCAGTCCCATGAGAAGGTTATCCATGTGGTGGTCGACCGGCTGGAAAATCACAATGACCGGCTCTACCGCCTTTCCGAACACCATCTCGACCCACCCGTAGCGCCAACCGGCGAAGTGGCCAAACCGCGGCCTGAAAC
>JAJFHC010000293.1 GCA_021775835.1 Hyphomicrobiales bacterium | reverse complement strand
CAACAGCAGTTCGGGCAAGACATTGCGCCTGAAGAACAAAGGCGTGCCGGGTTCCGACGACGCCAGTGCCGGGGATATGCTTGTCAGCCTGAATATCATCCTGCCTGACTGGGAAGATCCGCGCCTGAACGACCTGATGGACCGCTGGAGACAGGATACCCCTTATGATGTCCGTGGTCCCAAGTTTGGTAACAATTAGTATTCTTACTCAAATCCACCTGTATTGCTGGTGATTTTGATGGACCGGATCAGGCTTTTATGTAGGATGCGCGGAATTGGCGCTGGGAAAACCAGCCGCCTTAGGGGAATTATCCACAATGACTGAACCAGCGCAGTTAATGGCAGGGAAACGCGGCCTTATTATGGGCGTCGCAAACAGCCGTTCTATCGCCTGGGGCATAGCACAGGCTTGCGCCCGCCATGGTGCCGAACTGGCATTCACCTATCAGGGTGACGCGTTGAAAAAACGCGTGGAGCCACTGGCCGAATCGGTAGGCGCAAAACTGGTCGTACCCTGTGATGTGTCCGACATGGCATCGCTGGACTCGGCATTTGCAGCCGTCGAAGATGCCTGGGGCGGTCTTGATTTCGTAGTCCACGCGATCGCCTTTTCCGACCGTGAAGAGTTGACCGGCCGTTATGTGGACACTTCCCCGGAAAACTTCAAGCAAAGCCTGTTCATCTCATGTTACTCGTTTACCGCCATCGCTCAGCGGGCAGAAAAACTGATGAACGATGGTGGTTCTCTCCTGACCCTGACTTATTATGGCGCGGAAAAGGTCATGCCCCATTACAACGTCATGGGTGTGGCAAAAGCGGCACTAGAGGCCAGTGTGCGATATCTTGCGGCTGATCTCGGCAAACACAACATTCGGGTCAATGCGATCTCCGCAGGCCCGATTAAGACGCTGGCTGCCTCCGGTATTGGGGATTTCCGCTACATTCTGAAGTGGAACGAGTATAATGCTCCCTTGCGCCGCACGGTCACTATTGATGAAGTTGGCGATGCCGGGCTCTATTTTCTGTCGGATCTTGGTCGCGGTGTTACCGGCGAAATTCAGCATGTGGACGCCGGATATCATATCGTCGGCATGAAGGCCGAAGACGCGCCCGACATCTCTGTTGTCTGATTTTTTGATACGAAGGATGAACGAGGTCGCTGGGTGTCCGACTCCAGTCGATTGACGATGTCGTGCCCGGAGGACTAAAACCTCTCCGAGTTTCAACGGATTGCGATCTATGTCACACAACACGTTCGGTCATCTGTTCAGGATTACAACGTTCGGCGAGTCCCATGGCCCGGCCATCGGCTGTGTCGTCGATGGTTGCCCTCCGATGATTGCTCTCAGTGAGAACGATATCCAGGGGTGGCTCGAAAAACGCCGGCCCGGCCAGTCACGCTTCACGACACAACGCCGCGAACCGGACCAGGTGCGCATTCTGTCCGGTGTCTTTAAGGACGAAGCGACCGGCGCCCAGGTCACGACTGGCACACCGATCTGCCTGATGATCGAAAATATCGACCAGCGATCCAAGGACTACGGCGACATCAAGGACAAGTTCCGGCCAGGGCATGCCGATTTCACGTACCTGGAGAAATACGGGATCAGGGATTATCGAGGCGGCGGCCGTTCGTCGGCACGCGAGACAGCAAGCAGGGTGGCGGCCGGCGGCGTCGCCCGTCTGGTGGTCCCGGACATCTCGATCCGTGGCGCCCTGGTCCAGGTCGGGCCGCACAAGATCGATCGTGACCATTGGGATTGGGACGAAGTGGGCCGGAATCCATTTTTCTGCCCCGACGCAGATGCTGCGGCACAGTGGGAAACCTATCTCGACGGCGTCCGGAAGAACGGTTCTTCCTGTGGCGCCGTGATCGAGGTGGTTGTCAGCGGTGTCCCAGTCGGGCTGGGTGCACCGATCTACGGCAAGATCGATCAGGATCTTGCGTCGGCCATGATGAGCATCAATGCGGTAAAGGGCGTAGAGATCGGTGCGGGATTTGCGTCCGCTGAGTTAACGGGTGAACAAAACGCGGACGAGATGCGCATGGAGGATGGCAAGCCCGTCTTCCTGTCAAACCAGGCCGGTGGGGTTCTCGGAGGAATATCTACGGGCCAGGACATCGTCGTGCGGTTTGCCGTCAAACCGACCTCGTCGATCCTCGCTCCCAGGCGGACGGTTGATCGAAACGGGCAGGACACCGACATCATCACCAAAGGGCGCCATGACCCCTGTGTCGGCATACGGGCTGTCCCTGTAGGGGAAGCGATGGCGGCCTGTGTACTCGCCGATCACGTTCTCAGACATCGCGGGCAGACCGGGCGACAAGCGTCTACGCCTTAATCGTTTTTCATGGCGGCACTGCCCCAGGGCAGGGAAATTTCAGAGTAGCGAGATGGATGTACTCATTGTCGGTGCCGGACCGACGGGACTGACCGCAGCCGTGGAGTTGGCACGACACGGTGCTCATGTGGAGGTCATCGACCGTCGCGACCAGGCCTCCTCATTTTCCCGCGCGGTGGGGATCACACCACACAGCCTGGAGCTACTTCAACCGTCCGGCGTCACCGGTCGCCTGCTGGAGGATGGCGTGGCGTTCCGCCAGGTGAAATTCTACAGAAATGCCGACCTGGCCTTGTCCCTGCCGCTCATCACTTCAACACCACAGCATGGTTTTGACTTCATTCTGGCCCTGGCGCAGGATCGGACAGAGGAAATTTTGCGAGAAACGCTCGTGGACCTTGGCGGCCTGGTCCACTATTCGACAGAACTGGTCGATCTGGATCACAAGAACGACCACGTCGCTGCAAAGACGCTGGACGGGTCTGAAGTGTCGGTGAATTACATTGTCGGTGCAGATGGAATTGGCAGCACGACGCGTGGCTTGCTTGGTATCGACTTTCCGGGCCGCGATCTGCCGGAGACCTGGTCGATCGCCGATGTCGATGCCGACGGTTGGGAAAATTCCGAAGCCTTCACGATCTGCCTGTTGCCTGAGGGGGAAGTGGTGGTCGTCGTCCCGCTTGAAGAGGCCCGCTACCGGATCATTTCAAACACCGACGACGCGCTATCCGATCTGCCTCTGGATCTGGACATAACAGATATCCGACGCGAGGGTCAGTTCGAGATCTCGATCCGGCAGGTAAAAAACTATTCTTCCGGCCGGGTGTTCCTGGCCGGCGACGCCGCCCATTGCCACTCGCCAGTGGGGGGGCGTGGTATGAATCTGGGCATCGCCGACGGTGTGGAACTGGCCCAGCGGATGACCGATGGCACTCTCGACGGCTACAGTGACAGCCGCCGTAAAGACGGCGCCCGCACCATAGCCTTCAGTGAACGGGCACGGAAAGTCATTACATCGCCCAATCCGATTGTCCGCGCCGGCGTACAGTTTGGCCTCAAAGCCGTATCGGTAATGCCAGCGCTGCAACAACGCATGACAAACGCAATGCTCTACGGCTAACGCTTTACCTCGATATCGATCAGGTCAATTTTGCTTCTGGTCACATCACTGATAACGGTCGTGACTTCCTTGCGATATGAAACGGAACGGGCCCACCCGTCATCCAATCCGATAACCGCATGACCGGTTTCCTCGGCAACCATGGTCGCCTTTTCTAGGCTGGCTTTCAAATCGGTGAAATCGACACCGTCCCGTGTCGTCTTGGCCTCAAAGTAATCAATCAGTCCGGTCTTTAGGTCGGCCTTGTCCATGACGGAAGTCCACGAGACCTTCGCTGTGCCGGGCAGTTTTTCCAGAGTGACGGTTGTCTTACTCGGGAATTCACCGCCGCCGAAGGGGCTGGGCCGGGCTTCGTTCAATTCAACGTTCGTATCGACGGGTAATTCGCTGTTCTGCCACTGAGCAAGCATTATGGCGTCACGAGCCATCACCTGCACAAGTTTTCGGTCGTCCAGACTGTTGAGAAGGCCAATTAGGTCCGCGGCGGGCGCGGCATTGTTTTCGCCCATCTCCAAAAGATACGTCATGGCACGACCGAAAGTCTCCGCCGGATCACTTACCTCGAGCGGCATGCCACTGGCATCGGCATCGAATTCGACCGGCAAGTTTACCCCGCCGAGTATCGCGTTCATCAACCTGCCCTTTGTCGCCACGGAGGCCTCTTCCATACCGTCGATCTCAGCTTCTCTGGGGACCCACAGAATTTTGTAACCCGTTGGCGTTTTGGCTGTAATCTCAACGTCGAACACCGTCACCAATGTCGCATTGTTGACCTCCTCGTCCTGGTCGGGCCGGATTTTTCTGCGACGGGCAACAACTGTGGCCGTTTCTCCAGCTTTGGCGCTGAATTCCAGTTTCACTTGTTCCATTGCGTTCAACCCCTTAAAGCCTCCCAAAACCAAGACGATTGCGATCAGGATCGCCAGAAAGACGTGCATCTGCATCTGCTTCAACATATCAACCTGAACTCCCTTGAAGTTTGCCTGCCTAATGTTAGTACGCAAAGACAAACAGATTTCCGTCGCTTGCCGTTGCGACGTCACAGCTCCGACACAGGTCGACAGACACACATGTACGGACGAACGTATACTACAACGGTACGGCCGTGGTGCGTTTGACGGTACGCAAGGCGAGTGTCGAATGGACCCGCACGACCCCGGGCAGTCTTGTCAGGATCTCGGTGTGGATGCGCTCGAAGTCGGCAGCATCTGAATAGATTACACGGACGAGATAATCCGCTTCACCGGCCAGAAGATAACATTCCATGACATCGGGTACGTGGGTGATGGCGTCCTCGAAGGTATCGAGCGCCTGGCGTCCCTGCTGGTCGAGCGACACATGGATGAAGGCGGTCCCCGGCTTGCCGCAAGCCTTTTCGTCAAGCAGCATTGTGAAGCCCGCAACAAGCCCACTCTGCTCCAGAATGCGCATCCGCCGGAGACAGGCTGAGGGCGACAGGTTGACCATTTCCGCAAGTTCAACATTCGACAAACGGCCATCCGTCTGAATTGCGGCTAAGATCGCACGATCGCGCGCGTCCAACTCTTCGATTCGCATGAAATTTCAATGTTCTGTTAAATTACCGCATTAAATTTATAATTATTTCTCTCTGACTGCAACTTCCGTCTGAAATTGCGCGGCATAATCACTAAAATTCGAAAATCGCAGCGTTTCGTTTAGGGAGTTGAAGAAATGCTTATCGGATTGCCGAAAGAAATCAAAGTTCACGAATATCGTGTTGGTCTCATACCGTCGAGCGTGTCGGAGCTGGTTCACCACGGCCATGACGTTCTGGTCCAGACCAACGCAGGGGCAGGCATCGGATTTTCCGATGACGACTACAAGGCCGCAGGCGCCAGCATCGCCGACACGGCAGAGCAAGTCTTTGCCGACGCGGAAATGATCGTAAAAGTCAAAGAACCACTGGCCGAGGAGCGCGCCCGCCTGCGTTCGGACCAAGTACTCTTCACCTATCTTCACCTGGCGCCGGATGCTGAACAGACACGTGATCTGGTCGACAGCGGTGCCACATGCATTGCCTACGAGACGGTCACGGACCGGGCCAACCGGCTGCCGCTGCTGGCACCGATGTCGGAAGTCGCCGGGCGCATGTCGGTACAGGTCGGTGCCGCTGCCCTTGAAAAATCAGCCGGCGGCCGCGGTGTGCTGCTGGGTGGCGTTCCCGGCGTTCCTGCCGGTGATGTGGTCGTCCTCGGCGGCGGTATCGTCGGTTCGAATGCCACAATGATGGCGATCGGCATGGGTGCCAATGTTACCGTGATCGACCGTTCCGCCGATGTCCTGCGCCGTCTGGTGTCGGAGTTCGGCACGCGGATCAATACCGCGTTCTCGACCCGTCACACAGTCGAGGCTCTCGTCGAGAAAGCCGATCTCGTCATCGGCGGTGTTCTGATCCCAGGTGCAGCAGCACCGAAGCTGGTCACTGCCGACATGATCAAGACCATGAAACCGGGTTCGGTGGTCGTCGACGTGGCAATCGATCAGGGCGGTTGTTTCGAAACCAGCAAGGCGACAACCCACTCCGACCCGACCTATGTGGTCGACGAAGTGGTCCACTACTGCGTCGCCAACATGCCTGGCGGCGTTGCACGGACATCGACTTTTGCCCTCAACAACGTAACACTGCCATTCACGATCGCTCTCGCAGACAAAGGGTACAAGCAGGCCCTGCGCGACGATGTTTACTTGCGTGAAGGCCTTAATGTGGAAAAAGGCAAAGTGACATACAAGGCCGTGGCCGACGCACTGGGCTACGACTACCAGTCGGCCGAAGACGCCATCGCGGCGTGATCATCGGCAACGGGTGATTGACCTTAAGCGGAGTCACGTCCGCTGAAAGGACATGACCTTCGACAGAAATGCGGGCCTCGCCTCAAGATGGACGAGGCCCTTTTTCATGAATAGCTCCTGGAAGTCTTCCGTGACATAGGACTCGAAATAGGGTTCGTGAAAACCCACGTCAAAAGCCTCCAGAAGGCCGTCATAACCTTTCTGGTCGCCAAACTGCAGCGAGTCGACAAAGACGAACAGGCCGCCTGGCTTAAGAACGCGCGCGATTTCCTGCGCCACAATGCGCCGGACACGCGGTGGCAGTTCATGAAACAGGTAGATGCAGGTCACAATGTCCTGAGAGGCATCTCCAAGAGGTATCTCCTCCCCGTTTCCCTGCAGAAAACTGCACGCCGACCGACCCGTGAGGTGCACCTCGGCCTCGTCGAGATAAGCCTGCGACAGGTCGATGCCTGTGACATTCAGGCGAGGCCACGTCTGTTTTACAAACTTGAGAAACCGGCCTGTACCGCAGGCCAGATCCAACATCGCCAATTCACGCTGGTCCCGCCCCCTGATCCAAGAGGCAAGCGGCACGAGAGCCTGGCGGCGCATTGCGTTGGCTGATCCGGAGAACAGGACTTCGACCTGCATGTCATAAAGGTCGGCCGATTCTTCGGTGAGGTAACCGCCGGTCTGATAATGAAAATTCTGGAGATAATAGCTCGGCATCGTCTCCTTGAGGTCAGGATCGATGCCGTCGCGCGTATTGCCTTCCCGTCGGCGCCGGTCAACACCGGAAAGATCGCGGAAAAAATGCCGGCTGCGGTTCAGCAGTTTTCTCAAATCGCCATCGTCATCGTCCGGCATGGGGTAGACGCCGTTTTCAACGTTGGCGAGGTCCCTCCGGAACAGGAACGCCATGTCGCCCAGCATGCGTTCACGGCTGATAACCGGGGACGTGGGACGAAAAGGCTTACCGGAGGTTTGCAGCGGAGCCGTCTGGTTCCGTCGGGCGGCAAGATAGTGCCCCATGTACCAGGCGACGCGCGCGCCCTGTTTAGCGGCGTATCCGGCTTTGGCGATAACTGAGACCATGTCGGCTCCTTGTTTTCCAGATCCCCCGTGGCCCACTCATGACATTCTCGACAGAATACCAACAACTTCCACATGTGGCGAATAAAGGAACTGATCGATCGGTGTGACCGATTCAAGTTTGAAGCCGCCGTCAATCAATATGCGGGCATCTCGGGCAAATGTCGCAGGATTGCAGGACACGGATACGACACGCTGTACGTCGGACTGTGCGATGGTCCCACATTGTTCCCTGGCGCCCGCCCGGGGTGGGTCGAGCACGACGGCGTCATATCCTGCAAGTTCATGGTCCATCAAGGGGCGTTCAACCAGGTCCCGACGTTCCGTGGAAACCGGCTTCAGCCCGCTCGACGTGTTTGCCGCGGCCTGAAGCGCTGTCAAAGCCGGCTGGCTCACTTCGATTGCGTGTACCGGAGCCTTCCGGGCCAAAGGCAGGGAGAGCGTTCCGACGCCGCTGAAAAGATCGAGGACCCGTCCGGCGTCGCCAACGCCGTTGCAGACCCGTTCGATGATCACGCTTTCCGCCTCCGTTGCCGCCTGCAGGAATGCACCCGTCGGGGGCAGGACATCGATGCCGGCGAAAGATTGAACAGGCGGTTTACGCCGCGATACTTCTTCGCCGCTCCAGGATAATCGCGCCAGGTCAAGCTCTTCCGCGAAACCAGCGAGCGCCCCTCGCATTTCCAATCCTTCCAGCGGCTTGCCGTCATTCACGGCAATATCGAGCCCGTTACGGGTCGCGGTAACCTGTATTGATGCAGGTTTGCGCCGGGATAGCCCCACTCGCAGCAGGCCGTGCAATTTCGGCAGGATCGCAAACACTTCCGGCATCAGAATCCGGCACTCCTCAATGTGTACGATTTCGTCGCTTCGCCTGGCATGGAACCCGATCATTGTGCCGGTCTTGGTTCGACGAGCGGTGAATGTGGCCCGCCTGCGATTAAATTCCGCAACCGGAATTGGAGCGGATACGGCCATGTCGATACCGCGCGCTTTCAACGCATCGACAACCAGTTGCCGTTTCCAATCGAGATAGATTTCACTTTTGATATGTTGAACAGCACACCCGCCGCAGCGTTGAAAATGACGACATGGTGCCTTCTGCCGATCGCTCGACGGATTGATTACTTCGACCAGATCGCCGCGTGAGCCATGGCATTCAACGCGGACACTCTCTCCGGGCAGCGCCCTTTCAATATGGATAGCCTCCCCATTTGCGCGGGCAATGCCATCGCCCTTGTGACCGAGCGTCTCCACCAGCAATTCCATAGTGTCACCCGGCATCGGCCGCTCCAGTTCTGGTTGCCGCAATGAGGAATTCCCGATTGCCGTCGGGACCTTCAACCGGTGATGGTTCAACCCCATCGACCTGCCAGCCGCTGGATTCGATCCACCCCACAATGTCGTCACAGACAGCCCGATGCACCGCCTCGTCACGGACAATACCGCCCTTGCCGACCCGGTTCCTGCCCGCTTCGAACTGCGGCTTGATCAGCGCGACAAGACGGGCGGACTCCCGCGCCATGGCGAGCGTGGCCGGCAGGGCAAGTCTGAGACTGATAAAACTGACATCGCAGGCCACCAGTTGGAAATCTGCCGGAATGTGGTCGCGGGAGAGATCACGTGCATTGACTTTCTCAAGCACCACAACCCGTTTGTCGTCGCGCAACATTGGATTCAACTGCCCTGTGCCGACATCGACGGCGAAAACCCGGGCGGCGCCACGCTGAAGCAGGACATCGGTGAAACCGCCGGTCGATGCGCCCAGATCGATGGCGGTAAGTCCGGTTGGATCAATTGCAAAGACATCAAGCGCTCGGGCGAGTTTCAATCCACCCCGGGAGACGTAAGGAAGTGCGTCTTCGGCCACGCGCAGTTTGGCCGCGCCGCCGACAAGCAAACCCGGTTTACGGGCCGCATTGCCGTCGATTGTAACTTGTCCCCTCAGGACCGCATCCCGGGCTCTGGCTCGTGTGGTGCACAAGCCCTGCTCCACGAGAAGCACGTCCAGCCTGGTTTTTTGATGATGTTCCAGGCTTGCGCCCATACTGTCTTACGCCAGACGAGGTGACTCAAGCACGATCGGATGCTCGAGAACAGACAGCACAGTTTCAACGATGCCCGGCGCATTAAGCCCAGCCACGTCATACATGGCGGTCGGTTTGTCGTGATCGATGAAGACGTCAGGTAGTGTCAGGGCGCGTACTTTCAGCCCACGGTCGAGCAAACCTTCTTTCGCCAGGAACTGTAGGACATAAGAGCCGAATCCGCCGATGGCGCCCTCTTCGACCGAAATCAGGATTTCATGGTTGCCAGCAAGCCGGCGCACGAGATCCTCGTCCAGAGGTTTGGCAAACCGGGCATCAGCAACGGTTGTGGAGAAACCAAGCGCACCGAGTTGATCGGCAGCCAGAAGGCACTCCTGAAGTCGCGTGCCATAGCTGAGCAAGGCAACTGTCGAGCCTTCCCGTACAACCCGGCCCTTGCCGATCTCCAGAGGCACACCCATTTCCGGCATGTCGGTGCCAACGCCCTCGCCGCGCGGATAGCGCAGGGCGCTGGGTCCATCATCTATGGCTGCAGCGGTTGCAACCATGTGCACAAGTTCTGCTTCATCGGCCGCGGCCATGAGGACAAAGCCCGGCAAGGTCCCAAGGTAGGTAATGTCAAACGCACCAGCGTGTGTCGGGCCATCTGCGCCTACGAGCCCTGCCCTGTCGAGGGCAAACCGGACCGGCAGACGCTGGATCGCCACATCGTGCACGACCTGATCGTAGGCACGCTGCAGGAAGGTCGAGTATATGGTTGCAAATGGTTTGTAGCCTTCTGTCGCCAGGCCGGCGGCAAACGTCACGGCATGCTGCTCGGCAATGCCGACGTCAAAACAACGGTCGGGATACGCATCCGCGAACAGGTCGAGGCCGGTGCCAGACGGCATGGCTGCAGTGACGGCGACAATCTTGTCGTCCTTCTCGGCTTCCTTGACCAGGCTTTGGGCGAAGACCTTGGTATAGGATGGTGCATTGGGTTTGGGTTTCGACTGGGCCCCAGTCACTACGTCGAACCGGGCAACACCGTGATACTTGTCGGCCGAGGCCTCCGCCGGCGGATAGCCTTTGCCCTTCTGGGTCACGACATGAACCAGAATTGGGCCTTCCTTCGAGTCGCGCACGTTGCGCAGAACGGGAAGAAGGTGTTCGAGATTGTGGCCGTCGATCGGGCCCACGTAATAGAACCCGAGTTCCTCGAAAAGAGTGCCGCCAGTCCAGAAACCGCGCGTATATTCCTCCGCCCGCATGGCCTTTTCTTCCAGGCCCTTGGGCAAACGCTTGGCCAGTTGCTTGGCAAAATTGCGCACATGACGATAGGCGCCGCCGGAAATCAGGCGGGCCAGATAAGCGCTCATGGCACCCACCGGCGGGGCAATCGACATGTCGTTGTCGTTGAGAATAACCGTCAAGCGGCTGTCCATGGATCCGGCATTGTTCATGGCTTCATAAGCCATGCCGGCACTCATGGCGCCGTCGCCAATCACGGCCACAACATTGTTGGTATCGCCGGACAGATCGCGGGCAACGGCCATGCCGAGACCTGCGGAAATCGACGTTGAGGAATGTGCCGCGCCAAACGGATCGTACTCGCTTTCCGCACGCTTGGTGAATCCTGACAGCCCTTCTCCCTGCCGCAGGGTTCTGATGCGGTCGCGGCGTCCAGTCAGAATCTTGTGTGGATAACACTGATGGCCCACATCCCAGATCAGACGGTCAACTGGCGTGTCAAAAGTGTAATGGAGGGCAACTGTCAGTTCGACCACACCGAGACCGGCCCCCAGATGTCCGCCGGTAACCGATACCGCATCGATGGTTTCGGTGCGCAGTTCGTCGGCGAATCGTCTGAGATCCTTTTCGTCGAGTGCGCGCAGATCTGAAGGCACGCGCACGGTGTCGAGCAAAGGGGTCTTGCTATCCGCAGTCACCGTAAACCTCTCATTCGCCCCTGGACCTGCCGTAACCTGAAAATTCCATCATCAACGCTCTTCATGTGTGGAATGCGTCAATAACCGTTTCCTTTGGCGCTACTATCTCATTTGGAGCGGGTTTGTAACAATTCAACTGGCCGCAACGCTCATCACGACACAACCGCGTGTTTATAGCAAACGCTACCATAATTTGAAACCATAACCCTTTGTGACTGAATGGGAATGCCGGTCAGCGAACCCTGCAGCAAGAATTCGTTTTCCTTTGCCGGTATTTTCGACTATTAAAGAAAGAGAATACTTTTTTTATTCCTTCGAATTTCAGACGCCCTGAATTTCAGACACGATGACCGACAGACATGACTGAGGCCGATTCCAGCACTGTGCGATGGAGTGAACTCCTCAACCGGCAGCATGCTCTGGCCCTGGCGCTGGTCTGCCTGAGCGTGTGGCTGCATGCGGCCGACAGTCTTCTGGTGGCCACCATGATGCCGGCAATTATTGCAGAAATCGGCGGCGCTCACCTGATTTCCTGGACTGTTGCGCTCTATGAAATCGGCACGATCGTCGCCGGAGCTGCGAGTGGGTTGCTGGCAATGCGCTACGGCCTTCGCCTGCCCATGAGCCTTGCGGCCTGTCTTTTTGGCGCGGGCTGTGTGGTGAGTGCCATGGCGCCAGAAATGTGGGTCGTCCTGGCGGGGCGTCTCATGCAAGGACTGGGCGGCGGCGGACTGGTTGCCCTTTCCTTTGTCGCCACGGGAATCCTGTTTCCCAACCGATTGCTGGCGCGCGTCATGGCAGCGATTTCAACATTATGGGGCACCTCCGCCTTCATGGGCCCGCTGGTGGGTGGCTTCTTTGTGGAATACGGGACCTGGCGGGGCGGTTTCTGGTTCTTCAGCGTGCAGGCGGCGATACTGGCATTGTGGATTGCCACCCGGATTGGCAAACATACGTCGCCAACGGACCAGCCGGATCAAAAACGTTTTCCGATTGTGCGGCTGATGTTCCTGTCAGCCGGTGTCGTGCTGATTGCCTATGCCGGTCTGCAGGTATCCGCGATCAGCACCCTCGCTTTCGCCCTTGCCGGCCTCACTTGTCTGGCACTCTTTCTCCGGTTCGACTCGGCCCGGGATGCCAACCGCCTGCTTCCGCGCAATGCCATCAGTCTGCTCAACCCCGTGGGCGCCGGGCTCACCATGATCCTGTGTTTCACGATCGCTGCCATCGCCATCTCCGTGTACGGACCCCTTCTGATGGTCCAACTCCATGGATCATCGGCACTGGTGGCCGGTTATGTCATCGCGTGCTCCTCGATCGGCTGGACGCTTGCCGCAGTCCTGATATCGGGCGTGTCCGCTCGTCATGATGGCCGCATGATTGCCACCGGCATGCTGGTTCTGACATCCAGCATTTTCGGCTTTGCCTACAGCGTCCCGAACGGACCGGTGTGGCTGGTCGCCGTGTTTGCCGGCCTGGAAGGTATCGGTTTCGGTATGTGCTGGACCTTCATACTGCGGCGGGCGACTGCACTCGCCGATCCAGGTGAAGCCCAGCGCGTGGCCGCGGCCATACCCACCATCCAGCGATCAGGTTATGCCATCGGGGCCGCATACGTAGGCGTCATTGCCAACGGGGCCGGGTTCGCACCCGAAGCCTCCAATGCCGTCAACGCATCTGCAGCGACATCGATATTTCTCTGGTGCATACCATTTGCCCTGCTTGGACTGGTTGCAGCGGGCCGGTTTCTGGCAACCAAACCGATGCCGCTTGAGAAAATGCGCCCGCCCCAGACGTAACAATTACACTTGTCGTCCAGGGATCCGTCCCGAACCTGGATCAGTCCGCATCCATCGGTTCAGTTCCCGACGGTTTGCCGTCCGCCGACAGGGTGATTTTTTCTATCCGGGCCTCAGCACTCTTCAACAGCGCATCGCAATGGGCTTTCAGCTTTTCGCCACGCTCATAGATCGCGATCGAGTCTTCCAGTTCCACGCTGCCGCCTTCAAGCTTGCCGACGATCTGCTCGAGTTCCGCCAGTGCTTTTTCGAAACTCAGGCTTAAAATGTCTTCATCGCCTGCATCAGGTTTTTCCGCAGCCATTTGGTTCAGCCTCCCGTCAATCAGATCCGGCCTGCATCAGCGTGCGCACATGAGTGGCGGTGGATGCGGCAAGTGCGTGCAAGTCATAACCGCCCTCGAGCAGGGAGACAATACGCCCCGACGCAGTTTTGTCCGCAACATCCATCAGGCGGGCCGTAACCCATCCAAAATCTTCTTCAGAGAGATTAAGATTGGCCAGTGGGTCGTCTCGATGGGCGTCGAATCCCGCCGATATCATGATCAGGTCGGGCGCCATGTTTTCCAGTGCGGGAATCACCACCGACGTAATCGCTTCACGGAATCTTTCACTCCCGTCGCCTGGCGACAGGGGGGCGTTGAAGATATTGCCCTCACCGGTTTCGGACCTGGCACCGGTGCCGGGATAAAGCGGCATCTGATGAGTGGAACTGTAGACCAGGTTGCGGTCCTTCCAGAAGATATCCTGGGTACCGTTACCGTGATGGACATCGAAGTCGACGACCGCCACCCGCTCCAGTCCGTGGACTTCGCGAGCGTAATGGGCGCCAACCGCGATGGTGTTGAACAGGCAAAACCCCATGGCCCGGTTGGCCTCGGCATGATGACCGGGCGGACGCACGGCACAGAAAGCATTATCGACCTCGCCCGACACAACCTGATCCACAGCCCGTTTGGCGGCACCGACCGCGCGCATGGCGGCCTCCCAGCTTCCCGGCGACGCCCATGTATCGGGATCCAGCGGCACGGATTCCTCATCCTCACCTGGAACGGCCTGGCGAATGGTGTCGATGAAACTCTGCGGATGGGCCCGCGCCACGTCCTCCGTCGACCCCATCGCAGCTTCTTCGCGTGTCAGGTCGTCGAAGATTTCGGCGTCCAGAACCTTGCGGACGGCCCTGATGCGGTCTGCCCGTTCGGGATGACCGGAAGGTGTTTCATGACCGGCAAACGCATCGTGGGTAATCAGCAACGTTGTCATCAGTCTGTCCTGGTTTGAGTGACGGCCTTGAGAGAGGCCGGGGGCGTGTTGTCGTCGGGAACAAAAAAATCCGGATAGAGATCGTGCGCCGGATCGACTCTGTAGTGGTCAAACTCCGTGACGCCTTCCGCCGCCAGCAGAGTATCGTCGATACAGAACTGGCCGGTGAACTCCCTCGATGGTTTCGTCAGAATGGCATAAGCCGCATCCGCCATGATGTCCGGCGTCCGGCTGCCGAGAATCATGGCGTCATCGCCGACGACAAATTTTACGGCAGCCGTGGCAATAGTTGTCCTGGGCCAAAGCGCATTCACTGCGACACCATTTTCACGAAACTCTTCCGCCATCCCCAGCACACACATGCTCATGCCAAACTTGGCCATGGTGTAGGCCACATGCGGCCCGAACCACTTTGGACTCATGTCCAGTGGCGGGGCCAGGTTGAGGATGTGCGGGTTGGATGCGGCGAGCAGGTGGGGCAGGCAACACTTCGATACCAGAAACGTTCCGCGCGTGTTCACCTGATGCATGAGATCATAACGCTTCATGTCGGTCTCCAGCGTCCCGGTCATCTGGATGGCGCTAGCGTTATTGACGCAGATATCGATGCCGCCGAACTCGGAAACCGTTTGATCCACAGCCGCTTGCACGGATGCCTCATCACGCACGTCAACCACCAGAGGCAGCGCCCTGCCTCCAACCGCGCGGATCTCTTCCGCGGCTGTATAGATCGTGCCCTCAAGTTTTGGATGAGGTTCGGCAGTCTTGGCGGCGATCGTCACATTGGCGCCCTCTCGAGCGGCCCGCAGGCCGATGGCCAGACCGATACCGCGGCTACCGCCGGTTATGAACAAGGTTTTATCCTGCAACGACTTCATGTGAGTCTCCAAAATCATACGGCGAGTTGATCGGCAGGCATGTCGAGCAGGCTGTCCGCACCGGTCGTGACCGAAAGAGCAAGACCTGTAACCTGCGGCAAGATGTTTTCACAATAGAACCGCGCCAAGTTTGCAGTGCTTGCATTCTGACCGCTGGCCCGCGCGCCACAGGCCATGAAAACACCGCCGGCAACCAGACCAAACATCCGTAGGTACGTTGCTGCACCGGCAAGCACATGATCGGGTTCGTCGGCACCTCGCTGCAGGATCCAGTCGGTTGTCTCCGACAAGCTCTCAACCGCCTGGGAGAGTCGATAACCGGTGCGGCCCAGCGACTCGTCGCCGTCTTCAAGAATTGCGGCGACGTCCTCGCGGATGCCGGTGATGAAACGATGTACAACTTCACCGCCTTTGAGTGGAAGTTTTCGTGCGACAAGGTCTATCGCCTGGATTCCGTTAGTTCCCTCATAGATCGGCGCAATACGGGCATCGCGATAATGCTGAGCGGCCCCGGTCTCTTCTATAAACCCCATACCGCCATGGACCTGAACTCCCATGGAGGCCACTTCGACACCAATATCGGTGCTGAAGGCCTTGGCCACCGGCGTGAGAAGATCCGCCAGATCCTGACCGGCGGCACGGTCGGCCTCATCGGGCGCCAGATGTGCCTGATCGATCGCGTGTGCGGTCACGTAGCAGATGGCGCGTGCGGCGGCGGCAAATCCCTTCATCGTCATCAGCATGCGCCTGACATCGGGATGCTCGACAATCGGTGCGGCATCTGCACCGCCCGGTCTTCTGCCCTGCCGGCGGTCATGGGCATAACCGAGGGCCTGCTGATAGGCGCGCTCGGCGATCGCCACACCCTGAATGCCAACGTGAAGGCGGGCATTGTTCATCATCGTGAACATGCACGCCAACCCCTTGTTCTCTTCCCCCAACAACCAGCCTGTCGCCCCACCGTTTTCGCCAAACGCCATGACACATGTGGCACTGGCATGAATGCCAAGCTTGTGTTCAAGCCCGGCACAGGCAACATCGTTGGGTCCACCAAGCGTGCCGTCCTCATTGACCAGGAATTTGGGAACCAGGAACAACGAAATGCCCCGTGTACCCGCAGGCGCATCCGGAAGACGCGCAAGCACAAGGTGGACAATGTTGTCGGTCAGGTCGTGGTCACCGTAAGTGATGAAGATCTTTGTGCCCTTGATGGCGTAGGAACCATCGTCCCGGGGTTCTGCTGTGGCCCTGATGGCGGCGAGATCCGATCCGGCCTGTGGCTCGGTCAGGTTCATGGTACCCATCCATTTGCCCGAAATCATTGCCGGCAGGTATCTGCCCTGCAGTTCCTCGCTGCCATGTTCGTAGATCGCTTCGACTGCGCCCTGTGTGAGGATCGTGCCGATGCCGAAGGCCATAGATGCCGTGTTCCAGATCTCCTGGACGGCGAGGCCAACCTGCAGCGGCAAGCCCTGGCCACCATGTTCGGTGCGGCAAGGCAAGGCCGCCCAACCTCCTTGCGCCCACTGTTCGTATGCCGAACGCCAGCCCGGAGGCATCGTCACGTTTGCGTTGTTCAACGTGGCACCCTGCTGATCGCCGCTGAAATTGATCGGCGCAATGACATCTCCGGCAAAGCGCCCGGCCTCTGTCAGGATTGCGTCGAGCAGTTCAGTGTCCAGATCCGCGACGTGCCCTGCCGCGATCTGATCGTCAAAATTCGCAATGTGAGTGAGTGTGTGACGGATATCGTCGACTTGTGCCTTGAACGTCATTCAATTCCTCTGGCGATCCCTCTTGAAGATGCTGTCATGGGCAAACGGTATGCAGTGTCCGCTTGACGCGACCGGGACCTGTGCTTAAACCGCCGTTCATGTGCAGTACACGCCCAAACGGGCAAGTCGGGTGTTTCTTCGTTTCGCACCGACTTTAGCGGGCAACAGATCGACGTCAATGTGCAATTACGATTCAGCGAACAGTGGTTCAGAACAGGCGCCATCCCCTGACATCGACCGGGCGGCGAAGCTTCTGCGCCAGGGCCTTCTCGTGGCTTTTCCTACGGAGACGGTCTACGGACTGGGCGGTGATGCCACAAACGATCTGGCGGTGGCGCGGATATTCGAGACCAAGGGCCGGCCCCGCTTCAACCCCCTGATCGTGCATATGGCATCCCTCGACCAAGCGACATCGGTTGCCGAATTCGACGGGGCTGCCCTGACATTGGCCGAGGCCTTTTGGCCCGGTCCGCTGACACTTGTTGTCCCGAGGCGCAAGAACTGTCCGGTCTCGCTGCTGGCCTCCGCCGGACTCGACACTGTGGCGATCCGGGTTCCCGCGCACCCGCTCGCCCGAGCCCTGCTGACGGCGGCAGACTTCCCGATCGTTGCCCCCAGTGCCAACCGATCCGGACGGATCAGCCCGACCACGGCCGATCATGTGCGTGAAGATCTCGGTGACGACATTGCGATGATCCTTGATGGCGGTCCTTGTGACATCGGCATTGAATCGACGATTGTCGGCATGAGCGCTACCGGACCTTGCCTGTTGCGGACCGGTGGTGTTCCGAGAAAGGTCCTGGAGAAGGTTCTTGGACAGCCTCTGGCTGATGGTTCCTCGAACCCTTCGGCGCCCATCGCACCGGGTCAACTTGTGAGCCATTATGCACCTCGTTCCGCCGTTCGACTTGAGGCAACCGACGTCGAGGAAGGCGAAGCCCTGCTTGCCTTTGGAGCGTCGGTGCCGGAGACAACAGGGTCTGTCCTCAACCTCAGCCCGACCGGTGACCTGACCGAAGCCACCGCAAATCTGTTTGCCTACATGCGCCGCCTCGACAGCCTTTGCGCAGCGCGCATCGCGGTCATGCCGATCCCCGACCATGGTCTTGGCGAGGCCATCAACGACCGTCTCAGACGGGCTGCCGCGCCACGCGACGAGGCAGTGGTCTAGTTCACGACACGTCGCGCGGCATCGGACAAATCGATTCACTTTTCGTTAATAACTAGTTGATTTTTTGAGATTTGGTGCGTGTCTTAATGTGACATCTGAGGCGGCGTCCGACGGGTCTGGAGCCGCGAAACCGACATCAACCTGAAGTGAAGGTTGAGGATGAGCTGTGCTGGACTTGACGCTCAATACACACTATCCAAAATGCAGCATGAACCGGAACCGTTAAGCAATGATAAACTCCTCACCCACCGACGATGTCCTTGGACAACTGGCTGCAGTTGTCGGTCCCGGCCATGCGATCACCGGGACTAAAGAAATGTCGAACTATCTGCGCGAGGGACGTGACCGGTATTTTGGCAAGGCGGCGATGGTCCTGCGGCCCGGATCCACACAGGAAGTCTCCGGCATTCTGGAGATCGCCAACAGGACCGGCACGGCAGTTGTTCCCCAGGGCGGGAATACCGGGTTGGTCGGTGGTCAGATTCCATTCGAGTCAGGCAATGAAATCGTGCTGTCCCTGGGCCGGTTGAACCAGGTCAGAAGCGTCGACCCTCTCGACAATACGATCACGGTCGAAGCCGGTTGTGTCCTGGCGTCAGTCCAGGCTGAAGCCGACCGCAACGACCGTCTGTTTCCCCTGTCGCTCGGGTCGGAAGGCAGTTGTCAGATCGGCGGCAACCTGTCGTCGAATGCCGGCGGTACGGCGGTGCTGGCCTACGGCAATGCGCGTAACCTCGTTCTCGGCCTCGAGGTCGTTCTGGCCGACGGGCGCATCTGGAACGGGTTGCGGGCGTTACGCAAGGACAATACCGGGTACAACCTCACGAACCTGTTTATCGGCGCGGAAGGCACTCTGGGGGTGATCACGGCCGCTGTGCTGAAGCTCTTTCCCAAGCCGCGCGACGTGGCCACCGCTTTCATTGCGGTCGCAAACCCGGAAGCATCTGTCGAGCTGCTCGCCCATGCCAATGCCATCTCAGGTGGGCGGGTTACAGGGTTCGAAATCATGCCGCGGATCGGACTCGAGTTCGTTTTGCGCCATCTTCCAGGTGCCCGTGACCCCCTCACCGAGGAACACGACTGGTATGTCCTGATGGAATTGTCCGGCGGCGAGAGCGAAGGCGCCCTCAGGGATCCCTGCGAACGGATACTGGAATCAGGTTTCGAAGCCGGTCTTATCGCGGACGCCACAATCGCCGAATCCGGCACCCAGGCGAGTGCGTTGTGGTCGCTGCGTACCGGCATGTCCGAGGTTCAGAAAAAAGAAGGCGGCAGCATCAAGCATGACATCTCCGTGCCGGTGTCGAAAATGCCTGCCTTTATCCGAGAGGCAAGTGACGCGGTGGTGACACATGTTCCCGGCGCCCGTCCGGTGGCGTTCGGCCACATCGGCGACGGTAACGTCCATTTCAATATCAGCCAGCCCATTGATGGCGACAAAGCCGCCTTTCTTTCCCAATGGGAAGCAGTCAACGACATTGTCCACGAGATCGTCCTCTCTTATGACGGGTCGATCAGTGCGGAGCATGGCATCGGGCGCATGAAACGGGACATGATGCCGGCCATCAAAGATCCGGTGGAACTGGACCTGATGCGCCAGCTGAAGTCCACCCTTGACCCTGCCGGCATTCTCAACCCCGGCAAAGTGCTGCCCCCGTATGAGGCCTGAAAGATGAACGGACTTGCGTTTCGCCCGATTGAGGACAGTGACGTTGAACATGTTGTGGACCTTTGGAAACGCGCCGGGCTGACCCGGCCGCACAATGACCCCCACACCGATATCGAATTTGCACGACAGAGTCTGTCGACAGAGATCCTGGTTGGAGAGGTGGACGGCCGGATTGTCGCCAGTGTCATGGTCGGTCACGACGGTCATCGCGGTACGGTGTATTACGTCTCGGTTGATCCCGACTGCCAGGGGTCGGGATATGGCCGCGACGTCATGACGGCCGCGGAAGACTGGCTGATCGCGAAAGGCGTCTGGAAACTCAATCTGCTGATACGCGAAGAGAACACTGAAGTCCGGGGTTTCTATGAATCGATCGGTTACCTGCACGAACCCCGCACGGCAATGGCCCGCTGGCTCGATCCGGCAAAACGTGGCGATATCTAAATGGTGTGCCGTTTTACGGGCTTTGAGACGGCAACCAGACCACGTCGCCATTGACTCGCAGCAATCGCGAGTGGGCACCGGCTCAAGGCCGGTGAACGGCCTTTGTTTAAGGGCCGTAGAACAGCCGATTGCCGTCATTGTGAAGATTGAACCCGATGCCGATAACCGTTTGCCGGGCGCCGACCCGGCATCCAATCCACGTCGCCATTGACCCGCGGCAAGCGCGAGTGGGCACCGGCTCAAGGCCGGTGAACGGCCTTTGTTGGCATGGGACCACTGATCAAGTTTGATTGTCTTAGAACAAGGAAAGCTGATCGTTGTCTTTGTCAGTGTCCGGGTCGTCTTCAAGCAATCCAGATTCATCAAGCGTCACCGGTGTCTGCACGTCCGGGTCATCATTGGCGACCTTGTTGACCCGGTCACTGATGGCAACCGCTTCCAGCAGGTCGTCTGACGAGGGTGCGAGCAGGTCCGACACCTCCCGCGCTTCGGTTTCATCGGTGGAAAGCCAGCGATCGAATTCAGACGGGGCGATGATCACCGGCATACGATGGTGGATCGGCGCCAGGGTCCCATTGGCCTCGGTCGTAATCATGGCGGCCGATTCAAGCTCGCTGCCGTCGGCGCTCGTCCAGTATTCCCAAACCCCGCCGATTGCATAAAGGCCATGATCGCGGGCGCGGACATAGTAGGCCTGACGCCTGGGAGCGCCGCGGTACCATTCGTAGAAACCATCGAGTGGAAACAGACAGCGCCGCCGGCGTATGGCATTCTTGAACGAGGGTTTCTCAAAAATGGTCTCGGCACGGGCGTTGATCAGTGGATTGGAGGCGTTGACCTGTTTTGACCAGCTCGGCACCAGTCCCCAGCGCACCAGCGAGAATTGCCGCACGCCGTCGTCCTGTCTTATGATGGGAACAGGCTGGGTCGGCGCAATGTTGTAGCGGGGCGGAAAATTTGGCCGATCCATGTAACCGGCAAACTCTCTGACCGCCTCAGGGGGTGACGTGATTGCATATCGCCCGCACATTGCCTGGACCTTTGGTAACCGCGTTTTGCCGACTATAGAACAACGATAATCACCACGGAACCAGGCTCATGTCCAACGACCAATCGATAGAAGTGCCACGGCTTGGAGTCAGCGCTTGCGTCTGGAGAGACGGCCGGTTCCTGATCGTCCAGCGAGGTCAAACCCCCAACGAGGGATTGTGGAGTCTGCCGGGCGGTCACGTCCGTTTTGGGGAGGCCTTGCGTGATGCGGCCCACCGGGAGCTGTTCGAGGAAACCAGTGCCCGCGCCCAACTGGATACCCTAGTTGATGTGGTGGACGTGATACGGCGCGACGCGGACAATCGCGCCACGCGCCATTACGCCATCGTGGTGTTCGGTGGTCCCTACCTGAACGGTGTCGTAGAGGCCGGCGACGATGCTGCACGCGCTGAATGGCTGTCCATGGACGAGGCCCTGTCCAGACCGCACACCCCAAACCTGGACACGGTCCTCGGCAGGGCGCAGAACCATTTCACGGCGGTTTGATTGGCGGTCACGGCAATTTGAAGGCAGTCTTTGAGGTATCATGACCAGAACATTGAAAAATACACCGTTTCTGCTGCTTGTCTTCGTCCTCGTTGCAGGAGTCGGATTCACCACCGCGTCGCTAGGCGCCGATGCCAATGACCCGCGGGCACAGCGCTGGAAAGCAGAGGGATGGTCAAAGACCGACTTCTCGAATGCCGCCATCGACTATTCAGAGATCCTCTCCGGCGGCCCGCCCAAGGATGGCATACCGCCAATCGACAAGCCGAAATTTGCATCCCAGGCAGATGTTACAGATATCGGGGATACAGAGCCGGTCATCACCGTCGCACTGGATGATCTCGTTCGTGCCTATCCGGTGCGGGTTCTGATGTGGCATGAAATCGTCAACGACCAGATCGGCGACACGCCCGTGTCGGTGACCTATTGCCCGCTTTGTAATTCAGCAGTCGTCTTCGACAGAAGGTTGGGTTCCAAGGTTCTCGATTTTGGCACCACCGGAAAACTGCGCAATTCCGACCTAGTCATGTATGACCGGCAGACCGAGAGCTGGTGGCAGCAGTTTATCGGCGAAGCAATCGTCGGCGAGATGACCGGCAGCAAACTCAAGTCGATCCCCGCCCGAATGGAATCCTACGCCCAGTTCAAAGAACGCCATCCTGACGGTCAGGTCCTCGTGCCCAACAATCCAGGCATGCGCCGGTACGGCATCAACCCCTACCAGAACTACGACCAGCGTGATTCTCCCTATCCGATCTTCGCGATCCCGGGTGGGTTACCCACTTACATCAATCCCATGGCCCGCGTGGTCGCGTTCGAGGCTGGCGGAAAACCGCAGGCGATTGCATTGAAGTTCCTGTCGGAGAAAAAGCAAGTGGATGTCGACGGTATCGTTCTGAAGTGGACTCAAGGGCAGAACTCAGCCCTTGAAGCATCGCGTATTTCCGAAGGCCGCGATGTGGGCAACGTGACGGTTCAGAAACGCACGGACAAGGGCCTTGAGGATATCGTCTACGATGTCACCTTTGCCTTTGTGGTCAATGCCTTTCACCCGGCACTGAAAATCAGGCAGGAGTAAATCATCAGACTTTGTCCTGGCACTCTCGACATTGGAGCCGAGAATCACTAGGTTTCAGGACGATGACGGCAAACAGGACGCGACACGCGCGTTCACTTGGATTCATGAACCGAATTTCTCTCAAACCGATCTTGCTGAAGGCGGTGCTGGCGGTTGCATTGTTGCAGATGGCAGCACTGGCAAGCCCTGCCTCCGCGCAGAGCGCCGGCGCGCCCTATGCCCAGAAACTCATGAGGCTGTCCGAGGTCCTTGGCGCCATGCATCACCTGCGCAATATCTGTGGTGCCAATGAAGGACAACTCTGGCGTGACCAGATGATCCGCCTGCTCGACGCGGAATCCCCATCACCGTCCCGGCGGGCCCGGCTGGTGCGCCAGTTCAACAAGGGCTACCGCGGCCACCAGCGTTCCTACCAAAGCTGCACGGATTCAGCATATTTGCAGGCAGAAAAATTCGCTCAGGAAGGCCAGAGGCTCTCCCAGGCTATGGCGTTGGAACGGGCAGAATACTAACAATTGGAGTGAGCTTGGCTCATTAACCTTTTATTTACTTTCTAAAAACGCCTGCGCTGGGTTATGCTAGAAAGCATGTTCGTGATCGGGGCAATCCTTATCGACCCGACACGGCTTGTCTAACCATTCTGGATCGTGGTTTTTTCGGTGTCCCATTGGATCCAGACTGTTTGATTGTTGGTTGTGTCCCAGTAGGTAAATTATGCTCAAGGTCGATGTCGAAGACGCTGAAGAACAGCAGATTCAAGAACAGAAACAGGCAGCTCTTCGTTATATACTCGATGCATGGGAGGAAGGTGTCTATGACGGCGTCGATCCGGACATGCTTGCCACAGCCGCCATTTTCGCAGCCCTCAGCGACATGGTCGTGACCTATGGCGAGGATGCGGTCGCCAACATGACGGACGGCCTGGCAGAACGTATCCGATACGGTGAATTCACCGTGAACCGGGTTACGCAATAACCGCAGACACCAGTTTCGCAAGGACGAAGACGCCGAACAGGGCAACCGCCGCCCCGGTGATTTTGTTTATGACGGTCAGACGTGCCGCATCGATCCTGTTGCGGAACGCTGAAACCAAGCGTGCCAGAAATATCCACCACAGAGAGCTGCCGACGGCCACGGAAATGACGAGGATCGCCAGCGGTCCATAGCCTGAGCCGGTCGCAAATTTCCCCGAAAGCCCCCCGAACATCGAAACAAATCCGGTGAACGTAAAGGGATTGGTCAACGTCAGTGCCAATGTCGTGGAGACTATAGCAACCCGCTGGCCTGCCGTCGGGGCTTTCGCAATTTCATCTTCACTCACGTTTGTCCGAAAGGAGAGAACGCCCAACACGAGAAGAAAACAGCCTCCGAAGAGAAGAAGCCAGTTCGTGTATTCGGCAACCAACCTGGCAACAGCGGTGATGCCAAGCCCGGCAACCATCGCGAAGATCACATCGCCCAGTACCGATCCGACTCCAGTGAATACGCCGCCCCAGAAACCGAACTGCACCGTGTGACGGATGCACATGAAATTGATGGGCCCGAGCGGTGCCGATACCGCCAGTCCAATTGCCACACCCCAAGGGATGAGTTGCCAGTCAAGAGTGCCCATTGGCGTATATATGCATCACCAAAACCACGAAGTCTCTTTGTGTGGAGACAATCGGCTTGACGGTCAACGGTAAACCGTCAAAATCAGTCCGCAACATCGTTCTGCAACCGCCCAACAGGTTATGAATTTTGCGCGACAGTTCTGTCTTTAACGCACCCATTGCTTACGCGACAGGGTCACCCCTTTTGGTGGTCGCCCTGGTTTGCGCTGCATTGGCGGTGACCGGGGTATCCGTTTCCGCTCAAGAAAAGGACGAGGGACGGATTACGACAGATGGCGCAAAGGCTCCGGCTGCGGGAAACAAGGACGGCGAGCGTATTGAAAGTACGGCGGAGGCTGTGCCCGTGGTCCGCTATGACATCGGCAAACTCCCCGAACCTGTTCAGAAGATGCGCCGCTGGATCATATCGGCAGCACGCTCGGGCAACTTGGAGAAGATGCGGGCACCGCTGGAGGCTGGCGAGTTGCCACTCGCATTCAGCTTTGGCGACGAGACCGATGCAATTTCCCACTGGCGCCAGGTTTCGCGCGATGGAGAAGGCCGCGAGATACTGGCAGAAATGCTGAAAGTGCTGTCGGCCGGTTACGCAGTGATCGATCCGGGTTCAGCGGACGAGTTGTTCGTCTGGCCTTACCATGCGGTTTATCCCCTGAACAAACTGTCGGGATCCCAGAAAGTGGAACTCTTTCTTCTGGTCAATCCGGACGATGCCCGGACCATGGAAGAGTCCGGTGTCTATTTCGGCTATCGTACCGGCATCTCGGCAGACGGAACCTGGCAGTTCTTTGTCGCCGGCGACTGAGGTGCATTTTCCGAAGAACGAGACCGCGCCGACACAGAACGCTCACGCGACCTTCGACGGCAGTTCGCTCTCGCGCCTGGCAATAAAATCGCACAAAGCTCCGTCGAGCACGTCATCGATCGGCGGCGGCTCGTAGTGTTCAAGCCAGGCTTTGGCCTTTTCTATTCCAACCTCGTTGGACTGTTTGTGACCGTCGATTTCCCACTGCTCAAACGTGCCATTATCCTGTGAGGGGAAGATGAAGAGATTGGATTTCCTGGTGTGAGCGGCCCCCAGAAAATGTCCACCGGGCCCTACTTCCCGAATGGTTTCGAAAATTTCGTCAAGGTCATCGAAGCGGCATCCGTTCATGAAATGATAGAATGCATCGACCTGTTCGAAATCGAGAACTGTCTTGGCATAACTCAGCCCCAGCGTTCCCTCGATCATACCGCCGGCCATGGTGATCCAGTTGGCGCCCGCAAGAAACGAGGGGAAAAGACCCCACATGGAATCAAACCCAGCCTGCATGTCCGGTGTCTTTGAGGTGGCGCAATTGGCGATCGCCCGGTGCGGCACTTTATAACGCCTCGCCATGGCGCCGGCGAGGAACTGGACGGTTGCCGAATCCGGACTGCCATGGACGGGCGCGCCGGTATTGAGCGCCACGGTCATGGCCGGGACTCCAAACAACATTGGTGAACCCGGCCGGATGATCTGGGCAAACGCAATCGCCATCAGCGCCTCTGCCGTGACCACGGCCATGGTGCCTACATTGCTGGCCGGAGTCGATGCCGCCGCCATGGAAAACGGGGAGCACAAGACCGCATGATTGTTGGCAGCATAGATCTTCAGGGCTTCGAGCATGGTCTGATCCCAGACCAGCGGTGAGTTCGAATTGATCAGGGACGTGGTGCAGCAATTGTTGGTGGCAAAGTTCTCCCCGAACACGATCTTGCACATTTCGATGGTGTCGCGGGCACGGTCTGCCGACGCGACATTGCCGATTATCGGCTTGTCGGAGTATTTTAGGCCACTGTAGGCCATGTGCATGTGACGGTGGGGCACGGGCACATCGACCGGTTCGACGATCGGGCCTCCGGCGATGTGTACGCTGGCAGCCAAATGATTGAGCTTCTGCAGGGCGTTCAGGTCGTCCAGCGTGGCATGCCTGCGCACCCCGTCAAGATCAAGTACGAAGGGCGGCCCGTAAGACGGAGCGATGACCATGTTTGAACCGCCGACCGTGACCGTACGGTCCGGGTTGCGGGCATGATGGGTAAATGATGCCGGCGCTTCCCCGACCAGGGCCAAGAGGGTTTCTCGACCGATACGCACCTTGTTACCGTCAATCAGCGCATCGGTTGTCTTCCAGATATCGAGAGACTCGTCATCGCGAAACTCGACACCCAGTTCTTCAACGATACGCATGGCAAGCTCGTGGATCATCTCCACACCTTCCCCGTTGGTGACCTCGTACAACGGCACGTCGCGGACCAGTGTCGGGTGATGAACAAAGGCTGCCTCTGCCCGTTTTGCCTTGCGCGCCGATCGACCGCCGCGGCGTTTGAGATCGGGGTCGGGGATGGTCATGATCCAGGCTCCTACATGCGAGGTCTTTCGTTGGTCGGGTCGTAGGGAGAGTCTTCGATTACCGTGGCAGCACGGCGTTCTCCCAGAAGTGGAATTTCAAGTTCGGTTCCCACCGCGGCGTTGTCGGTGTCCAGATATGCCATGGACAGACAGGCGCCAAAGCTGTGCGAAGTGGCCCCAGAGGTCACACGTCCGACCAGCTTGCCCTCTCGGTAGACGGCTTCGTTCATGAAGGCATCGGCATCGACGGTCTCGACCCTGAGCGTTACCAGGCGTTTCTCAAAGCCCTTCGCCTGTTGACTGACAAGCGCTTCGCGTCCGGTAAAGTCGCCCTTGTCGAGTTTGACGAAACGATCAAGGCCGCTCTCGAATGCCGTGTGTTCGACATCCATGTCGCGGTACATGGCCCGGTAGGATTTCTCAAGGCGCAGCGACTCGATCGCCCGGTAACCGACGTGCTTCAAGCCATGCTCCACTCCAGCCTTCGTCAGTTCGTCGTACAGATGGTGGGCGTAGCAAATCGGATGATAAAGCTCCCACCCCAGTTCACCTTCGTAGTTGACCCGCATCATGCGCACATCGGAGGCGAGGCCGACGGTCACGGACCGGCCGGTCATCCAGCGGAATCCTTCATTGCCGATGTCGGCATCCACGAACGGCTCCAGCAGTTTTCGAGCGTTGGGACCGACCACGGTGAAACAGCCCCGCTCCATGGTCGCATTGCGCAATGTAACGCTGTTGTCCCCGGGCAACTCCTTGAAAAGAATGTCGAAATCATGCCTCTCGCCACGCGGTGTGCCAACCAGGTAGAAGCTGTCATCGTCAAGACGGGTGACCGTGAATTCCGCTCTGACGGTGCCCTTGCGGGTGAGAAAGTGCGCCAGAACAATTCCGCCGGGCCGTTTCGGCATGGCATTGGCAAGAATGCGGTTGAGCCAGGCTTCCGCCCCCGGCCCAGACACCTCAAATTTTGCCATGGGGGTCATGTCTATCAACCCTACAGCCGCGCGCACCGCATGGCATTCGTCCGCCACGTGAGGCAAGCAGTTGAAGGTGCGGTAACTCCATTCATCGCGCGGCTCAACGCCCTCGGGAGCGAACCAGTTTGGCACCTCCCAGCCATAAACCGCGCCCCAGACCGCGCCTTGGGCCGTCAGCTTGTCGTAGCAGGGCATTGTCTTGGCCGGACGGGCTTCCGGCCACTCGTAGCCTGGATAGTGCATTCCGAAATTGTGGCCAAAGGTTTCCTTGTTCTTGTGTCCTGTCCAGACCTTGTTGGCATAGTCGCCGAAACGCCTGGGGTCGACTTCCGACAAATCAACGTGAGGCTCTCCATCGATGATCCAGTTTGCGAGCTCATGGCCGATGCCGCCGCCCATAAGAATGCCGCCCGAAAAAGCTTCAGCGAGCCAGAGGTTCTTCTTTCCCCAGGCCGGCCCGCACAGAGGCAGGTTGTCGGGGGACACACAGATCGGGCCGCGGACGTTGCTCTGAATGCCGACTTCGCCCAGAACCGGCACGAGTTCCAGACCAGCCGCCCAGTTCTCCTCCACCGATTCCATGTCCTCGGCCAGGAGATCTGCCCCGAACCATTCAGGCACGCCGTCGCGGGCGAAATGTTCAAGCCGATGTGGCTGCTCATAAGGCCCGAACATGAGGCCGTCGCGTTCCTCACGGACATACCCATTGATCGCCTCGTTGCGCAGAACAGGGAGTTCAGGCAGGCCCTGTTTCTGGCGTTCACGCACGGCAGGCACGGTTTCGGTGACCCAGTACTGATGAACCACCGGAAACCCCGGCAACGCAATCCTGAGCATGGCAGCGGTTTGCTGGATGTAGTTGCCGGTGGCTGTCACGAGATGCTCGCAGGTGATATCCCCCTGGTTGGTCTTCACCAGCCATTCTCCGTTGGGTTTCTGCGCCACGCTCAGGACTTCCGTGTTGCGGTGTATTTGAGCGCCCAGATTGCGCGCGCCTTTCGCCAACGCCTGGGTGACATCGGCGGGGGCGATGTGGCCGTCATCGGGGTTGTAAACCGCGCCCAAAAGATCGGGCGAGCGTTTCATCAGCGGCCACAGGTCGACAGTCTGTTCCGGGTTAAGAATCTCTGCGCGCACGCCCTGGGTTTCGGCGATCGATGCATAGCTGAGATACTCATCCATGCGATCGGGCGTGTTGGCGACTCTCAACTGACCGCATTTGTGCCATCCCACCGCCTGACCGGTTTCGGCTTCAAGCCCCTCGTAGATCTCGATCGTCTTGGCAATCAGCCGGCCAAACTTGTAGCTGAAACTGTAGACCGGAATGAGACCTGCTGCATGCCAGGTCGACCCGGCGGTCAGCTCTGTTCGTTCTAGCAGACAGACGTCGGTCCAACCGCGGTGGGCGAGACTGTAGAGAATGTTCGCACCGACACACCCGCCACCAATGACAACCACTCTTGCATGAGACTGCATGAGGACTCCCCTTCTGCCAATTCCTGTCGTTGAATTGAGTGTCAGTCGGAGGGTTCCGTCTTGTCAAAGCGAAAAAATTCACCGAAAGAGTTGCGCTACAGTCACGCGAGTTACCGGCCTGCCGGACACAGTTACACCGCGCGGTGTTTAACCTCGCTGCAACGAACCAAGCAAAAACATGCACTCCAGATCAATACTCCTTCCAAATCTGAAATATACAGGCAACAACATCCCAACAATTATCTTCCTCTAAACATCACACATAATGTTGACACATTTTTCTAATGTTTATCCTTCTGCCCACTCCGACCGAACAACAAAGGCAGAGACATGAGCGATCCCCTGATTATTGGAATTCACGGACTTGCAAACAAACCGCCAGAGGACGTCCTCAGTGTTTTCTGGGAAAAGTCAATCGCGGAGGGCCTGGAGAAAAATTTGAGCATGGCGGATCCTCAGGCCCCGTTTGAAATGGTGTATTGGGCGGACAAGCTCTACAAAACCCCGCTTCACGACGACAAGGCTTTTCATTTTGACGCGTTGTTCAATACCGAGCCCTATGTCCCAGCCTTTCCAAAATCTCTCGAACGCAAGGAAGACAGCAAGTGGGATGGCTTCAAGTCCGCTGCACTCGATTTAGGTGGAGAGAGTCTCGATTTCCTGAAAGAACGGTTTGGATTCAATTCGCTCGCTGACGCGTTCCTCGGCAAGTTGCTCAAGGACCTCAACTTCTACTACAAGGACAAGACGATTCAGCGTAAGCTGCGGTCTCATCTGACAGAGAAGCTCTTGGCCGCCAAAGACCGCAGGATCATGCTGGTAGCCCATTCAATGGGCAGCATCGTTGCCTATGACGTCCTCACGCTTCTGGGCCAGACCCATCCAAGATTCAAGGTGGATCAGTTTGTAACGATCGGCTCGCCACTGGGCCTGCCCCACGTGAAGGGCAAGATTATCAAGGAGTTCACCCACCGTGGTGCAGAGAATGAACGGGTACGCACACCAACGGTTGTCAGGGGCGGATGGACAAATTTTGCAGACCGCAAGGATCCAGTGGCACTCGACGTCCATCTCTCCGATGACTATGCCGCGAACAAGCACAAGATCCGCTGCAGGGACGACCTGGTTTTCAACGACTACCGGATCAAGAAAAAGGGCGAGAAAAAAGCCGACAGGAACTACCACAAGTCATACGGTTATCTCAGAACACCGGAGTTTTCGGAACTGACGAAATCATTCCTTAACGGTTGCTGAGCCGTTCTGAGATTCCTGGAAACCGTATCCGTTCCCTACCGGCGGGTTCGGAAATTCACTGCGTCTGGATCTTGCGATACACCCACAAGCGTGCGGGTGGCAGGTTTCTGAACATCCAGTCAAACGGTTCCACCGAGTAGGTCGTCCAGTCCGGAGGAATGGGCGATACCGGACCATAAGATATCTGTACGACCGGACGCCCAGGATTAAGCCGGTCAAACAGGCTGTTCAAAAAATCGACACGTCGTTCAACCGGGAAGTTAAGCAAGGGAACCGCGGAAACAACCGTGTCAAATCGCTGGCTCCCCAAGTCCGGCAATGCCTCGTCCAGTTGGAAAGCATCCCCGTGGATGAAGTTGACCTTCGGATAATCAGCCTGGAGAATTGGCAGAAAAGCTTGTGTGTGCTCGACGGAGTACAAATTTTCAGGCCTCACATTGCGTGCGATAATGGCCTTGGTGATGACGCCCGTCCCGGGCCCAAGTTCGAGCACAGGATCGGCGCTTTCCGGGTTGATGAGACTGGCCATGCGATTGGCGGTGGTCGCACTTGTGGGCAGGACCGCTCCCATGGCCTTGGGCTTGTCGATCCATGCCCTGAAGAAACGAATTTCTTCGTCGAAATGCCTCGCCGTATTTTTCGCAATAGCGTTACGCATTGATGCGTCCGTCCTTTGAACGTGAACCACAGCTCGCAGTTTCGACAGGCATAGAGACTAATCACGACACATTTAGGGCGGCGACACTGCTTTGACAGGGCTCCGGCGCTAGGCCCTATGTCATTGATTTGTATAAGTTTTCCTATTGAACACGGAACAATCTCCGCGAATCCGTGATTTCATCGACGATTTCTATGCAGTTTTGCATCGTTCCGTCGGGCTCTGGTAGCCGTCTTGCTTTCGAATCAGCGGATGGATTTTTGGCTAGCAATCAAGTCGTCACAGGGTCTCGAGAAATCGCATCGCCTCCCCGCCGGCCGGGTCAACAAGCTCGTCGTCCCACATCACGCGGCGTCCCCTTATGACAGTGCCGGCAGGCCACCCTGTCACGGATACGCCGTCGAACGGCGTCCAGCCGCAGCGGCTCTCAATCCAATCATTGGTGATTGTCCGCTGGGCCTTCATGTCGACGATGGTGAAATCGGCGTCATAGCCTGTAGCGATGCGGCCTTTGCGGGCAATTTGGAACAGACGGTTGGGGCCATGGCTGGTAAGGTCGACAAAACGCTCCAGAGACAATCTGCCTGCGTTCACGTGGTCTAGCATGACCGGCACCAGCGTCTGGACGCCGGGCATGCCGGACGGCGACGCAGGATAAGTTTGCGCCTTTTCCTCCAGCGTATGCGGCGAATGATCGGATCCCAGGACATCGACAATTCCGGCGGCCAGACCCGCCCAGATGCCGGCACGGTGATGTTCGTCGCGCACCGGCGGGTTCAGCTGGGCCTTGGTACCAAGACGCTCATAGGCTTCAGGGGCCGCCAAGGTCAGATGGCTGGGGGTCACTTCGACACTTGCCACGTCCTTGTTGCGAGCAAGCAGCGGCATTTCGTCGGCTGACGAAATATGCAGGACATGAATGCGTTTGCCCGCCTCGCGCGCCAGCCTCAGTAACCGGCTGGTACAACGGAATGCCGTTTCCACATCGCGCCAGACGGGGTGGCTGACAGGATCATTCTCGATCCGCTCGCCCTTGCGCTCATTGAGGCGGAACTCGTCTTCCGAATGAAACGCAGCGCGACGGCTGATGTTGGCCAGGACTGACGCAATGCCCTCGTCGTCTTCGACCAGAAGCGACCCGGTGGACGATCCCATGAAGACCTTGACCCCGCAGCAACCGGGCAGCCGCTCCAGATCACCCAGCAGATGGGCGTTTTCCCGCGTGCCGCCCATGTAGAAGGCGAAGTCACAGGCCATGCGATGTTGAGCGCGGCCGATCTTGTCGGCAAGGGCTTCCGGGGTGGTCGTCGTTGGATTGGTGTTCGGCATTTCGAAGACCCCCGTGACACCGCCCATGACAGCTGCCCGGCCACCAGATTCAAGGTCTTCCTTGTGCTCGTTGCCCGGTTCGCGAAAGTGGACCTGAGTGTCGATCACGCCCGGCAGGATGTGAAGCCCCGTGGCATTGATCTTCTCGCCGGCGTCTCGTGCGGCCAGATCACCGATTTCGGCTATACGTCCATCGGTGATGCCTATATCTCTTTGTCCGGTACCGTCATGATTGACAACCGTGCCGCCGTGTATAATCAGGTCAAAAGTTGTGGCCACGTGATTATGCTCCTTGAAGGGTTGGCACGGCTTACGTAAATCTAGCGACACTTGCAAGAGTGTCGGGAAGAATTTGAATGACAAACTGTAATTTCTGCCTGTTGCCCGACCGAGGCCTGTTGCGTTTGAGCGGGCCCGAGACGTTGCCCTTTCTCCAGGGGCTGGTGACCAACAATATCGACGATATCGGAACAGGTGACATCGTCTATGCATCCCTGCTGACACCTCAGGGAAAGATCCTGTTCGACTTCTTCATCATCGGACAACCGGATGGTGTTCTGATTGATTGTGCCCGGAATCAGGCTGTGGACCTGCGAAAACGCCTGATGTTTTACCGGCTGCGTGCGGCAATCGAGATTGACGACCTGTCGGAAACCCACGGCGTGGCCGCGATGTGGGGCGATGATTGTCCTTCGGTTACGGGCAAAGACCCGGACAATGGCGCCATTGCCGGCCAGGATCCGAGATGGCCTGGTCTGGGCGTCCGGATGATCGCTGAAGCCGCGGCGCTTGACCGGGCCATCGGAAATCTGGGTGCGGAGCTTGTGACTGCAGATGACTATCGGATGCACCGCCTGAGCGCGGGTATTGCCGAAGGCGGCAACGACTTTGAGAGCGGAACCCTGTTTCCCCATGACGCCAATCTCGATCAGTTGTCGGGAATTGATTTTCACAAAGGCTGCTACGTGGGCCAGGAAGTCGTTTCCCGGATGTTTCACAAATCGATTGCCCGCAAGCGCATTCTTCCGGTCACACTGGGCGGCGACT
>JAJFHC010000292.1 GCA_021775835.1 Hyphomicrobiales bacterium | reverse complement strand
GCGTCGATGCAAGAGCGATAAATCCATCGCAAGTAAGCCGAGCACGGGCAAGGCCCGCCCGAAACTCCAATATCGCCTGCGCTGTATAAATCACCTCCCGACATTGCACCGACTTTTGCAACACAATCGGCACTTAAGAGACATGGCGAGTAGACTTCGGAACGTCCGAATTGATCCAAGAAACCGACATGGCGATGGGTCAGGTCACTACGGCGACATGCGGGGATCCGGACTCAAAATAACGTTGGGGCAAGGACCGGCGCTCGGGCCTCTATTTCGAGACATGGCGGGCAAACCGCGTCAACTGCGTTTGGCAACCGCGTCGAAGGCCATCAGGGTCTCGATCAGTGCCGGCATTTCTTCCAGGGGCACCATGGTGGGGCCGTCGGATGGCGCATTGTCCGGGTCGTCGTGGGTCTCGACAAACACCGCCGCCACGCCAACGGCCACGGCTGCTCGGGCGAGCACGCTTACGAACTCCCGTTGACCGCCACTGGACGTGCCCTTGCCGCCCGGCTGCTGAACGGAGTGTGTGGCGTCAAACACCACGGGGCATCCGGTTTCAGCCATGATCGGCAGAGATCGCATGTCGGACACAAGCGTGTTGTATCCGTAGCTTGCCCCTCGCTCCGTCAGCAGGACATTGGCGTTGCCGGCGCCGGTCACCTTTTCAACGACATTTTTCATGTCCCAGGGCGCCAGGAACTGGCCCTTCTTGATGTTGACCGCCAGACCGGTGCGGGCCGCCGCCACGACAAGGTCGGTCTGACGGCAGAGAAGGGCTGGAATCTGGAGCACGTCGACGACGTCGGCGATCTCTGCGCATTGTTCGTCGGTGTGAACATCGGTCAGGACGGGCAGTTTGAAGGTTTCGCGAACTTCCTGAAACACGGGCTTGGCGGCTTTCAGTCCAAGTCCCCTCACCCCTGAGGCACTTGTCCGGTTGGCCTTGTCGAACGAGGTCTTGAAAACCAGGCCGACACCGGCACTTCTGGTCATTTCCGCAAGGGCCCCGGCGATCTCAATCGTGTGGTTGCGGCATTCCATCTGACAAGGACCGGCGATAAGCGTGAGCGGCAAGTCGTTGCCGATGCTCAGACTGCCTGCGTTCACTACGGAATTGGGTTTCATTGGACTGGCCCGTCAAAGGTCATGGGCAAATTCGAGCATCACGCCAAAGTTGTTTGCCGGATCGACCACGATTGTTTCGGTCAGCATACGAAATGGTATGCCATTTTTCTTCAGAATTTTTGCGGTTTCCCGCAAGTCGTTTACGTTGACTGTATAGGCGGCCATGCAGGGGCCGTGGCTCAGGTCGGGGCTGGTTGTCGTCTGGAAGTGTTTGCGCCACGTCGCCGGCGTCCTGACGAGAACATCTCCGCGGGCGGTTCTGATGCGCAAGTCGTCGCCGGTCTTGAACACGGATGTTGCGTCCTGAAGACCGGCAAAGAAACCGAACAGATCCAAGGGGTGTTCCGCCGCGAACGTGACATCGCGAATGCCCAGCGCGCCGTTATCATGGACCTGGAATTCGCGTTTCCAGAAATATTCCGGGGCATGTTGCTGGCAGGTGAAGAGCATGGCTCTTTTCATGGTCGGATGGGTGACAAAAGCCAGAGAGAAACCGACCGTGACGTCTTCGCCATCAGGCAAACGGGCCTTGCGCTGAAAGTCGAAAGGCTCGAAGTCCGACAATTGCTTTTCGACAAATTCCGCTTGATCGCTGCGGGCATCGAATCCTTCGAAGACGAGCATGGAAAAACCTTCGCCGATCTTCAGGTAATCCCGGTTGAAGGCTCCGAAACTGAAGTTCTTTCCGGCGTGCTCGGTAATCTTCGACGCGTCATCGACGTTAAGGAGTTCAAGAAAGGCGCCATCGAACTGGACGAGCGAATTTGCCGTGCCGAAAGGATGAACGGCTTTTGGCGTCAGCGTGAATCCAAGACGCCCGTACCAGTCCCGTGCCGCGTCCAGATCCTGGGCACAAAGTACGAGATGGTCTATTCCCCGGTTCAGCATGGCGGTGTTAGATCAGACAAGCCGGCTTTGATCAACGGCTGCTGAAATAAACGACACAAACAGCGGATGGGGGGCAAAGGGCCGGGATTTCAGTTCAGGATGATACTGCACGCCGATGAACCAAGGGTGATCGGGAAACTCGATGGTTTCAGGCAACAAGCCGTCGGGTGACTTCCCGGAGATGACAAGGCCCGCCGCCTCCAGCCGTTCCGCATAGCCCATATTGACTTCATAACGGTGGCGGTGGCGTTCCGAAATTGTCCTTGAGTCGTATATTTCGCCAATCCGGGTACCGGCCTCGAACACGGCATCATAGGCCCCCAACCGCAATGTACCGCCCATGTCACCGCGTTCGGCACGCTGCTGAATCTGGTTGCCCTGCATCCATTCGGTCATCAGACCGACGACCGGTTCATCGGTTTTGCCAAACTCCGTGGAGCTGGCATTTTCAATGCCCGCCATGTTGCGCGCGGCTTCGATCACGGCCATCTGCATGCCGAAGCAGATGCCGAAATACGGCACGTCGCGGGTCCTGGCAAACTGCGCCGCCAGGATCTTGCCTTCGGCACCCCGATGGCCGAAACCGCCGGGGACCAGAATGCCGTTTACACCCTCCAGAAACGGCGCCGGGTCTTCCTGTTCGAAGATCTCCGACTCGATCCACTGAAGGTTGACCTTAACCCGGTTCTCAATGCCGCCGTGAACCAGCGCTTCGTTGAGGGACTTGTAGGCATCGAGCAGTTCGGTGTATTTTCCGACAACGGCGATCGTTACCTCGCCTTCCGGATTGGCAACACGCTCCGAGATGCGATGCCAGCGCTGCAGGTCCGGTTCCTCGTCTGCTTCAATGCCGAAGGCGGACAGAACCTCCCGATCCAGACCTTCATTGTGATACGCCACCGGCACATCGTAGATGCTGGCCACATCCATGGCCTGGATGACAGCCGACGCCCGCACATTGCAGAACAAGGCAATCTTTCCGCGTTCGCTCTTCGGGATGGGCCGGTCGCAGCGGCACAGGAGTATGTCGGGCTGAATGCCAATCGAGCGCAACTCCTTGACCGAATGCTGGGTGGGCTTGGTCTTCATTTCCCCGGCACTGGGAATGTAGGGCATGAGCGTCAGGTGGACATAGATGCACCCGGACCTTGGCAGTTCATTGCCAAGCTGCCTGATGGCTTCGAAGAAGGGCAACCCTTCGATGTCGCCAACAGTTCCGCCTATTTCGCACAGAACGAAATCAACACCGTCATTGCCGCTGAGAACGAATTCCTTGATCGCATCGGTAACGTGGGGAATGACCTGGACGGTGCCGCCCAGATAATCGCCGCGCCGTTCCTTGGTCAGGATATCCTGATAGATTCGCCCGGTGGTCACGTTGTCGGCCTGACTCGCAGGCACATCCGTGAACCGCTCATAGTGACCGAGGTCGAGATCGGTTTCCGCACCGTCGTCGGTGACAAAAACCTCGCCGTGCTGATACGGACTCATCGTGCCCGGATCGACGTTGAGATAGGGGTCGAGTTTCCGGAGCCTTACGGAGTAACCGCGGGCCTGGAGAAGCGCGCCTAGGGCCGCCGATGCCAAGCCTTTACCGAGGGAGGAAACCACGCCACCGGTGATGAATATATACCGTGCCATGGGCCTGCAGAATACACGAGTCGGTTCAGATTCGAAGAGCGTTGTCACTCAAATCGAAAGTTTTCCGCCTACATTTTTGAATTTGACGCAAAAAGAGCCGGTTTTCCCGGCCCTTAGTGAATTTCCATCGCGCCTTACTGTGATACCGGGGCCTGCGGCTCGGCCGGTTCAGCCGGTGCCGGCAGTGCTGGTGCCGTGGTCGTCCCGGCAGGTTGGCTGGTGGAATTGATGATGGTGCCGGTGCCTTCAGGAGCGCGGGCGATCAGCGTCAACGATATGCTGGTGGCAAAGAAGGCGAGCGCCAGAACGGCGGTCGTCCGTGTCAGCATGTTGGCGGCACCACGGCCAGACAGGAAGCCTCCGCCACCGCCACCGCCGCCGCCACCGATTCCCAGCGCGCCGCCTTCGGAGCGCTGCAACAGAACCGAGCCGACGAGGGCTATTGCAACCATGATGTGAATGACGAGAATGACAGTAGCCATTTCGGAGCTTTCTATGGAATTGGATCAGTTGCGGCGTCTTTTACACGAGATGGGGTCGATTAGCCAACAGGCAAGTTGCGGATTGGTCGAATTGTCGCTCGAATGTGATTTTTGAGGGTATTTTACGGGTATCAGGCGTCGACAAACGCAACATCACCATCGCTTAGACGAAAGAAACCGAGCTGGGGTTCAGGCAGGACATTTGTCGCCTGATGGTCCAACCCGGCGTAGAACCCGCGCATTATGCGCCCTGTGGTCCCGTGGCTTACCGCGACAATCAGAGGGTCTTGATTGACTGACCGCAGCCAGTCTGCGGCGCGATCCTGCACCATTTTGAATGTTTCACCCTCGGGGGCACCATGGGACCAGCGGTCCCGGGTTCTCCGATCCCACAATTCGGGGTCACGCCGGGCGATTTCAATCTCCGTCAGGCCTTCCCATTCTCCGTAGCCGATCTCCTTCAGGCGATCGTCATACTCGATCCCTGCTTCATCGAAACCGATCTCGGCAGCAATCAGCCTGGCTGTTTCACGGCAACGCCCCTGCGGGCTCGAGATAAACCGGAACGATGAGTTTTGGTCGATCAACCGGGACAGTGAAACGCCGTTGGCGATCGCCTGCCCGGATCCCTTCTCGGTCAGGTCGGAATTCTGCCACCCTTGCTTGCGGCCTTCCCGATTCCAGCAGGTCTCGCCGTGCCTGAAGAGATAAATCATGAACTATGGGTCTTTCTTGAGTGTTGACGGCCAGGACACTGTCTTCCGCATCCGGATAGTCCAGGCAGATTTACAACGGGTTGGGGCATTAATGCGCGTTTACGCCAGGCTTGCTTCAGGATTTGTAGGCGGCGGCGATCCCGAGGAAGTCCTGCGCCTTGAGGCTGGCACCGCCGACGAGAGCGCCATCGACGTTATCCACGGCCATGAGTTCGGCGGCATTGCCCGGTTTGACCGAACCGCCATAAAGAATTCGAACCCCTTGCGCGTCCCGTTCCCCCATCTGCACCGCCAGCCGCTTCCTGATGTGGGCGTGAACCACCGCCACATCGTCCGGGGTCGGGGTCAGGCCCGTACCGATCGCCCATACCGGCTCGTAGGCCACAATGGTGTTGGCAGGTGTCGCGTCGGCGGGAACGGATCCCTTCAGTTGTGCGGTCACGACAGAGAGCGTCCGGTTCGCCTTTCGCTGTTCAGCGGTTTCGCCGATGCAGATGATGGCGACAAGGCCCGCGCGGTAGACTGCCTGGGCCTTGGCTCTGACCACAGCACTCGCCTCGCCATGGTCGGCGCGGCGCTCAGAATGGCCGACGATAACGGCAGTCGCTCCGGCGTCGGCCATCATTTCCGCGGAGAGATCACCGGTATTGGCTCCGGACTCTGCTATATGACAATCCTGCGCGCCGATTTTCAGGCTGGATCCCTTGGCTTTGTCGCATGCCGACTGCAACAAGGTTGCCGGCGGGCAGATCATGATGTCGCAATTTGGCCTTTTCTTCTTGGATTCGGATTTCGCGGCAATCTTGGAGATCTGCTTCAGGCTGGACTTAAGGCCATTCATCTTCCAGTTGCCGGCTACCAGCGGTCTTGGTCTTTTTGACATGAGTTACTCAATTCCCCATAATTCGGCTGAAATTCGATAGTTTTGCTGTCTGGGCAACGCAACCGCCGGAACGGATTGTTGCACAATTAACACACACAGTAGAAAGCTCTTGCCTGAGTGCCATTTCTTCGCTTTCTATCACGCCTGCAAAATGTGATACACCACTATTGCGGACGATCATGGGCCTGAATCGTTGTGATCGTCGTAGAGAGAATTTAGCCACAAAAGAACGGACATCATGCTTGAAGCGCTCAGAAAAGGTGCCAGCGGCTGGATCGCAAAGATCTTCATCGGACTTCTCGTCCTCAGTTTTGCGGTTTGGGGCATCAACGACATCTTCACCGGTCAGTCTTCTACGTCACTTGCAACGGTTGGTGAGCAGAAGGTCACGGAATATGAATTCCAGGAAGTTTTCCAAAGAGAGCTTCGGCAGTTGTCGCAACGCCTGCAGCAACAGGTGAGTGTCGATCAGGCACGGCAGCTGGGCGTCGACCGGCAGGTGCTGCAAAGACTGATCAGTCAGGCAGCACTCGACGATCAGGTTGCCACGTTCACGTTGGCCGTCCCGGATCAGGCGATAGCGGACCGGATCGTCAAGGACCGGCTGTTCCAGAACGCGCAAGGCAAGTTCGACCGCTTGAGGTTCGAACAGGTCCTCGCCAACAACGGCTTCAATGAACAGACCTACGTCGCCGTCGAACGGCAGAACATCCTGCGCGCCGAGATTGCCGGAATTGTCGACCGCGGCGTGACCATACCGCTTGAAATGACCAAGGCCATCCATCGTCAGCAAAACGAAGCCCGCACGGCGGAGTACTTTGTCGTGCCGTCCAGCAGGGCGGGAGAGATTGCCGACCCCACGGACGCCGAACAAGGTGAGTTTTACGAGGCGAACAAGCGCCGTTTCACGGCCCCTGAATTCAGGACCCTGTCGATCCTGCGGCTTGACCCCAGCGACCTTGCAAAGACCATCGATATTTCCGACGACAAACTGCGGGCAGCGTTTGAAGACCGCAAGGATGGTTATGTAACGCCGGAGCGCCGCGAGATACTTCAGATGGCCTTTACGGCGCCGGACGAAGCCCAGAAAGCCTATGAACGGATCACTTCAGGCACGGACTTCGTGGATATCGCAAAAGAACGCAAGCTGAAGGAAGTGGATTACGTCCTCGGCACCGTTTCCCGCGCCGCCCTGCCGGACAAGGCCATCGCCGATGCAGCCTTTGGACTGGCCGAGGGAACCGTCAGCCCGCCGGTGTCAGGTACCCTGGCGACAGTTGTCCTGAAGGTACTGAAGATCGAACCGGAAGACCGCAAGACCTTTGAAGACGTCAAGGCTGAGTTGCAGACCCAGCTTTCCCTTGAGCAGGCCCAAGAAGAAGTCGCCAATATGCACGACACCGTTGAAGACGCCCGTGCCGGCGGCTCAACGCTTGCGGAAATCTCCGAGAAACTGGACCTGCCGCTGATCCGTGTTGATGCCATCGACCGGAATGGCCTGGGAGCCGACGGCAAGGCCGTGAAGGACGTTCCCGCCACAACTGAAGTTCTGCGTGTTGCCTTCGACAGCGATGTCGGCGTTGAAAACGATCCAATCGACACAAGCAACGAAGGCTATGCCTGGGTCGATGTGGACGAAGTGTCGCCGGAGGCCGTTCGGCCCATCGAGGAAGTGGCCGCCGAGATCAAGCAACTCTGGGTTGCCGAGAAGCGGCGCGATGCCTTGTTCAGCTATGCCCAGGGTCTTGTCGACGAGGGACGAGGTGGCAAATCCCTGGCCGACCTTGCTGCGGCGACCGGGCAGACTGTGCAGACGACCGACGCCATGCGTCGGCGCGATGTCTCCGATGTCTTTTCCGCGACAGCCATGTCCAACCTCTTCCAGCAGAAGGAAGGCGGCGTGACACTGGCCCCGTCCGGCACTGGCGACGGCATGCTGATCATGAAAGTGGCCTCTATCGCTGTTCCTGAATTCGCCGGAGACACACCTGAGGCGAAGGCGCTTTCGCAGCAGTTGGACCAGGGCCTCGGCGAGGATCTGCTGCAGCAATACCTCAATGGCCTGCAGGAGAACCTCGGTGTCACGGTCAATGCGGAAATCTGGGAAAGACTGCGCGGCAACGGCACCTGACCCCCCTCGTGACGGCTACCGGTTTCTAAGGACCACGTTCCATGTTCATCGAGCCTGACCTTGAGTCGTTTGCCTCGACCTATGACGATGGCCGCAATCAGGTCGTGTGGACCAAGGTCGTCTCCGATCTCGAAACCCCGGTCTCGGCCATGCTCAAGCTGGCGGAGAACAACGCCAACAGCTTTCTGCTGGAATCGGTCGAAGGCGGCGCCGTGCGCGGCCGGTACTCGATCATCGGCCTCAAGCCCGACCTGATCTGGCGCTGTCACGGCACGACGGCTGAAATCAACCGCCAGGCCGGCCATGACCCGAAGTCCGGGTTCGAGGCGTCGGACGAACCGCCGCTTACCGCCTTGCGCACCCTGCTCGAAGAATCGCGGATCGACCTGCCGGAAGAGTTGCCGCCCATGGCCGCCGGGGTTTTCGGCTACATGGGATACGACATGGTCCGGCTTATGGAAGAACTGCCCGCACCCAACCCCGATTCCCTGTCGGTGCCGGACTCGATCCTCTTGCGCCCCACGATCATGGCGATCTTTGATTCCGTGAAAGACGAGGTCACCCTGGTTACGCCGGTGTTCCCGTCGTCGTCCCTTTCGGCGAATGCTGCCTACACAAGGGCGCGCGACCGGATCGAAGAGGTCGTGGCAGCCCTCGACCGTCCGCTTCACCACGACCCGCAGAAGGACATGCCTTTTTCCTCGACCGATGCGACGGTCTCGAACACGACCCCGGATGAATACAAGGCCATGGTTCTTGCCGCCAAGGAACATATTGCTGCCGGCGACATATTCCAGGTGGTGCTGAGCCAGCGGTTCAGCGCGCCGTTCGACCTGCCGCCCCTGGCGCTCTACCGGGCATTGCGGCGGGTGAACCCCTCGCCTTTCCTGTACTACCTCAATTTCGACGGCTTCTCGGTCATCGGCTCCAGCCCGGAAATCCTGGTCAGGGTCCGCGACGGCAAGGTCACCGTGCGTCCCTTGGCGGGCACCCGGCCACGCGGCGACACCCGTGCCGCCGACGATGCCCTTGCTGCAGAACTGCTGGCCGACCCCAAGGAACGGGCCGAGCACCTGATGCTGCTCGATCTGGGACGAAACGACGTGGGACGGGTCTCGCGCATCGGGTCGGTCAATGTGACGGAACAGTTCGTGTTGGAGTATTACAGCCAGGTCATGCACATCGTGTCGAACGTGGACGGCGACCTCGACGAGGCCTTTGACGCGATCGCCGCCCTGGTTGCAGGCTTCCCGGCCGGCACCGTGTCGGGCGCACCGAAAGTCCGCGCTATGGAGATCATCGATAACCTGGAACACGAGAAGCGCGGCATCTATGCCGGCTGTGTCGGGTACTTCTCCGCCAACGGCGACATGGACACCTGCATCGTCCTGCGCACGGCCATCGTCAAGGACGGCACCATGTACGTGCAGGCCGGTGCCGGGATCGTCGCCGACTCCGACCCCCAGTCCGAGCACGTGGAATGCATCAACAAGGCCAAGGCCCTGTTCCGGGCCGCCGAAGAGGCCGTCAGATTTGCCGGCACAGGGGGGCGCACCCAGTGACCACGAACAGAGCAACGATCGTCCTGATCGATAACTACGACAGCTTTACCTACAACCTCGTGCACTACCTGGGTGAGCTCGGCGCCGATGTCCGGGTCATTCGCAACGACAAGATCACCGTCGAGGGCGTGCGCGACCTGAAGCCCGACGCAGTCGTGATTTCGCCAGGCCCCGGCACCCCGGACAAGGCCGGTATCTGCGTTGATCTGGTCAAGGACGCCGGACCGAACCTGCCGGTTCTGGGTGTCTGCCTCGGGCATCAGGCGATCGGCGAGGCCTTCGGTGGCCAAATCATCCGCGCCCCGGTTCAGATGCACGGCAAGCTTTCCGCCATAAGCCACCAGGGCCGCAGCGTTTTTGCCGGTCTGGAGAACGGTTTTGAAGCCACCCGCTATCACTCGCTGGTGGTCGAACGCGCCAGCCTGCCGGACTGCTTCGAGGTTACGGCGGATACCGGCGACGGCCAGATCATGGGCCTCGCCCACAAGACCCTGCCGCTCCACGGCGTCCAGTTTCACCCCGAAAGCATCGCCTCGGCCCACGGGCACGACCTGTTGGCCAATTTTCTGAAGCTTGTGTGATCTACAGTTGGCGCGCGTTCCGGTATCGTTTCCCAGGCTCGACGTAGCATGCATTGTTGCTTCGCAGAACCGGGACCATGCACCAATCACAAAAACCGTGTCCCGGACAAGCAAAGCGCGATCCGGGATCTACTCGCCAGTGCCGTTGTCCGCAGTTGTCGCGATTAGACCCCTGTGTGTGCGGTTTCTGTCATTATAGAGTTGGGTGGGAGACCTTTACGGCCCCTGGTCCTCTGACTTGCAAGACCGTGATCCGGCTCGGTTCCCCACCCGTCCATTTTAACCAACCTGAACAGTTGCACGGGGCACTGTTGCATAGTGACCCCGCATCACAGGGACAGGCACTATGACTATACCTTGTAATGTTATCGGTTGCGACGTTTCCAAAGACCGTCTCGACCTTCACGACTGGCAAGCGGGCAAGGACACCCACATTGCCAACACACCGACTGCCATTTCGCGCTGGCTTGGCACGCTGGACACCGGCACAGTCTGTGTCGTCTTCGAAGCCACCGCCCCCTATGACGGTGCTCTGGGACAGGCACTGGAGACGGCCGGCATCACGGCTTACCGCGTCAACCCCGCCCAGGCCCGCCACTTTGCAAAATCCATGGGTTATCTTGCCAAGACCGACACCCTGGATGCACGCATGCTGGCGCAGATGTGTGTGCGGCTTGACCTCAGGCCGAGCCCCATCATGTGCCCGCAAAGGCGCAGATTGCAGGCGCTTTCGCGGCGCCGGGACCAGCTCGTGGAAATGCGCAAGCAGGAAAGAACCCGCCTCAAGCAGGCAGGTGACGACATCGTGTGCACCAGCCTCAAGGCGTCGATCGACCGGCTCACAAGCGAGATCGGGCATATCGAGGCCGTCATCGCAGAACTCGTCGACAACACCCCCGACATGGCCGATGCCTACGCGTTGATCACATCCATACCGGGTATCGGCAAGGTCACCGCAGCAATACTCATCGGCCTCATGCCAGAACTGGGAACAATCCCCCGACGCAAGATCTCGGCCCTCGCCGGGCTCGCCCCGATCAACAACGACTCAGGCCTGAAACGCGGGCAAAGGACAATTAGAGGCGGAAGGCGGCGCGTCAGACAGGCTCTCTACATGGCTGCAATCGCGGCAATCACCAAGAATAACCTCTATGCAGACCAATACAAAAAGCTCAGAAAAACAGGAAAACCGGCAAAGGTTGCCCTCGTTGCAATTGCCAGGAAAATACTCATAACCGCAAATGCAATTACGCGAACACAGACGCCATTCAACGCCAACGTTTAACACAGTTGCCGGGTCGCGCTCACGCTTGCCCGGGGAACGAAAACGCGGAGCCGTCACAAAAACCGAGCCGGACAACGGTCTCGCCACAAGCGGACCATGGGAACGACAGGTCTCCCACCCACTCCAACAATCGCACATCAAGAACACACAGGGGAACGAAAGTTGCTGATTCCGGCGTCGACTGGTCACATTGGACATAACGCTAACTTTTGCTGTCTGCCAACCCTCCGCCATCCCGCCAAATGATAACCTTTCCACTGGGTATCTGTTGCACAAGGTGAGCACGATGGGTTATCTGTCGGCATGTATTGAACTGGACAAGTATCGAGTCTCGACAAATGGCTGACCTGAAACCCTTTATTGCCAAGGTATCCGGCGGCGAAAGCCTTGATCAGGCGGACGCGCGGGCGGCGTTTGACGCCATGATGTCGGGCGAAGCGACGCCGTCGCAGATCGGCGGTTTCCTGATGGCCCTACGCGTGCGCGGCGAGACTGTTGACGAGATCAGCGGTGCGGCCGAGGCCATGCGCAGCAAGATGCTTCGGGTGCACGCGCCCAACAACGCCATCGACATTGTCGGGACCGGCGGCGATGCCACGGGCACGTATAATATCTCCACGGCATCGGCCATTGTGACGGCCGCGTGCGGCGTTCCGATCGCCAAGCACGGTAACCGCGCCATGTCGTCGAAGTCAGGTGCCGCCGACGTGCTGGCGGCCCTGGGGGTCAACCTGGATGCGGGGCCTGAAACCATCGGCCGCTGCGTCCGCGAGGCAGGCGTCGGGTTCATGTTCGCGCCGGCCCATCACTCCGCCATGAAGCACGTGGGACCGAGCCGGGTGGAGCTTGGCACGCGGACCATCTTCAACCTGCTCGGACCGATTTCGAACCCCGCCGGTGTCCGCCGCCAGCTTGTGGGGGTTTTCGACCGCCAATGGGTCGAACCCCTTGCCCATGTGTTCAGGAACCTGGGCTCCGACTGTGTCTGGGTGGTGCACGGGACGGACGGCAATCTGGGTCTGGACGAAATCTCGACCACGGGCACGACTTTCGTGTCGGAGCTTCGCAATGGCGAGGTTCGCTCCTTCGAGGTGGAACCGGAAGACGCCGGTCTGCCGCGGTCCAGCCTCGATGACATCAAGGGCGGCGATGCCCAGGCGAATGCCGACGCCATGCGCGCCATGCTGGGCGGCGAAAAAGGCGCTCATCGCGACAACGTGGCGATCACCGTGGCGGCCGCCCTGATGGTTGCCGATAAGGCTGACGATCTCAAGCAGGGCGTCGCCCAGGCGTGCGAGGCCATCGACAGCGGCAAGGCCCTCTCCTGTCTCGACCGCCTGGTCGCCATATCAAATTCACGAACGGCCCAAAATGAGTGACATCCTCGACAAAATTACCGAATACAAGCTCGAAGAGATCGCCGCGGCGAAGGCGTCCCGGCCGCTTCATCTGGTCGAGGCTTCCGCCCGTGATGCGTCAGCGCCGCGCGGTTTCTTTCACGCGCTTGACTCACGCGCCGCCATGGGCGAATACGGGCTGATTGCCGAGATCAAGAAGGCCAGCCCGTCAAAGGGCCTCATTCGCAGCGACTTCAACCCCAAGGATTTGGCGGTGGCCTACGAAGCCGGTGGCGCTGCCTGCCTTTCCGTCCTGACCGACACGCCGTCGTTTCAGGGATCGCAGGCTTACCTGTGCACCGCCCGCGTGGCGACGGAACTGCCGGTCCTGCGCAAGGATTTCATGTTCGACACCTACCAGGTTACAGAAGCCCGCGCCCTGGGTGCCGATTGCATCCTGATCATCATGGCCGCTGTCGACGATGCCCGGGCCCGGGACCTGGAGGATGCCACGATCGACTGGGGCATGGACGTGCTGGTCGAGGTCCACGACGAAAGAGAGCTTGAACGCGCGCTCGATCTCAAGACGCCCATGATCGGCATCAACAACCGCAACCTGAAAACCTTCGAGACCACACTGGAGACCACTGAACGGTTGGCGGAGTACGTTCCCCGCGACCGCATGATCGTGGCCGAAAGCGGTATCTTCACCACCGACGACATGGAACGCCTGGCCCGCTGGGAAGTGACCACGTTCCTGATCGGTGAAAGCCTGATGCGCCAGGACGACGTCGAAAGCGCGACCCGCTCGCTGATGTCGGCCAGGCCGCCGATGGTCAATACAACGCCCCAGTTTTCATGAGCAGCGGCCGGCTCACCCACATAGACGCCCAAGGCAATGCCCACATGGTCGATGTCTCGGCGAAGGACGACAGCGACCGGGTAGCGGTTGCCGCCGGGCGGGTGATCATGCAACCGGAAACCCTGGACCTGGTCGTATCGGGCCAGGCAAAAAAGGGCGATGTTCTGGGCGTTGCGCGGATTGCCGGCATCATGGCGGCCAAGCGGACCCACGATCTCATTCCCCTGTGCCATCCCCTACCCGTGACAAAAGTGTCCGTGGACCTTGCGCCTAACGCGGCCGACAGTTGCGTGGACGTGACGGCAACCGTCAAGGTATCGGGCAAGACCGGTGTCGAGATGGAAGCCCTGACGGCTGTGTCCGTCGCCTGCCTGACGGTCTACGACATGGTCAAGGCGGTGGACCGGGGGATCAGGATCTCCGACATCCGCCTGCAGGAAAAATCCGGCGGCAAGTCCGGCGATTTCCGGAGCGAATGACAGCCATGGTGGTCAAGACGTGGGAACTCCGATGGCGTTGATGCCCGTTGAAGAGGCCCTGTCGCGGATTCTCGGGTCGGTGTCGCCCCTGAACACGGAAGACGTAGACCTGGCACAGATGCTTGGCCGGACCAATGCCGAACCCTTGGTCGCCAACATCACGCAGCCGCCCTTCAATGCCTCGTCGATGGACGGTTATGCCGTCAGGTCCCGGGATGTCACGTCCCTGCCCGTCGACTTGCAGGTTATCGGGAGTGCGCCGGCAGGACGCAGCTTCGACGGGCCGGTGGGCGCGCTCGAAGCCGTGCGCATCTTCACCGGTGCACCGGTTCCCGACGATTGCGACCTCGTGGTGATCCAAGAAGATACGACAGTCGCCGAAGAAGGCCGGGTCCGAATCAACAGCCTTGAAAACGACCGGACAAACATCAGGCCGAGCGGGCTGGATTTCCGGACCGGCGACCGCTTGATCGAACCGGGACTGCGAATTGGGCCCCGGGAAATCGCCCTCGCCGCGGCAATGAACATCGCACAGGTTAAAGCCTTCCGGCGGCCGAGGGTTGCGATTCTGGCGACCGGAGACGAACTGGTCATGCCCGGCAGCGCGCCCCGGCGCGACCAGATCATTTCATCGAACAATTTCGGACTGAGTGCTTTCGTCAAACAGTTGGGGGCCTGGCCCATCGACCTGGGCATTGCCCGTGACACGGTCGAGAGCCTGACCGAGAAAGCCTCCCGGATCAACAACGCGGATGTGCTGGTCACAATCGGCGGTGCGTCGGTGGGCGATCACGATCTTGTCCAGAAGGCGCTTTCGGGGATGGGCCTCGAAGTCGACTTCTGGCGGATTGCCATGCGCCCGGGCAAGCCCCTGATGTTCGGCACTCTCGGGACCACGAAAGTGCTGGGGCTGCCGGGAAATCCGGTCTCTGCGCTGGTTTGCGCACGGGTCTTCCTGCAACCAATGATTGCAAAGATGCAGGGATCGACCGCGGCGGAAATGGCCATGACCAAGGCTGTTCTTGGCTGCGCGCTCGCGGCAAACGACCGGCGCCAGGACTACCTGCGGACAACCCTGGAGCGTTCCGGGGACGGGCCCATCATCGCCACGCCGTTCGAGCGCCAGGACAGTTCAATGCTGCGGACGCTTGCCCACTCGCAAGGCCTGCTGGTGCGGGAACCGCATGCGCCGCCGGCCCAGCCGGGCGACACGGTCAGCGTCCTGGAACTCGATTTCTGAGAACCGAACTCCTGTCGCCTAGAGCGGGATGGGGAAAAGTGTGCGCGGTTTTCCGCCCGCATCCCGCTCCAGTACATTGAGAGCGAACAGGTTCTAAAAATTATGGTTGATTCAACCATGATTCATCCTGATGTAGGGTCTTAACCGTTCATTAGCTCTTGTCGAACATAAATAGAACATGTATGAATGTTTTTGTTTTGTTCTATTCTGATCTTTCCAAAGATCCAAGTGGCGGGGAAATGCCATGTTGACGCGCAAGCAGCATGAATTGTTGATGTTTATCCACGAGAGGCTCAAGGAAGCCGGTGTTCCGCCGTCCTACGATGAAATGAAGGAAGCCCTCGACCTGCGTTCCAAGTCAGGCATCCATCGCCTGATTACAGCATTGGAGGAACGCGGCTTCATCAGGCGCCTGCCGCACCGTGCCCGGGCCCTGGAAATCATCAAGATGCCCGAATCGGCCAGAGCCGGTGCCGCGGTCGGACGACGGGGTTTCTCGCCAAGCGTCATCGAAGGCTCGCTGGGCCGGGCGCCGGTTGCGCCGGTATCCAGTTCCGAGGAGCAGACATCGTCTGCGATTGTCCCCATGATGGGCCGGATCGCTGCGGGCACGCCGATTTCGGCGATTCAGGATCATACCCACAACATTTCAGTGCCGCCGGACATGCTGGGCAAGGGCGAACATTATGCCCTCGGCGTGCAAGGGGATTCGATGATCGAAGCCGGGATTTTCGACGGCGATACGGTGGTCATCCAGAAGTGCGACATCGCCAGCAACGGCGAAATCGTCGTGGCTTTGGTGGATGACGAGGAAGCCACGCTCAAACGGCTTCGGCGCAAGGGCGATTCGATTGCCCTGGAGGCGGCCAACCCGTCCTATGAAACGCGGATTTTCGGGCCTGACCGCATCCGCGTCCAGGGCAAGCTCGTCGGATTGATCCGGCAGTACTGATCTGGCCGTATTGAGCGGGATGAGGAAAGGTGTGTGCGGTCTTCCGCCCGCATTCCACTCCAATATATTGAACGGCCTGACAGTCATGGCCGGGAGCGGACCCAAGGCCGGTTGCCGAGCATCTGGTGTGCGCGGTGAACCTGGACGTGTTTTCCCGTGAATGTTATCGCGTGCGCGCCGTATCTCCTTAATGCCTGGCGGTCGATGATGACAGTTGGTCCCCGGCATCGGTGTTGGTCGATCCTCAGGGTCGAGATTATGACATTGGCCCGACGGCACTCCTCGTCGAGAATGGCAGGGTTGAGGACATATGCCACTTGTAGTCCGTTAACCGGCAGTCCACTGCATCCAAGAGGATCACACAAGAGTCCGTGACGGGCAGCGGCTTGTTTCAGGGTGCCGGGATCGCCGTCACGCAACAGCCATTTTCCGGCGACAAACTTGGCTCTTCTGGCCGACGCAATCGCAAACAATCCGTCTTGGTTCCGGAAGCCAATGTTCCGGCCTTTTTCCTCAACCAGTATGTCGGGCTGTGTAGTATTGGCGGTCATGGCGCACCCGGCCGTGATCACAATCAATCCGTACCAGCGCCACGTACCGCGCCACAACATAAGCCAGAATAGGCCCGCCACGACAACGATGATTGCCCCTTGCGGAATGACCGGGACGGCGACGACCGCGCCCTCCCATCCAGAGACGGTCGAGGCTACGTGGATCACAATGTCCACACCCTTTGCCGCGGCCGCCAGGAATGGTTGATCGAGCCCGAACGGGACCAGAAGGGTTCCGGCAAGCGCGCAAGGCATGACAATCAAGCCTACGATGGGCACGGACACAAGATTGGCTGCAAGGCTGTAGGCTGCAAGCTGATGGAAATGGAAGGCAGCAACCGGCGCTGTGGCGATACCGGCGATGACGGTGGTCATGGCTACGGACGCGATGCCTCTCGCGCCCCTGGTAAACAGGGGATGCCTTGACGGTGCTTTTCGTCTGAAGCGGTGTGACCTGAGTTCCTGATAGAAGAATATCAATGCCGCGACGGTCAGAAACGACATCTGAAGACCTGGCTCGACCACGCTTTCCGGCCTGATCAGGATCACGGGCCATGCCGCGATCGCCAGATTGCGCATGGTGATGGCCTGCCGGTCGAGAATTATCGCCAGGAACATGACCGTGAGCATGATGAAGGCACGTTGTGTCGAGACCGCACCTCCGGAGAGGCCAAGATAGGCCAGCGCACCAAACCAGGCTGTCAGGGCAGCCGCTCTCTTTTCGGCCCTTCCGGGACTGGCCGTGATCAGGACCGACAGGAGACGCCTGGAGACCTGGTACAGAGTTCCCGCGACGAGCGACATGTGCAAACCGGAAATCGCCAGCAGGTGCGCAAGTCCCGCCTGGCGCAGGTGTCTCAGAAGATCATCGTCGAGAGACGACCGGTCTCCGGTTATGAGGGCTGCAATAAGCCCTCCGGCGGTTCCCGGTACCGTGCGTTGAACGTGGGCGGAAAGATCATAACGAATGTTGGAAAGGACCGACATGAGCCATAGCGACAGGGGAATATCGCGATCCGGTTCCAGCCTGATGGGTTTCGACAGAACGAAGCCTGTGGCCCCAATGCCGCGAAACCAGTTGTAGCGGGCATAATCGAAGGCCCCTGGGGCGACCGGACCCGACGGCGCCAGAAGCCGTGCGAGGACCCTGATCCTGTCACCGGCCCTCATTGGTGTCGACGCGGTGCGATCCGTCAACCGTACTTTCCTTGGCCAACGCTCCCGGTCGAGCCGGTCTATGCCGATCACCCTGACAACCAGCCGACGGCGCCCCGATTGTTGTGTTTCCGACGTTTCAACCCAGCCGTCGACCAACGCTGCACGGATATCGCGGTCAAGGATCGGGGTTGTGAGGTATGCGGTACGCGCTGCACCAAGACAGTAGCCGGCAAGCCCCATGAGCAACATGGTTCCGGCAAAACCGACGCCAGGCCTCACGCATCGCCACAGAAGCACCATAACAATCAGTACAAAGATCATCAGGAAGACACGCGGCGGCTCATTACTATGGCCGAAATATACCCCGCACCCCAGAGCAAGACAGATCGGCGACCACAGAAACCACTGCGCCCTCTCCTGTTCCAACCTGTTTGCAACCCATCCGGGCATGGGGACAGCCCACTTCCGTTCATTCTTCTACGAGTGTGGGTTTCTCCAACTGTCGCGTGCCGTGGTGATACCTGTCCTGGCCCGGCATTGGCCTAAACCGCGCCTTTCGGACCCAGCGACTGGACGACGGAGAGGCCGTTCATCAGGGATTACAGAATGCCCCGGGATGTGATAGGAATAAGACTCGCTTATACTGACCGTATGATCCGATCTAAGCCTTCGCTGTTACGTGTTCCCTGCACGAAATTTGCCGAAGAACCTGCTTGGCGGTCGTTCCTACCATCACCGTAACGTTGGTATGACAGTCGCGGTCGCGTCCCGGTATAGCTTTGTGGTTTGTCAACCAGGAGACATTTGAATCAGCATGTCAGAACATGTCGTCACTCGATTTGCCCCATCACCCACAGGTTTTCTGCATATCGGTGGTGCACGGACTGCGCTTTTCAACTGGCTGTATGCAAAGGCCCATGGCGGGCGCATGCTGCTTCGCATTGAAGACACCGATCGAGCCCGTTCAACAGACGCCGCCATCGATGCGATTCTTGACGGTTTGCGCTGGCTGGAACTGAATTGGGACGACGACCCGGTTTTTCAACATGCTCAGGCAGACCGTCATAGGGCCGTTGCCGACCAACTGCTTGTGTCAGGCCACGCCTACCGGTGTTACTGCAGCCCGGAAGATCTGGACGCCATGCGAGAACGCGCCAAGGCAGAAGGCCGTTCTCCGAAGTATGACGGGACGTGGCGCGACCGGGACCCCTCTGAAGCACCGTCCGGAATTGAACCGGTAATTCGGTTCCGGGCACCGCTCGAGGGCAAGACGACTGTAGACGACAAGGTTCAGGGGCTCGTTTCCACGTCGAACGATCAACTGGACGACCTCATTCTTCTGAGAAGTGATGGTTCACCGACCTATATGCTGTCGGTCGTCGTGGACGACCACGACATGGGTGTGACACATGTCATCCGCGGTGACGATCACCTTACGAACGCCGCCAAACAGACTTTGATTTTTCAAGCACTCGGGTGGGAAGTGCCCGTGTTTGCTCACATTCCGCTGATCCATGGCTCTGACGGCGCCAAATTATCCAAACGACATGGTGCCCTTGGCGTGGAAGCGTATCGCGCCATGGGCTACCTGCCTCAGGCTTTGAGAAACTATCTGGTGCGCCTGGGATGGAGCCATGGTGACGATGAAATCATTTCGATGCAGCAGATGATTGACTGGTTTGATCTTGACCAGGTCGGCAAGGGAGCGGCCCGTTTTGACTTTGCCAAGCTGGAGCACCTGAATGGTCACTACATTCGCACCATGGACACCGATGCGCTTGCGGAAGCTCTAACGGATGCTCTGCCCGTTCTGGATAACCATCCCGACACTTCGGTCTTCCCGACGAGGGAAGTTCTCGACAAGCTGCGCGAAGCGCTGCCGGCGGTTCGGGAACGCGCCAAAGTACTGGGAGACCTGTTGAACAGTGCGGAATTCCTGTTTGCATCACGTCCAATCACGATTGAACCAAAATTGCAGAAGGCTCTCGACTCAGGCGGCCGTGAGGTTCTTCTCCCACTGGTCCAAGGCCTGGAGACCCACGACGACTGGTCTGTGGAGGGCCTGGAAGCTTTCATTCACCGGTTTGTCGAGGTTCACGGCCTCAAACTTGGTAAAGTAGCCCAGCCATTGCGTGCGGCCCTTACGGGAACAGCCGTTTCTCCAGGGATCTACGATGTGTTGTCACTTCTCGGCAAGGAGGAGGTGCTGGCCAGGTTGACGGACCAAACCGCTCCGGCACTGTAATTTTGCGCATCGCACAAAATCGACCGGGCCTGATGCACCGCAGTTAGACGCAATTTTTCAAAGAGTTATCTTTTTCACTGATTGGGAATAAAAATTTGAATAATTTTTTACTGCACTGCACAATGCATTATGACGTATGTATGAGAATGGAAAGAGGAAAGGTGTCGAAATGAACTCAGTCAAAAAAGCGGACAAGACGGCCAGCCTGACGCTGGACGGCAAATCATACGAATTTCCAGTTTACGACGGTAGTGTGGGCCCGAGCGCAATCGACATTACTTCTCTCTACAGAGAGTCGAACACCTTCACCTATGACCCCGGTTTCACATCGACAGCCAGCTGTGAATCGGAAATTACCTACATCGATGGCGACGAAGGTATCTTGCTGTACCGCGGATACCCCATCGAACAGCTTGCCGACCATGGTGACTTTCTTGAGACCTGCTATCTGCTTATTTACGGGGAGCTTCCCAACGAGGACCAACGCAACGAGTTCGAAACGGCGATCACCTATCACACGATGACCCATGAGCAAATGGCGCGCTTCTATACAGGGTTCAGGCGTGACGCTCATCCGATGGCCATCATGTGTGGCGTGGTGGGGGCTATGTCCGCCTTCTATCATGACTCAACGGACATCAATGATCCGCATCAACGCATGGTGGCTATCCGCAGAATGATCGCCAAGATGCCGACGATTGCCGCGATGGCCTACAAATATTATGTCGGTCAACCGTTCATCTACCCGCGTAATGACCTTGGCTATGCCAGCAATTTTCTGAGTATGTGTTTTGCCGTTCCCTGCGAGGAATACAAGGCAGACCCGGTTCTGGCGCGGGCCATGGACCGGATCTTTATCCTTCATGCCGATCATGAGCAAAATGCATCAACATCAACTGTACGCCTTGCGGGATCCTCCGGTGCCAACCCCTTTGCTTGTGTAGCAGCCGGTATCGCCTGCTTGTGGGGACCGGCACATGGTGGCGCAAACGAGGCGGCCTTGAACATGCTTGCCGAGATCGGATCCGTCGACCGGATCCCCGAATTCGTGGCACGAGCCAAGGACAAGGACGATCCCTTCAGGCTGATGGGCTTTGGACACCGCGTCTACAAGAACTACGATCCCCGGGCCCGGGTCATGCAAAAGACAACCCATGAGGTCCTGGATGTTCTGGGTGTACGCGATGACCCACTTCTTGCCGTTGCAATGGAGTTGGAACGGATTGCCCTGGAAGACGAATATTTCATCGAGAAGCGGTTGTATCCGAATATCGACTTCTACTCGGGAATTACCCTCAAGGCTTTGGGATTCCCGACAACCATGTTTACGGTATTGTTTGCGCTGGCCCGCACCGTCGGATGGCTGGCTCAATGGACTGAAATGATTGAAGACCCCAAACAGAAGATCGGACGGCCTCGGCAAGTCTATACCGGCCATGCCGAGCGCAGCTACGCCCCGATGTCAGAGAGATAGGTTCTGTAAAGTTGCAGCAGGAAGTTGAATTGTCGGGTGGGGTCCCCTGCCCGACAAACCTTTTTACGGAATGCCCGGGCTCAGGTTTGGGCCTATGATTCCGCGTCGGCAATCATGGCACTGAGTTCCGCCTGAGCGACAAGCTTGCCATCCACCTTCGCTTCACCTGAGTATTTCCATACATTGGCGCGTTTGCGCAGCAATGAAACATGGAAATGCACCGTATCGCCTGGCACCACCGGCCGGCGAAAGCGCGCCTTGTCGATTGTCATGAAATAAACAATCTTGGCGGCCCCGTTTTCACCACCCTCGTTATTTCTGTGAGATATGACCAGTCCGCCAGCCGTCTGGGCCATTGCTTCAATCATCAAGACGCCCGGCATGACAGGATTGCCCGGAAAGTGTCCCTGAAAATACGGCTCGTTGATGGTGACGTTCTTGATCCCGGTCGCGGAAATGTCTTCATGCATGTCCACAATTCGGTCAATCATGAGGAACGGGTACCGATGCGGTAGAAGCTCCATGACCCGACCTATATCGGCTGTTCCGAATTCCGTTGCATCAGAACGCTCGCTCATGTCTCCCCCAAGCTATTCCGACATGTGCCAACTGAATGCCAACCTGTCGTCGAATAGACCATAATGATAATAATAGCGACCAGACCACAAGCGCAAAGCCTTGGCAAACACAGATTCGCCATCCGTTGCCATCAACCGAAAAGATGAAATCAGATTTTTCCGTCAAAAATTCTTACGTCTGATTTTGAACTAGAAGCGCGTTCCCACGCTGAATCTGAAGAACTCGGTTTTGTCGAATGACTCTTTGAGAATCGCCTCAGCCAGATCGAAACGCAACGGACCGACTGGAGACGACCAAAGAATGCTCGCACCCACCGACATCCGCAAATCCGCGTTGTTGCCTCGAAGCGTGGTGGCACCAGAACTCGGCGCATCAAAGAGCGTGCCGACGTCCGTAAACACAGCAGCTCTTACTCCCAGTTCCTCAGGAAGTCCAACCGGGAAGGTCACTTCAGCCGTACCAATGGCAAACGCCTGGCCACCCAGTGCATCCGCGTTGGTCGCGCCGATGTCCCTGGGTCCGATACCTGAACGTTCGAAACCACGGAAACTGTCACCACCTTTGAAAAAGCGGTCGACAATGCGGGTATCATCGCCGTTCCATCCTGAGATGTAACCGGCACTACCCCGCACCAAGCCCACAACGCCGTCCCAGACGCTCTTATAATATGTCCCTTTGACACTAGAGCGCACAAAGAACACATCTCCGCCGAGTCCCGCAAAATCCTGGCTGAACGACGCTCTTACACCGCCGGTAGGATCAATCGGTGAATCAAGCGTGTCGTAGGTCAGTGTATAGCCGAACAACGACGTATTGGATTTACCGGCAGACTGGATAATTGCCAGCGACGCATTGGTCGTATCAACATCACGAATATCGTCATTGGTAAACGAATAGCGTGTCGTTACAGATGCAGTCTCCGAAAGCGGAAAGCCCAACCGAAGACCGGCGCCAATCTGTCGGCTGTCAAACGACGACTCATCCTGCAGGTCCGTCTCCGTCGCATATATATCGACCCCGAACGCGATCCTCTTACCCAGGAAAAAGGGTTCCGTGAAACTGAAATCAACCTGCTGCCGCTTGAAACTCAATGATGTCCGAAGCCGTACAAACTGGCCGCGTCCCAAGAAGTTCCGTTCACTCAAGGTGATATCACCCAAGATCGTTTCAGCCGTTGAGAAGCCTGCTCCAAAAGCGAGCGAGCCGGTGGATTTCTCCTCAACTTCCACAATCAGAATGACCTTGTCGGGTGCACTGCCAGGAGCTTCCTTGATGTCAATTTTCCCAAAGAAGTCGAGGGCCGTAATACGGCGCCGAGCCCGGTCGATGAGCACTCTGTTGTAGGCGTCGCCTTCAACCAGACGGATCTCACGCCTGACAACTTCGTCCAGGGTACGGACATTGCCAACAATATCGATTCGTTCGATGTAAACCCGCGGTCCTTCCTGAACCTCGTAGACGATATCAATCGTCTGCGCTTCTTCATTGCGTTCAGCGCGCGGTCTAATCTGAGCAAACGCAAATCCCGCTTTGCCTGCTTCAATCGTCTTGTCAACATCAGTGGCATCGTACGTACTGCCTTCTTCCGATCTGACAACTGTTTCAAGCTCTTCAACTTTAAGCGACGGCACCACCGTGCTTACAGTCGACTTGCCGAAATCATATTGAACGCCTTCGTCGACAGTGAACGTGATAAAGAAACTCTTGCCATCACGCGCCAGTTCTGCGGTCGAAGAAAGGACCTTGAAATCGGCATAACCGTTACGGAGATAATGGCGGCGCAACAATTCACGGTCAAAATTCAGTCTGTCGGGATCATAGCTGTCTGTTGAAGCCAGGAACTTCCACCACCGTGACTCCGACGTGGAAATGGCACCGCGCAACTGCGAGTCGCTAAACGCCCTGTTGCCGACGAAATTGATTCGTTCAATCTTTGTCACCGGCCCGTCGTGAATTTCGTAAACCAAGTCCACGCGATTCTGTGACAGCCTAATGATCTTCGGTTCGACGGTTGCCGAGAAACGTCCGGAACGACGGTAAAGCGCAATAATTCTTTGGGCATCGGACTGGGCGCGAGCGCGTGTGAACACAACGCGGGGACGCAACTGCACTTCCTTGCGAAGGGCGTCGTCATCCAGTTCACTGTTCCCTTCAAAGCCAACCCGGTTGATGATTGGGTTTTCTTCGACTGCGACGACCAGAATTTTGCCGCGGAGGTTGATGTTCACATCCGAAAACAGTCCGGTTCTGAACAAAGTCTGCAATGACTGATCGATTCGCTCCGGATCGTAACGATCACCCGGTGCAATCTGCATATATGAGCGTACAGTTTCCGCTTCGATCCGGTGATTGCCCTCAACAGCGATTCGGCTGATGACGACACCAGACTGAGCGTATGCCGAGGAAACCAAACCGTTTCCGGAGACGACGATGCTGCAAACCGTGAGAAACACGGTCAATGTCAGCGAAAGAACCCCAAACCATATACGCATCGATTTATATTAACCTGCTGCTTCATCGCCCCGGCGACGTGTCACCAATTAGGATATCTTTTACCGGTTTTTTTCATCGTTGTGAACCGTCTATCGAAAGCTTTGAGACTCTAAATCACTGATATGTGGTTAAAAAGCATCACTTCAGTTGGTGAACTGCATAACATCGTTCCATGTTGCAAAAATCATCAACATGAGGACCGCTGCCAATCCAAACTTAAAGCCCGCTTGCAACACTCTATCACTCAGTGGTTTTCCCCTAATCGCTTCGATTCCATAGTACAGCAAATGCCCCCCATCCAAAACCGGAATTGGAAAAAGGTTAAGAAGACCAATACTCACAGAAAGCACGGCAGCGAGATTGATGAGTGCTGTAATGCTTACACTCGCAAGTTGGCCTGAAACCTGTGCGATTCGCAACGGCCCACCAAGCTGATCCGCTTTTTCTGTGCCTCCAATGAGCCCGCCGAAAAAGCTAAATGTACGTTCAACCACAAACCAGGTTTCTTTTGTCCCCATCCAGGTTGCTTCGGCGATGTTGTACTTCTCGACTACAACGTCCTCGGGCTTCATCTTGTGAGAAATCCCAAGCAGGCCGCGCCGATAGGTATTTCCAAATCTGTCTTTCGATTCGTCGAGCAGCGGCGTCGCAGACAACGTGACATTCTCTCCACCGCGGTCAACGATAAAGGTCATTGCCTGGTCAGGACTGATGCTGACCTTACGCTGAAGATCTGCGAATGCCTTGATCGACGTGCCATCGATTTCAATGATGATGTCGCCTATCTGGAAACCGGCAAGCTCCGCGGCACTGCCTGCCTTGATGTCATCGACTCTCGGCGGCGACACTGGACGTCCCACAAATGTGAAAATTCCCGCAAAGATAACGATCGCCAGGATAAAATTGGCAATCGGCCCTGCTGCAACGATGGCTGCCCGTTGCCCCAGAGGTTTGCCATGAAAGCCACCCTCGTTCGCCGATTTCGCCTTTTCGGACTGGTCTGAGGAACCGGGCGAACTGGAAACGTCCGAATCATCGAAAAACTTTACGTAGCCACCCAACGGTATCCAGCACAACTTCCACCGGGTCCCCTGACTGTCGGTACGGCCAAAAATCTCACGGCCAAAACCGATCGAGAATGCGTCAACCTTGACCCCACACCAACGCGCCACGGCAAAATGGCCGAGTTCATGGAAAAAGATTATGACGGTCAAAACGAAGAGAAACGGAACCGTGTTTAGAAAAACCGTGTTCAGATGTCCCTGGAGACCAGCGAATATGTCCATTTATAAACTTCCAACACTTTGAGACTGCCCTGCTCCCGATATGGGACAGACAATCGATTCAGCCAATAGTTTCCATTCCTATTGCAACCCTTGGGCCAAGACGCTGGCTTTGGTCCGACTATACTGGTCGACGCATGTGACGTCATCAAGATCGCCCAGTGGACCCAACATGCCGTCAGCCATGGCGCAATCCAGCGACTTCATGACCAAGCCTGTGATCTCGAGAAAACCGATGGCACCAGCAAGAAAGCGCTCGACCGCAATTTCGTTGGCTGCATTCAGAACCGTCGAAGCACTAGCATCGTGAAGCATACAGTCGCGGCAAACGCCAATTGCCGGAAACCTGTCCGCATCCACAGATTCAAATGTCAAACTGGACAGTTGCTCCAGTTTCAGTTTCGGTGCCTGGTTTTCGAGCCGGTCGGGCCAACCAAGCGCATAGGAGATCGGTTTCCTCATATCGGGCGATCCCAGCTGTGCCAAAATGGAACCGTCCTTGTATTCAACCATCCCGTGAACAACAGACTGAGGATGCACCAGAACATCCAGTTTATCCGGGCCGGTCGCAAACAGGTGATGTGCCTCGATCAATTCCAGACCTTTGTTCATCATTGTTGCCGAATCAATCGTCAGCTTGTCCCCCATACTCCAGTTGGGGTGATTGAGGGCCTGCTTCGGCGATGCCGACTGCATATCGTCCAGAGACCATGTCCGAAAGGGTCCGCCCGATGCTGTCAGAATGATTCTGCTTACGTTCTTGCAATTGTTGCCGTCCAAAGCCTGAAATATTGCATTGTGTTCCGAGTCGACCGGCAAAAGCGTGCACGCAGAGGCCGACACTTCCTTCATGAACAAAGAGCCCGCCGAAACCAGACACTCCTTGTTCGCCAGGGCTACATCCGTTCCCTGTCTCACGGCCGCCAGTGTCGGCGCAAGTCCGGCGGCACCGACAATCGACGCCATAACGATATCGGCCGGCCTTTGCGCCGCTTCAATCAATGCTTCAGGCCCCGAGGCCACCTCGATGGTCGTATCCGACAGCCGTTGCTTGAGTTCCTCAAACAAAGATGGGTCACCGATTACGGCAAATTTGGCGGAAACGAGCCTCGCCTGTTCGGCCAACAGTGCAACATTCCTGAACGCCGTAAGAGCCTCAACGCAATAACGATCCGCGTTGGTGTCAACGACATCGAGTGTGTTGCATCCGACTGATCCGGTAGAGCCCAGAATCGAGACCCGACGGCGCGCAGGAATGCTCGCGATACCGGGGCTGCAATCTGCCAGGTTTGTCGAATGCCTTACCATATCAAAATTCCACCCGCCGCCCCATCAATTCCGCCACGATACCAGCCGATTGCACCCGCAAGTGCGACGACGGTGACTACCCCGTCAACCCTGTCCATGACTCCGCCATGACCTGGAATGAGATTGCTGGAGTCTTTCACATTGAATCTCCGTTTCATAGCAGATTCGGCGATGTCGCCAATTTGTGCGATCACCGCGAGCAGACCACTCACCACTGCCAGAACAACAACAGACTCCTGGTTCATCACAGCCGCCATGACGGCGCCGACCAGGGCAGCGCCGGCAATGCCGCCCACCAATCCGGACCAGGTCTTGTTCGGCGATGCCCGAGGCGCCAGTTTCGGCCCACCAATGGAACGGCCGGCAAAATAGGCAAACACGTCAGTGGCCCAAACAACAAGGAGGATCCAGATAACGGCTTCGAGGCCGAACACAACATCGTTTCGCAGAATGATCAGGGTTGCGACTGGCAAACAAATATAGGGAACAGCCAATGCAGCCCAGACAGGTTTCTGCGCTTGAGCCAACGCCAACCCGGCACAAAGCACAACCCCCACGATAAACACAGATACAAGATGGACCGGGGCGCTGGAGAATGCGGCGGCGCCCACAGCGGCAACCACACCGGATAAAACCGCTGCCTGAATCGACCAGGGATTGTTTTGCGTCAATCCGGTCCACTCCCATGCCATGAGGACCCCGACCACAACAACAAACAAACAATACCAAAGGCCGCCGAACCAAACTGCGCAAAGAGCGACAGGGGCCATAACAAGCGCCGATAACACCCTCTTGGTCAGCGTATTCATCCGCCCCAAGTCCCGATGATCAAAGGGTAATTCAAATGATTAAGTACCTGTCTGTCCGGCTATGCGCCCAAACCGCCTGTCTCTCTTGCGATACTGTTCAATCGCCCGTTCCAGAGACGCCTTGTTAAAATCCGGCCAGCATTCATCGACGAATACAAACTCGGAATAAGCGCATTGCCATAGCAGAAAATTACTCAGTCGTTGCTCGCCGCTGGTCCGCAGGATCAGATCGGGATCAGGGATGCCAAATGTATCCATGTGGCTGGACAGAAAATCTTCCGAAATTTCATCGGGTTTGATGTCACCGCGGCCGATTGCTTCGGTCACGGATCTGACTGCCCGCACGATTTCATTTCGACTTCCGTAGTTGAAGGCAACAACAAGATTGAATTTCGTATTGTTGCGCGTAAGGGCTTCAGACTCTTCAAGAAGCCTTAGGAGATCACGGTCCAGGTCGTCCCGGCGTCCAATGATCCTTACCCGTACGCCGGCTTCGTGCAGTTCTGCAAGATCTTGTCTGATGAAACGCTTCAACAGCCCCATCAGAAATTCGACTTCCTGAGCCGGCCGGCGCCAATTTTCGGAGCTGAATGAAAACAACGTCAGATATTCAATGCCCAGTTCGCCCGCCCAGCGAACAACATTGCGAACCGTCTTGACCCCCTGTTGATGTCCAGATGTGCGCGGCAGTGACCTCCTTGAGGCCCAACGGCCGTTCCCATCCATGATGACAGCAACGTGTTTCGGAATGTCCACGCCGGCCTTGTCTTCATTTAGGATCTGGTTTGTATCGGTGGTCAACATACTTGTCGTCCCGGTGAACGGTTATCGAGAACCCAAGTGGGTCAGACCTGCATGATCTCTTCTTCCTTGGCGGCCAGAGATCCGTCGATCGCCTCAATCGCCTTGTCAGTAAGGTCCTGAACCTCGTCCGCCCATGCCTTTTGCTCGTCCTGCCCCATGCCGCCGTCCTTCTCCAGTCGCTTGAGCTGTTCCATGCCGTCCCGGCGGACGTTACGGACGGCGACCCTCGCCTGCTCGGCGTACTGACCGGCGACCTTGGTCAGTTCCTGTCTGCGCTCTTCGTTCAGCTCCGGAATGGGAATACGAACGGTCTGTCCATCCACAATCGGGTTGAGGCCAAGGCTGGACGTGCGAATTGCCTTCTCGACGGCTGCAACGAGGGTCTTGTCCCAGACCTGGACCGAAAGCATGCGTGATTCCGGAACACCGATGGTTCCGACCTGAGCCATTGGCATCTGGGAACCGTAGGCTTCTACCGTGATCGGCTCCAACAGACTGGCGGAAGCGCGGCCTGTCCGCAAGCCGCCAAACTCATCACCCAGTACCGTCACGGAACCTTTCATGCGGCGTTCGATATCGTCGATGTCGAAATCCTGATCAGACATAACAACCTCCAGTTTGCCGCGTCACGTTCCCTAGCAGGTGGAATCGACGATTGTCGATCTTCCCTCGCCCTTTAGTACGGAAACGAATGCGCCGGCTGTCTTAATCGAAAAGACAATTATCGGGATTCCGTTCTCGCGAGCAAGCGTTATAGCAGCCGCATCCATTACTTTGAGATCACGGGACAGCACGTCAAGGTAGTTGAGATGCTCATATCTTTCCGCATTAGCATCCTTCTTGGGATCTGCTGAATAGATCCCGTCAACGCTTGTGCCCTTCATCAGGGCATTGCAGTTCATCTCTGCAGCACGCAGGGCAGCTGCTGTATCAGTGGTAAAAAACGGGTTCCCCGTACCGGCGGCGAATATGACGACCCGTCCCTTTTCGAGATGCCGAATGGCTCTTTGGCGAATGAAGGGTTCACACACGGTTGGCATGGGAATAGCTGATAGAACGCGGGCAGTTACACCAGCATCTTCAAGTGCATTGCGCATCGCCAATGCGTTCATGACGGTGGCGAGCATGCCCATATAGTCGGCATTCGCCCGCTCCATTCCCTGAGCTGCACCGCTCAAGCCTCTGAATATGTTGCCACCGCCAATAACGAGGCAAAGCTCTACTCCCAGCTTACTGGCCTCGGCAATGTCGCTGGCGACGCGGCTGACGGTATCCATGTCAATACCGTACGCCTCATTGCCCATGAGCGCCTCTCCTGAGACTTTGAGGAGAACGCGCGGGTAAGGTGGATGACCTGCCATGGAATGTTCTTGTTTTCAGGTGCGGATGTATCGATGACCCGCCGTTGATCGGCGGGCCATCATTTTCGGATCATAGTGTAGTCGCTGGAAGGCGATTCGAGCGAACTATATTTCAGCCGCCGGCTGCAGCGGCCGCAACTTCTGCTGCGAAATCGTCTTCGGCCTTTTCGATGCCCTCACCCAGAGCATAACGGACGAACCCTGTCAGTTTTACCGACGCACCAACATCGGCTTCTGCGGCTTTCACGGCCTTTTCGACCGTGTTCTCACCATCGATCACAAATGTCTGTGAGAGCAGAACCGATTCTTCATAGAACTTGCGCAACCGGCCTTCGACCATCTTGCCGATGATTTCTTCCGGTTTTCCCGATTCACGCGCCTGTTCGGCAAAAATCGCACGTTCACGCTCAACGATTTCCTGATCAAGCTCATCCGCCGTCAGAGCCAGGGGATTCGTTGCAGCGATGTGCATGGCTACCTGCTTGCCGAATGCCGCGAGTTTTTCGGTGTCGCCTTCTGATTCGAGTCCGACCAGAACGCCGATCTTACCAAGTCCCGGAGCAACCTGGCTGTGCGCATAGGAGGCGACAACACCGGTGGACACGGAAACCAGCGCAGATCGACGAACATTCATGTTCTCACCGATCGTTCCCACCATTTCCGTCACGTATTCCTGGACGGTCTTGGAAGACCCAGGATAGGGGGCCTGGAGCAAGGCATCAAAATTGCCATTCCCCGAAAGAGCCACACTCGAGATGTCCGTGACCATCTTTTGGAAATTGTCGTTACGAGCAACAAAATCGGTTTCGGAGTTTACTTCCACGACAGCACCCGACTGACCATCGGCGACTACGCCAACGAGGCCCTCAGCCGCGATCCGGCCGGCCTTCTTTGCCGCCTTTGCAAGGCCCTTGGTACGTAGCCAGTCGACAGCGGCTTCCATGTCGCCCGCGTTCTCACTCAACGCCCCTTTGCAGTCCATCATGCCTGCGCCGGTTTTCTCGCGGAGTTCCTTGACCATTGCCGCGGTAATGTTCGTCATCTTTTCACCTTTCAACTCTTGCCGGCAAATGCGGCGCCGCGTTTCGTCACGCGTCCGCCGCCAACCGCCAATGTCAACCTTCGATCAATGTCTTTGCCTGTCCCATCCAGTCGTCACGCTCAATGCGGCCCTTGAAATTCAGCTCGTCATCAACCTTCGTGATTTCATCCAAGGTGAATTCGGCAATCTGACTGAAATGGAAGATGCCCATGTCATTGAGTTTCTTCTCAAGAACCGGTCCAACGCCTGAAATTTTCTTCAGATCGTCGGCCTCGCCGTTGGGCGCATCCAGACCCTTGAACTTTTCGTCCTCGTCAATAGTTTCAGCCAGGGCCTCGGCGGAAATTTCCACAGGGGTTTCAACGACTTCTTCAACCGGTGCCGGCGCAACTTCGGCCGGCAGCTCTTCCACAATCGGTTCAACCGCTTCGCCGATATCGACACCCATGGCTTCCTGGCCACTAGAAATGCCTTCAATAACGGCGCGGCTGATCAGGTCGCAGTAAAGATTGATCGCACGGCCGGCATCGTCGTTGCCCGGGATTGGATATTCGATACCTTTGGGATTACAGTTGCTGTCGAGGATACCCACGACCGGAATGCCAAGTTTGTTGGCTTCCTGAATGGCGATCGCTTCCTTGTTGGTGTCGATCACAAACATCAAGTCCGGCGTACCGCCCATGTCCTTGATGCCGCCAAGTGCACGATCAAGCTTGTCCTTCTCACGGGTGAGACGCAGCATTTCCTTCTTGGTCAGGCCAAGATCGGATTGAGACAGCATTTCTTCCAGCGTCCGCAGACGGCGGATGGAATTGGAGATGGTCTTCCAGTTCGTCAGCGTGCCACCCAACCAGCGGTGATTGATGAAGTACTGTGCGCACTGCTTGGCCGATGCAGCGATTGGTTCGGACGCCTGGCGTTTCGTGCCGACGAATAGAACCCGTCCACCCCCTGAGACAACGTCCCGGACGGTGACCAGCGCCTGGTGCAGCAGCGGTACGGTCTGTGCCAGGTCGATGATATGAATGTTGTTGCGGGCCCCGAAGATATAACTCTCCATCTTTGGGTTCCAGCGATGTGTCTGATGTCCGAAGTGAATGCCGGCTTCAAGTAGCTGGCGCATAGAAAATTCAGGCAGAGCCATGCTCTGTTCTCCTTTTTATCCGGTTAAGCCGCCGCAGGGATGGTCATGTTTCCATGACACCGGAAAGGATGAACGCTATGAGGCGGTATCATCTGAGGCGGGTGGAATTCGAATTTTGCCAGAAGATGAGTCCCGCACGCGAACAGCCAAAGCCCCACGTGTGGATTCGCGCGGGTTATAGGCTCAAAAAGAAACTAACGCAACCCACCCGTTCCAGGCTGCGACAAGATTGTAGTATCCCTACAATTCCTGGACGTCCATGACACCTGGAACAGCCTTGATGGCGCCTTTGATTTGCGGCGTTATGACGAAGTCGGACCCGAGTGAAATCTCTACTTCCCGCAGTCCTCCGTCAACCGTCAGGATCAGGTTTACCGGCGCACTGCCGCCGCCTGACAGGCGGGTAGCGATGCTCTCCAGGGGATCGGCATTGTCGACGAAAATCTTCAGTCCGGCCTGGATTGCCATGGCGTTGTCGTCGATCGGCTGAATCGACTGGGCGCGCAACTTGATATCGTCATCTTCGCAATCCGCCTCGACCGTGACGATGACCGCCTTGCCCTGCACCAGGTGATCCCTGGTCGCGGACAATGTGTCGGCAAAGATGATGGTTTCGAACTGACCGGTGGGATCGGAAAACCCCGCAAAGGCAAAACGGTTGCCATTCTTGGACTTTCGTTCCTGTTTGTAGGCCACAGTACCAGCCAATTTCCCGGCCGTCGCCTTGTTGGCCCGGACATCACTGGCAAATTCCTGCCAGGGAACCACACCTTTCCGTTTCAAGGCACTCATGTATTCATCGAGCGGATGGCCGGACAGGAAGAAACCGACAGCATCGAATTCGTTGGTCAGCCTGTCCATTGGCAACCATGGGGTGACCTGGTCCAGAGTCAACCGTTCATCTGATCCTCCGGCCCCTCCGAAAAGGTCGTTCTGGCCCTGCTCCCGATCATCCGCCGTGCGGCCGGCGAGGCTCAAGACTTTCTCGACACCGCCGAGAATTTGCGCCCGATTCGCGTTCAGTTCGTCAAATGCGCCAGCCCGTGCCAAACCTTCCAACGCCCGCTTGTTCACGATTCTGGGGTTTATGCGTTCAGCGAAATCGCAGAGCGTCGAAAAAGAGGCGTTTGCGGCTTCCTGTTCGATGTGCTCGACCGCAAGCGATCCCACATTCTTCACGGCGGACAGGGCATAACGAACCTTGGCGTCTTCGACCTTGAAATGTACACCGGACAGGTTGAGGGACGGCGGCAGGACAACCACGTCCATCCGGTCGCACTCCTGCTTGAACGTATAGAGCTTGTCGGTGTTGCCGGCGTCCAGCGTCATCGATGCCGCCATGAACTCGACAGGGTAATTCGCCTTCAGATAGGCCGTCTGATAGGCGACCAGGGCATAAGCTGCGGCGTGGCTCTTGTTGAATCCGTACCCGGCGAACTTGTTGACCAGTTCAAAGATGAATTCCGCCTGATGACGGTCAACGCCCTTTTCGACCGCTCCTTCCACGAAACGCGTCTTCTGCAAGTCCATTTCGGCCTGGATCTTCTTGCCCATGGCCCGTCGCAACAAATCGGCTTCCCCAAGGGAATACCCAGACAGAACCTGAGCAATCTGCATCACCTGTTCCTGATAGATGATGACGCCGTAGGTCTCTTTCAGAATTTCCTCAAGCCAGGGGTGCAGATAATCGGGATCCTCCCGTCCGCTTTTGCAGGATATGAATGTTGGAATATTGTCCATGGGACCGGGGCGATAAAGCGCCACAAGAGCGATGATGTCCTCGAATCGGTCGGGTTTGACCTTGCGCAAGACATCGCGCATGCCGGAACTTTCCAACTGGAACACGCCTACCGTATCGCCACGGGAAAGAAGCTCGTAACTGGCCACGTCATCGAGCGGCATGGTTCCCAGATCGATATCGACTCCTCGGTCGTGGAGCAGCTTTTTTGCAGTCTCCAGTACCGTAAGCGTCTTCAGGCCGAGAAAGTCAAACTTGACCAATCCAGCCTTCTCAACCCATTTCATGTTGAACTGTGTAACCGGCATCTCCGAACGCGGGTCACGGTAGAGAGGAACCAGTTCGTCCAGACGCCGGTCGCCGATCACGACACCGGCAGCGTGTGTTGAGGCGTGCCGGTAGAGTCCCTCCAGGCGCAACCCGATCTTGAGCATCTGGGCCACAGACTCGTCTTCGTCACGTTCCTGACGAAGCCTCGGTTCGAGGTCGATAGCCTGCTCCAGGGTGACTGGATTAGCAGGATTGTTGGGAATCAACTTGCACAACCGGTCGACCTGTCCATAGGGCAATTGCAGGACACGACCCACGTCCCGCAACACCGCGCGAGCCTGCAGCTTTCCAAACGTGATAATCTGGGCGACCTGATCGAAACCATATTTCTGCTGAACATAGGTGATGACTTCATCACGCCGGTCCTGACAGAAGTCGATGTCAAAGTCCGGCATGGATACCCGTTCAGGGTTCAAAAACCGTTCAAACAGCAAACCGAAACGCAACGGATCAAGATCCGTAACCGTCAGGGCCCAGGCAACCACCGACCCAGCTCCCGATCCACGCCCGGGTCCCACAGGTATATCGTGGGCCTTGGACCACTTTATAAAATCGGCGACGATCAGGAAATAGCCGGGAAATTTCATCGATATGATAACGTCGAGTTCAAACTCCAGCCGGTCGACATAGTCCTGGCGGGCAAAACCTTCCGCCAATCCGACCGATAGGAGACGATCGTCAAGACCTTCCCTTGCCTGGCGTCGCAGTTCTTCAGACTCATCCAGGGTTTCCCCGGCGACTGAAAAATTCGGCAGAATGGGATCGCGCAGCAAGGGCCGAACCGCGCACCGCCTGGCGATCTCCACGGTGTTGGCAACAGCCTCCGGTAGATCGGCAAACAGCGCGATCATCTCCTGTCGGGACTTGAAGTAATGTTCGGGCGTCAGTTGCCGTCGGTCTTCAACATTGACGACTGTACTCTCCGAAATACAAATCAAGGCGTCGTGCGCCTCGAAGTCCCTGGACTCCGCGAAATAGGCCTCGTTTGTCGCGACAATCGGAACATCCAACTCATAAGCGAGGTTCAGGAGTTCAGGTTCCGCCTCGTGTTCCTCCGGCATACCGTGGCGTTGCAGTTCCACATACAGGCGGTCGCCGCAAAGCGACTTCAGACGGATCATCCTGGACCTGGCCAGATCAGGCTGGCGGGCGACGATAGCCTGGTTCACCGGGCCGCCGGGACCACCAGTCAGAACAATCAACCCGCCTGAGTGCTCTTCAAAATCGTCATAGGTAATATGGGGGGCATCGCTCGACTCTGTTTTCAGAAACGACGCGCTGGATAGTTTCAACAGATTGCCATAGCCAGTCTCATCCTTGGCGATCAGTGCAAGCGTGGGAAAGGATCTCTGACCTGCCTGCATCCGTTGCTTGGACTGAGCATTCTCATCGTCGTCAAAATTGACGCACAACGTGGTCCCCACCAGAGGCTGGACGCCGGTACCGACCATGGTCTCGGAAAACTCGAGGGCGCCAAAAAGATTACCTGAATCGGTCAACCCGACCGCCGGCATCTCAAGATGCTCGCACAGTTTTGCCAATGCCTTGATATGCAAGGCTCCCTCCAGCAGCGAATAGGCCGAATGTGTACGCAAATGTACAAATCCAGCATCCTGCAAGGCAGAGTCCTGCGATGAGCCCTCAACATCCATAGTGTCATGATCGGACATTCGACGATTCGTGTCACCCACTCACATCGACCATCCACACTAATGCGGCTCATAGGTGTGGAAAAGCCCGGGCTTCGGACTCAACCTGCCAGAGCATGACGGGTCATCAGAAGAGTTTCGGCAGAACCTGCGCCCAGACAAAAACCGTGCACGTGAACAAACCCATGGCACCGAGGGCCGCAATCTCTTTGATGACAATACGCATGACAAACAACCTTTCCTGATACTCGGACATGATAATGTTCATGGTTTGTTCTGATTGTCAATTGAAACTTTTTATAAAGCCCGATAGGTCGAAATATCTATTATTACCAGACATTTATGTACCATCCCGATGAATGGAAACCGGTAACCAGCCAGCTACACGGCTTGACTGTAGACGATGGTTCGGATTTGCGAGCTCTATTTCCATGGGAATGTGCCGGCAGGATTTGGTGCTGTACACACCCAAACGGAACGTCATGAACCGTTGAAAACCTATCGACGGTTTGACAGAAATCCCGACAGGAAACTCATGAGGTTTCGATCAAGGTCATCGCACAGATAACCGCCTTCCTGCACAACCGCCACCGGGCACTGCAGTTTGGAGATCTCGTCGCCCATTTTCTGAAACCCCTCGAAAGTGACGGCCCCTCCTTTGAGCGGATCATTAACACCGGCATCCAGTCCCAGTGCCAGTACGAGGGCGCCCGGTTCAAAAAGTTCAATCGCCGCCAATGCATTTTCAAGGACGGCAAGCCAGATTTCATCACCACTTCTCACCGGTACAGGCAGGTTGAGATTGTATCCTTCGCCGACACCTTCCCCCAGTTCGTGACTGTAACCCCAGAAGAATGGGTAATACTCCGCAGGATCTGCGTGAATCGAAACCGTGAAGACATCGCGGCGCTGGTAAAAAATTCCCTGGGTACCGTTACCATGATGGACATCGATATCCAGCACGGCGACACGGTCATGCCGTTTTCTCAAATGCTGCGCGGCGATTGCGGTGTTATTTAGGAAACAAAATCCGCCCATTCTGTTGGCATAGGCGTGATGGCCAGGCGGGCGGCAAAGAGCATAGGATTCTCGCTCGCCGTCCAGAATCGACTGGGCGGCACTGGCCGCGGTGTCAGAGGATGCACAGGCGGCCAACCATGTCTCGCGGCCGATGGGACAAGCCAGGTCCGAGGCGTGCCACCCTGCCCTTCCCATGATGTGCCGGGGGTAGGTTGCAGGTCGCTCTACCGGGCGCGACGAAACAATCAGTTCAGTATCGCTACCCGTGGCTGCACACCAGTCGTCGTAGGCGTGTTCCAGGAAATCAAGGTATTGGGGACTGTGTACGGCAACCCTGGGACCGTGACCGTGAGACTGTGGTTCGGCCACACGAATACCGGTCGGAATCAGCGCCTGCAACAAACGATTGGCACGTTCCGGACTGTCAGGGCTTGGGACGACCTTGCCATTGATGAGAAAGAATTCCGGCCGGTGCCCGGCCTGTTCCTCACGATAGAAGATCTTCACTGTTGCCTCCCTTGAAGGGTACGAGCGTCCTGGTTCCGCCAAAATGGAACTGGAGCGTTTGTTTTACTGTGACCGCCGGGCAGGAAGCCGCTGGTTGTCGCGACAATCACAATACTCCCCTACAAGGCGTTTGCCCTCACATTCATACGCACATCAGACCTCGTCAAGAAGCTTTCCATCCTCGAGGCGCACGATCCTGTCCATGTGCTCAGCCAGCTCCAAATTGTGGGTTGCGATCAGTGCGGTGAGTTTGTGTTCGCGGACCAGTGTGACAAGTTCGGCATAGACTTGTTCGGCGGTGCGCGGGTCGAGATTTCCGGTAGGTTCATCCGCCAGGAGCAGATCGGGGCCGTTGGCCAGCGCCCGACCGATCGCCACGCGCTGCTGTTCACCACCCGACAGCTGCGACGGCAGGTGTTCCAGCCTCTGGCCGAGCCCAAGCCGACCGAGAAGGCTGCTGGCACGATCTTCCGCCTGTCCCCGGTCTAGACCCGCAATCAATTGGGGAAGCACGACATTTTCCATAGCCGTGAATTCCGGAAGCAGATGATGAAACTGATAGACAAAACCAACTTGAAGACGGCGGATCTGCGTACGCCTATCGTCACTCAATCTGCTACAGCGTTCACCGTTAATCAGAACTTCTCCAAAGTCGGGCTTTTCAAGCAGGCCGGCAATATGAAGCAGGGATGACTTACCGCAACCGGACGGTCCGACAAGTGCAACGAGTTGGCCCGGAAAGATCGACAAATCCGCATCGCGAAACACCTTCAGACGGGCACCGCCCTGTTCAAAGGTCCTGGTGACTTCCTTCAATCGAAGGACCGGGTCATTGGGATCCGAAAGAACGGTCGGCTCATTCATAACGAAGGGCTTCCACGGGGTCGACACGGGCGGCACGCCAAGACGGGTAGAGCGTCGCAATGAACGAAAGCATCAGGGCCATGGCAACTACAGTCACGACTTCACGCACGTCTACTTCTGCAGGCAACTGGCTGAGGAAATAGAGTTCCGGTGAAAACAACTCTGTATTGGTCAACCACGACAGGAACTGACGGATCGATTCTACGTTGAGGCAAATGACGAGTCCCAGGGCAAGACCGGCAAAAGTGCCAAGGAAACCGATCGCTGCCCCAGCAATGAAGAATATTCTCATCACCGCGCCGCGGGTGGCTCCCATGGTCCTTAGAACCGCAATATCGCGTCCCTTGTCCTTAACCAGCATGATCAAACCGGAGATGATGTTCAGTGCGGCAACCAGCACGATCATCGTGAGAATCAGGAACATGACATTACGTTCAACCTGGAGCGCGTTAAAGAAACTCTGGTTGGTTTCCTGCCATGTTCGTAGCCTGACCGGTCCCGACGCCACGTTAAGCAAGTTTGTGCGGTAGTCGCCGACCCGATCAGGGTCATCGACCATGACCTCAATGGCGGTCACTGCATCCTCTACATTGAAGAAGTCCTGGGCAAGGCTCAGCGGCATGAAGACAAAAATGCTGTCATATTCCGACATACCGATCTGGAAGATCGCGGAAACCGGATAGGTAGAAATTTTTGGCGCCACGCCAAACGGCGTTTCCACTCCCCTTGGTGTAATCAGAGTTATGTTTTCGCCGACGACAATCCCAAGTTTGTTGGCAAGCCGGGAGCCAATGGCAACGCCGGCAGTCGCATCAAAATCCTTCAAGGTTCCTGCCCTGACGGTGTCGGACACGCTTGGCAGGCGTTGCAGGTCGGCTTCCCGAACACCGCGCACGAGAGCACCGGTCGAGGCGCGGCTGGTGGTGGCCATGACCTGGCCTTCGATCAACGGCACGGCCTGGGTAACACCCTTAACTTTCTTGATTTTGTCGACGAGCGCATCGTAGTCGGAAATGTCGTTACCGATGCCCTGGACGATTGCGTGACCGTTCACTCCCAAAATCTTGCTCAGGAGTTCCGTGCGGAATCCATTCATCACGGCCATCACTATAATCAGGGTGGCGACACCCAGCATAATGCCGAGAAATGAAAAGCCGGCGATCACGGATATAAAACTTTCCTTGCGCCGTGCACGCAGATATCGCCAGGCAATCATCCGTTCAAATGCCGAAAAGGGCTTGGGAGGCGGCAACCGGTCCATCAGATCATCCGGTCATGCGCGCGAGCACAGCGTCCCGGCTCAGAGATTCCCGTTCCCCTGTGCGCCTGTTCTTGAGTTCGTATTCACCGGCAGCGACACCTTTGGGGCCAATGATAATCTGCCAGGGCAATCCGATAAGATCCATTTTCGAGAACTTTGCACCAGCGCGTTCTTCGGTGTCGTCATAAAGGACTTCGACACCGGCATTGCCCATGGTTTCGTACAAGTCCTCGCAGGCCTTGTCGGTGCCCGGATCACCGGCCTTCAGGTTTATCAAGCCGACCTTGAAGGGACTGACCGATTCCGGCCATATGATGCCATTCTCGTCATGGCTGGCTTCAATGATGCCACCGACAAGCCGTGACACACCGATGCCGTAAGACCCGGATTCAACTGCAACCTGTTTACCTTCGGAATCCTGCACAAGGCATCCCAGTGGCTCTGAATATTTCGAACCGAAAAAGAAGATGTGCCCGACTTCGATACCACGAGCGGAAATCCGCTTGTCTTCAGGAACCTGCTCGGCAAATGTCGCTTCGTCATGTTTCTCATCGGTGGCTGCATATTTGCTGGTCCACGCAGCGATGACCGGTTCAAGATCGGACTCGTAATCGATATCCAGCCCGGGCGCCTGCATCTCCACCATATCCCTGTGACAAAAGACTTCGCTTTCCCCGGTATCTGCCAGAATGATGAATTCGTGACTCATGTCGCCACCAATCGGACCGGTATCTGCGGCCATGGGAATAGCCTTCAGACCCAAACGTTCAAAAGTTCGCAAGTAGGACACAAACATCTTGTTGTAGGACCGACGTCCCGCTTCCGGTGTTAGGTCAAACGAATACCCGTCCTTCATCAGAAACTCGCGGCCGCGCATGATTCCGAACCGTGGTCGGATCTCATCACGAAATTTCCACTGGGTGTGGAACATAAGCTGCGGCAGGTCCTTGTAGGACCTCACTGCGTTCTTGAAGATGTCGGTAATCAGTTCCTCGTTCGTGGGCCCGTAGAGCATTTCCCTGTCGTGACGATCCCTGATCCGCAACATCTCTTTACCGTAATCGTCGTAGCGGCCGCTCTGTTTCCAGAGTTCGGCCGACTGAATTGTCGGCATCAGCAGTTCATGGGAACCGGCGCGGGTCTGTTCTTCACTGACGATACGTTCAATGTTCTTGAGAACCCGGAAACCCAACGGCAACCAGGAATAGATGCCGGCGCTGGCCTGGCGAACCATTCCAGCACGCAGCATCAGCCTGTGGGAGACAATTTCGGCTTCCTTGGGATCTTCGCGCAGGATGGGGAGGAAATATCGAGATAGTCGCATTGTCTGCAGCTCTTGTCCTGAAAGTGTGCCTGTATGGGATTCGCAGCGGAGTGAACCCGCTATGGTCCGGCATTACAAGCCTTTTTCATGGGCTGTGACAACTCTGTTGGGAGCCATTCGCCCAAACGGCCTTTCACTCCACCCGATTGTTCGGAAACAATCTGCAGTTTCTACGCATATCCGATAGTTGGGAGGGGCTGACCGGGCGATCACCGGCAAAGACAACGCCACTTGATGTATCGACGACAACTTCAGTGGAAAGTGTCCGGTTCCGCCGCCCACGCCGGGTTGTGTTTTTCGGAATGTCTACCACCACATCAAACCCGTCCAAAACGCCGCGCGAAGTGGCAATGTCCGCAGGCGCTACAGGTCGACCCCAGGCATCGATGCCCGCCACATAGTCGGGTCCCCAAGCATCATAGTTTTCGTAAAACTGCTGGCATTGCCAGAGATGATGCCGGGCGTTGCTGTAAGTGTCGGAAGTTTCGTGAGAAGGCGTGTTCAGGCCGTGGGATTCATATGTACCCGAATTTGTCCCGCCCAGGAGTTCTTCACCGCCAGATACCGGTCCGGCAACCAAGACCAACCCCGCCAACGACACCACCAGAACTGATACACGAAAACTTTCAAACATTTCAGGATCGTATCAGGACAGACTTAATAACCCTTCAATTCGCAAAATAGGTCTCAAGTTGCGTTTTTTGCGTTAAATTTCGGCAATACAGGTGATTTTTAATGACAATTGCGGCACTCATGCGTTAGGGTCATTGTTAATAAGAATGGCTGTGGGCCTCCTTTTCTCCAATACACCTTAGGGTGTCGCGAGACGGTCCAAGGCTAGGGAGGAGAGGTCTTCCGGCGCGATTTTTGCCTCCGGGTTTACATTGCAGCCGCCCTGATTTGATCGGGGCTGATGAAGACAAAAAAACTAGAGCAAGATCAACTAGCGTTGATCTTGCTTTTTTATTTTTTTTGCTCGAGTTTCCGCAGAATCAAGCCGTTCTAACAGCTTCAAGGCGAAATCTTCAACCGAGAGCCAGTGGAAAGTCGTCCAAGGAAACAAGATCCCTCGTGTATACCACGTAGAATCCGGCAAAAATTATGGCAGAGATTATCGTGGTCGCGATAACCTTCTTGCCGAGGCCCGGTTCGATCGGTGCAGCGTCGTCCGCCACATCATCGACAACCCCCGCCTCATGCTTGTTTCTCACCCCCCAGGGAAGAACAGCAAAGATCACGAGCCACCAGATAATGATGTAGATTGCGATAGCACTCACGAGGCCCATTGGGTCCACTTTCTATTTAAAAACAAATGCCTGCAGTACTTCAGACCTGTTCGAGTTCAACCAGGGTTCCGCAGAAGTCCTTGGGATGCAGGAACAAGACGGGCTTGCCGTGTGCCCCTGTCTTTGGTTCGCCATCGCCGAGCACGCGCGCGCCTTCTTCAACAAGTTTGTCCCGGGCAACGATGATATCATCGACTTCGTAACAGATATGATGGATTCCGCCTGCCGGGTTCTTTTCCAGATAACCGGCAATCGGCGAGCCCTCTCCGAGAGGCTCAAGAAGTTCCACCTTGGTATTGGGCAACTCCACAAAAACGACAGTGACGCCGTGTTCAGGAATAGCTTCCGGCTCTGTGACACGGGCACCCAGAGAATTTCTGTACACGGAAATACCCGCCTTAAGATCAGGCACAGCGATGGCAACGTGGTTCAGTCGGCCGATCATCAACAGTCACTCCTGAAAACAACTTTCATATCTCGGGCAAAAACCTACAGCGCGCTCAGCCTTGTTCGCAACGAGCGGATCGACGCATATGTCCCAGTCCCGCTACAACACTTTGATGACGCGCCTAGAGCCTCGACACCAGGACCCGGCACACCGGTTTCTTGCCCCATGACAAATCAGCTTCTTTGCGGATCGCACGAGACACGACGTCCTCTATGAAATCGTCATCGCGGCATTTCTTTTTGGGAAGAGACTTCAAGACCGCCTCAAGGGCATCAAACAATACGTCTCCCAGATCTCTGCCCGCAGCGTCGTTCTGTGGCATCCCGTACAAATCGATGATGGGATCGCACAGCAATGCGCCCTGCTGGTCCATAATGATAGATACGCTGACTGTGCCCACGTATGAAAGTTTGCGCCGTTCACGCACGGTTCCGTCGTCAGACGCTATGATGACCCGTCCGTCCATGAACAACTCGCCCGACTCAACCGTGCCGATCAGCTCGAGTGGTCCAGGTGCAATCCGAGCAACGTTACCGTTCAGTACAGCCATACTCTCGGTTACACCCTGGTCTTTTGCGAACTGAACATGCTCATGCAAATGCCGCAATTCACCATGCACGGGGACCGCGGACTTCGGACGTACCCATTCGTACATCTGCTTCATCTCACCGCGCCGGGGATGGCCTGTCACATGAACAAGGTGGTCGTCCGCCGTGACTATTTCGATTCCCTGCGCCGCCAGCCGATTTTGAACTGCTGCCACAGATTTCTCGTTGCCGGGAATCGTCTTTGAGGAAAATATCACCATGTCATCGGCGTTGAGGGTGATGTTGGGATGCGAGCTGCCGGCAATCCTCGCCAATGCCGCCCTTCCCTCTCCCTGGCTCCCCGTGCACAGGCAAACCACCTTGTCGCGCGGCAGATAGCCAAAGTCGTGTTCCGTCAGCAATTCATGGATGTCCGTCAGGTACCCGGCTTCACGCGCCGCATTGATTGCCCGCATCATTGCACGCCCGGCAACCACCACATGCCTGTCGGCCTTTTTTGCCGCCAGGACAACTGCGCGCAATCGTCCGACGTTTGAGGCAAATGTGGTTACCGCGACCCGGTTCGTGGCACTGGCAATAACCCTTGCCAAGCCTTCCGCAATCTCGGTTTCAGAAGGCGACACGCCGTCACGAAGCACATTTGTCGAGTCACAGACAAGGGCCCGACAGCCTTCATCACCAAGTGCCTTCAACCGGTCGACGGCCATTGGCGCGCCGAGCATCGGGGCTTCGTCGATCTTCCAGTCGCCGGTGTGCAGAACATTGCCGGTCGGCGTCCTGATTGCCAAAGCGTTGGGTTCGGGGATTGAATGGGTGACGGCAATGAATTCAACGTTGAAAGGGCCTATGTCGAGACGCCCGCCACAGGGGACTTCTCGGATGTCAATCTCGGCTGCCGCACCATATTCGGCAATCTTTGCCTTCAACAGGATGGTCGTGAACGGCGTCGCATAAACCGGCACGCGCAATCTCGGCCACAGGTCGATGACCGCGCCGAAATGATCTTCGTGAGCGTGGGTCAGGACAATGCCAGCCAACCGATCCTTCTGCGCCTCGATGAACGCAATATCGGGAAACACAACATCAATACCCGGATCGCGGCTGTCGCCGAAACGCACTCCGAGATCAACCATAAGCCATTGTCGGGATTTCTCCGCGCCCAATCCGTAGAGATAGAGGTTCATCCCGATCTCTCCGGCACCTCCAAGCGGCACAAAGACGAGTTCGTCTCCGGTATCGGGACTGGTAGGGTTCATTGCGTCCTGCCGGTTATGCCCGGCATGTGACCACCAGCCAGAAACAAGTCCCCGGCCATCACACGTTCAAGCGAACCATCGTCCAAACGAAGCATCAGCGCGCCTGAACGATCTATGTTTTCAAATGTTCCTTTGAGACTGCGGTCGCCGTAATTCACCAACACAGATTCCCCCTTGCCTGAGGCCCGAACCATCCAGGCCCCTAATATCCGTTCGAAGCCGCTGCCTTCAGCCCAAACCGAATGCCAACCGTCAAAAGCGAACGCCAGACGTTGTAACAGCATATTGGGATGAACCTTCGATCCATGTTCGCGGAGATGCGTTGCCGGATATGGCGTGTCTTCAGGATGTTCAACAACATTGATGCCAATCCCGATCGCCAGCGGCCAGCGACCGTCTCCGCCAGGGTTGCTGCTTTCCATCAGCATTCCGGACGTCTTTGCCCCACCAATGAGCAGATCATTTGGCCATTTGATCGACACGTGTTCGTCATTTGCCGGCAGAGACTGTATCACGGCGTCATAAATTGCAAGACCGGTGACAAAACCCAGTTCGGTCAGCTTGTTCGCCGGTCCCGCAACCATGAGCAGGAGGCTTGCGTACATGTTGCCTGTCCGTGACTCCCAGTAACGGCCTCGTCGGCCCCTGCCCTGGGTTTGCTCCTCCGCCAGAATCCACAACGGGCCTTCACTACCGGACTGGGCCCGGCGCAACGCTTCGGCATTGGTGGAGTCGATTGTTGGGAACAACGCAAGGCCATACCCCGATGGGAGGTCAACCTCGCGTGGCGGGGTGTTCACAGATCAGAACAGCGATGCTGCCGCATTCGCCGCTGCCGTGATCAGGGGGCTGGGGTAAATGAAGAAAAGGATTACGAACACGCCGGTCACACCGAGCACGGCTTTCAGTTCAACCGGCATGGGGTCGAACTCGTCGGACGGTTCGTCGAAATACATCACCTTGATGATTCTCAGGTAATAAAACGCGCCGACGACACTTGCGAGAACGCCAATGACGGCAAGCGTATAAAGTTCAGCGTCGATCGCTGCCAAAAAGACGTAAAACTTGGCGAAAAATCCGGCAAGTGGTGGAATACCCGCCAGCGAGAACATGAGCATCGCCAGAACAAACGCCATCATCGGGTCATTCTTTGCAAGCCCTGCAAGATCGTCGATCTCCTCAACCGCCCCATCCTTGCGCCGCATGGACAGGATGCAGGCAAACGTCCCAAGCGTCATGAAGAGATAAATGGCCAGGTAGACGATCACACCCTTGACGCCGTCCTGGGTTCCCGATGCAAGCCCGACAAGCGCGAAACCCATGTGACCGATCGAACTGTACGCCATTAGTCGCTTGATGTTGCGCTGCCCGATCGCTGCAAAAGCACCCAGAACCATGGACGCGATCGATACGAACACGAGGATCTGCTGCCACTGGACCGTGATGTCGGGAAACGCTGACACCATGACACGGATGAACATGGCCATGGCTGCAATCTTGGGCGCTGCAGCGAAAAAAGCGGTGACGGGTGTAGGCGCGCCTTCATAGACGTCAGGCGTCCACATGTGAAAGGGCACAGCGGACACCTTGAAAGCCAATCCGGCCATGATGAACACCAGACCGAATGTCAGTCCGAGGCCGCCGGCATCGGTCTTGAGGGCCATGGCTATTTCCGCAAACCCGGTGTGGCCGGTGAAGCCGTAGACCAGTGAACACCCATACAACAGCATACCGGACGACAGGGCGCCGAGGACGAAGTACTTCAGTCCGGCTTCCGTGGAACGGACCGAATCCCGGTTGATCGAGGCGATCACGTAGAGCGCCAGGCTCTGAAGTTCCAGGCCCATATAAAGGGCGATGAGGTCGTTTGCCGATATCATCATCAGCATGCCGAGGGTCGCCAGAACAATCAGTATCGGATACTCAAACTTCTGAAATCGCTCCGCTTTTATGAAATGATGTGACATCACGATGGCAACTGCAGAGGCCGCGAGTGTCAGAATTTTCATAAAGTGAGAAAAGGCATCGACGACAAAACTGCCGCCGAAGGCAGACGCCTTTTCCGGAGAGAAGAAGGCGACAACAACCAGTGCCGCAATCAGCAGCGCCACGCTCAGCCAGTTGATCGCATCGGTGGTCCGCTCGCCGCGGAACGCACCCAGCATCAGCAACGCCATGGCGCCCAGGGCCAACAGGAGCTCCGGGAGCACCGTCACAACATCAGCGACTATGAATGGTGATGGCTGCATGACCTGCACCTTAATCTAGAGCGGCGACGCTTGAGGCTTCAAAAGCAGCAAGCGACGACTGGTAATTGGCAATAAGATTATCCACTGACGCCGCGGTGACATCCATGATCGGTGCCGGATACACGCCAAACAAAATGGTCAGGAAGATCAACGGCGCCAGAATGGCGATCTCGCGAACGTTCATATCGGTGATCGATCTCAGGCTCTCTTTTTCCAGTTTGCCGAAAATGACCTTGCGATAGAGCCAGAGCGCATAGGCCGCACTCAAGATGACGCCGATCGTCGCCAGGAACGCCACGTAGGTATTGGCCTTGAAAGCGCCTACCAGTGTCAGGAACTCGCCGACAAACCCACTGGTCCCCGGCAGACCGACATTTGCAAGAGTGAAAACCATGAAGGTGAAGGCGTAGATCGGCATTCGATTGACCAGGCCCCCATAGGCCGCGATCTCGCGCGTGTGCATGCGGTCATACACAACACCGACACACAGGAACAAGGCGCCCGAAACGATCCCGTGGGACAACATCTGGAATATGCCGCCCTGCACCCCCTGTTGGGTCGCCGTGAATATGCCCATGGTGACAAAGCCCATGTGGGCGACCGAGGAATAGGCAATCAGCTTCTTGATGTCTTCCTGCATCAGGGCAACAAGGGACGTGTAGATGATCGCCACGACACTCAAACCATAGACCAGCGGTGCGAAGTCGGCAGACGCCACCGGGAACATGGGCAAGGAGAAGCGCAGGAAACCGTAGCCCCCCATCTTCAGCAGGATTGCAGCCAATACAACCGATCCGGCAGTGGGGGCTTCCACATGCGCGTCCGGCAGCCAGGTGTGCACCGGCCACATCGGCATCTTGACGGCGAAGGAGGCAAAGAATGCCAGCCACAGCCAGGTCTGCATCCCGACCGGGAAGTTGAATGTCAGCAGCGTCGGTATATCCGTTGTGCCGGCGGTCAGATACATGGCCATGATGGCCAGCAGCATGAGAACCGATCCAGCTAGGGTATAGAGGAAGAACTTGAAGCTGGCGTAGACCCGGCGAACGCCGCCCCAGACCCCGATAATCAGGAACATGGGGATCAGTCCACCTTCGAAGAACAGGTAGAACAGCACCAGATCGAGGGCGCAGAACACGCCGATCATAAGGGTCTCAAGAACCAGGAAGGCGATCATGTATTCTTTGACGCGTGTCTCGATCGACCGCCAGCTGGCCAGAATGCAAGCCGGCATCAGGAACGTGGTCAAAATAACGAACAGCATCGAGATGCCGTCGACACCCATGTGATACTTGATCGTGCCGCCAAGCCAATCGGTCTTCTCGACGAACTGAAACCCTGCTGTTTCGGTGTCAAAACCTATCCAGATTGCCAGCGAGACGATGAAAGTTCCGATCGTCGTCCACAGTGCCACACCCTTGGCATTGCGCACGGAGATCTCGTCATTGCCAGGAATCGCAAATATGAAGAGCGCGCCCACAATGGGCAAGAACGTGACAAGCGAAAGCAAATAGGGCCAATTGCTCATCAGTGCACTCCCCAAAACATGTAATAGGTGATCAGGGCCGCAACGCCGATAAGCATCGCGAAGGCGTAATGATAAACAAACCCGGTCTGCAACCTGACGATGCGGTTGGTGATATCGACCACCCGCGCGGCTATCCCGTCAGGCCCAAAGCCATCGATCAACCAGCCATCCCCCTGCTTCCAGAAGAACCGGCCGACCCATTTCGCGGACCGCACGAACAGGACGTCGTAGATCTCGTCAAAGTACCATTTGTTGAGCAGGAATTTGTAGGCAACGCTGTGTTGGGCTGCAATCCTGCCGGGGACATCCGGCCGCTTGATGTAGCAGTACCAGGCGAGAACAAACCCCAAGACCATGACCACGAACGGTGAGGCTTTTACCCATAACGGCACATGGTGAATTTCTTCCACGATGTTGTTACCGTCGGCCCGGAAGATGGCCTTGGCCCAGAAGTCACCTTCGTTATGCCCGACAAAATATCCGGCGAAAACCATGCCCGCAAACAGGGACCCGATGGCCAGGATGTAGAGCGGAACCAGCATGATGTTCGGCGACTCGTGTATGTGGCTCATGACTTCGGCCGACGCGCGTGTCTTGCCATGGAAGGTCATGAACATCAGACGCCAGGAGTAGAACGACGTCAGGAATGCTGCCACGACGAGCAATGTAAAAGCATAACCGGCAGCCGCATTATGCCCCACGAAGGCTGCCTCGATGACGGCGTCCTTGGAGAAGAAGCCAGCCGTCAGAGGGAATCCTGTCAGGGCGATCGTGCCGATCAGCATCATCGCCCAGGTTTTTTTCAGGTGCGGGAAAAGCCCGCCCATCCGCCGCATGTCCTGTTCGTCAGACATTGCATGGATGACGGAACCTGACCCCAGGAACAGCAACGCCTTGAAGAAGGCGTGGGTGAACAGATGAAATATTGCGATCCCGTAGGCGCCAACACCCAGAGCGACAAACATGTAACCCAACTGGGAACACGTCGAATAAGCGATGACACGTTTGATATCGTTCTGGGCAACACCGACCGTGGCGGCAAAGAAGGCCGTGGTCGCACCGATGATCGTTACCACCAGCATTGCCGACGACGACAATTCAAACAGAGGCGAACACCTCGCAACCAGGAACACGCCGGCAGTGACCATGGTCGCTGCGTGGATCAGCGCCGAAACCGGCGTCGGGCCTTCCATGGCGTCCGGCAGCCAGGTGTGCAGCAGGAACTGGGCCGACTTGCCCATCGCGCCCATAAACAAAAGCAGGCAAATGGTGGTGAGAACATCGACCTGGTAGCCCAGGAAGTTGAAGGTCTTGCCAACCTGACCCTGGGCCGCTTCAAAGACCGTATCGAACTCGACAGAGTCGAAGATCATGAAAATCGCAAAGATTCCCAGGGCGAAACCGAAGTCGCCGATGCGATTGACGACGAATGCCTTGATTGCTGCTGCGTTAGCGGAGGGTTTGTGAAACCAAAAGCCAATCAACAGGTAAGAGGCGAGGCCCACGCCTTCCCAGCCAAAGAACATCTGTACGAAGTTGTCAGACGTGACCAGCATGAGCATGGCAAATGTGAACAAGGACAAATACGAAAAGAAGCGCTGCTGATGCGGATCGTGGCTCATATAGCCGATTGAATAGATATGCACGAGTGACGAAACGGTGTTGACCACCACAAGCATAACGGCCGTCAGCGTATCGATGCGGAAGGCCCAGTTGATTTCAAGGGCGCCGGAACTGATCCACTGGAACACCTGCACTTTGGTGGTTTCATGGCCAAAACCCACCTGAAACAACGCAACCCAGGACAGAATGGCGCTTGCTACCAAAAATCCCGATGTCAGGTACATCGAGCCTTTTTCGCCGATGTTTCTGCCAAAAAACCCTGCAACAATGGCGCCTGCGAGCGGCAGGAAGACGATGAGTTCGTACATGCCCCCTACCCTTTCATCAGATTGATGTCTTCAACAGCGATGCTGCCGCGGTTTCGGAAATAGACGACAAGTATCGCCAGACCGATCGCCGCTTCGCCCGCGGCCACGGTCAGCACGAGAAGTGCGAAAACCTGACCCGCAAGATCGCCGAGGAATGTTGAGAACGCCACCAGGTTGATATTGACCGCCAGCAACATCAACTCGATCGACATCAGGATGATGATCACATTCTTGCGGTTGAGGAATATGCCGAAGATCCCCAACGTGAAAAGGATCGCTGCAACCGAAAGATAATGGGAAAGCCCGATTTCCATAATGTTTGACTCTTTGTCTCAGCGCCGTCTTCGGCACCGCGCCCTCTCTATAGCCCCTGACCGGGTTTTACCTTGACAACTTCGATCGCTGTTTCCGGTGTCCGTGCGACCTGATCGGAAATATTCTGTCGCTTGATATTCTCCCGGTGACGCAGCGTCAGCACGATAGCGCCGATCATGGCGATCAACAGGATGATGCCTGCAGCCTGGAAGAGATACACATATTTGGTGTAGAGCACCTGCCCGATTGCTTCCGTGTTGGTCAAAACCGAGGCGGCCGGCGTCGGCGTCGATGTGGCGATGTCCGGTGCTATCGTCCAGCCGCCGATGACCAGGAACAATTCGACCAGCATGATCAGGCCGATCAGGCCGCCGACCGGAAGGTACTGCAGCATGCCCTGGCGAAGTTCGGCAAAGTCCACGTCGAGCATCATCACGACGAACAGGAACAGGACCGCGACCGCGCCGACATAGACAATCACCATGATCATGGCGACGAACTCTGCCCCCATGAGAACAAAAAGACCGGCAGAACTGAAAAACGCCAGAATGAGATAGAGCACCGAATGAACCGGATTGCGTGCGGCAATGACCATTAGGCCCGCAGCGACACAAACGGCGGCAAACAGATAGAAGAAGATGGCGGTTATGATCATTTCAATTCAGCCCAGATGAGCGTTCATTCGTTGTTACCGGTACGGTGAGTCGAGAGAGATGTTCTTTGCGATTTCCCGCTCCCAACGGTCGCCGTTCAACAGCAGTTTCTCTTTGTTGTACATAAGTTCTTCACGGGTTTCGGCGGCAAATTCGAAGTTCGGTCCTTCGACAATGGCATCGACCGGACAGGCTTCCTGGCAAAAACCACAATAGATGCATTTGACCATGTCGATGTCATAACGCGTCGTGCGCCGCGTGCCGTCGTTTCGCCTGGGGCCTGCTTCGATCGTGATCGCCTGCGCGGGGCAAACCGCTTCGCACAGTTTGCACGCAATGCAGCGCTCTTCCCCGTTGGGGTAGCGTCGCAATGCATGTTCTCCCCGGAACCTTGGCGAGATCGGTCCCTTTTCAAACGGGTAATTGATGGTTGCCTTCGGAGCAAAGAAATAGCGCAAAGACAAAAACAGTGCCGAGACAAACTCGGACAGGAAGAGCGAGCGCGCGGCTTGGTCAAGTCTTGCCATGTGTCAAACTCCTTTGTTCGTGCCCATACCGGTTCATCGTCATGGCGCCATATCAAAAGCAACAAGGAAACCGGCGGTCGCCGCTACCCAGAACAGAGATATCGGCAGGAACACTTTCCAGCCGAGGCGCATGAGTTGGTCGTAGCGATAACGGGGCACGAAGGATTTCACCATCGCGAACATGAAAAAGACGAAGCATACCTTGAACAGAAACCAGACAATCCCCGGCACCCAGGTGAACGGCGCAAACGGGATCGGGGAAAGCCAACCGCCCAGGAACAAAATCGTCGTCATGGCGCACATCAGCACAATGCTCACGTACTCGCCGAGCATGAACAGCAAATAGGGCGTCGACGAGTATTCGACCATGAAACCCGCGACCAGTTCCGACTCCGCTTCCGGCAGATCGAAGGGTGGGCGATTGGTCTCTGCAAGGGCCGAAATGAAGAAGATGATGAACATCGGCAGCAGCGGCAGGAAGTACCAGTTCAGCAGCCCCAAATCACCTTTCTGCGCATTCACGATATCCGTCATGTTCAGCGAACCAACACACAAAAGCACGGTGATGATCACGAAACCGATGGAGACCTCGTAAGACACCATCTGAGCCGCCGAACGGAGCGCGCCCAGAAATGGGTACTTCGAGTTCGACGCCCAACCGCCCATGATCACGCCGTACACTCCGAGCGACGAGATCGCAAAAATGTAGAGAATTCCGACATTTATGTCCGCGATTACCCAACCTTCATTCAACGGCACCACGGCCCAGGCCGAAAGAGCCAGAACACAGGTTACAAGTGGCGCCAGCATGAACACACCCTTGTTGGCGCCAGCGGGGATGACCACTTCCTTAAGAACGAACTTCAGCAGATCGGCAAATGACTGGAGCAGTCCCCACGGCCCCACAACGTTGGGTCCGCGGCGCATCTGAACGGCTGCCCAAATCTTGCGATCAGCATAAAGCAGAAAGGCGATGATCACCAACAGCGCCACCAGCAAAGCAACGCTCTGGCCAAGAATAATCAGAAACGGGATGCCGTATGTGTAGAAGACGCTATCCATCGGTTCCGGTCCCCGCGGTTTCGCCGTTGTTGGCCAGCGCACTGCATTCAGCCATGATCTTGGACGCTCTTGCGATCGGGTTAGTCAGATAGAAGTCACCAATCGAATGGCTGAAGATGTCCGATGAAACAGTGCCGCCGGCTTTCGCCGCATCGAGTAACTCCGACACGTCGGACGCGCCAACCTGATCGAGTGCTGCAAAATGCGCGCATTCTTCGTACAGGTGCGACCGCAAGGCCGGGAGATTATCGTAGGGAAGCTTGTGTCCCAAAACATCCGACAAGGCCCTCAAAATGGCCCAGTCTTCTCTCGCATCACCTGGCGGGAACGCGGCACGGCGTGCCATCTGGGGCCGACCTTCGGTGTTCACGAAAGTAGCGCTCTTCTCCGTATAGGCGGCACCCGGCAATATCACATCGGCACGGTGTGCGCCGCGGTCGCCGTGGGTGCCCTGATAGACCACGAATGAGGAACCCAGTTTGTCTGCGGCAATTTCATCTGCACCCAGCAAAAACAGGACGTCAAGGTCGCCCGATCCAGCAGCATCAACAATCTGTTGCGTGTTACGACCGCCTTCACGTGGCAGGAAGCACATGTCGAGGCCGGCTACGCGCGACGCCGCTGTGTGCAGAACATTGAATCCGGCCCAGTCCTGATCGCTGCCAATGGAGCCGACATTTGTCGCCAGTTCCGCCGCCAGGGACAGCACCGCATTGCCGTCGTCGCGGGCCAGCGCCCCCATTCCCATAATAATCATAGGATGCTCGGCGTCGTTCAGAATATCCGCAAAACCGTGATTGCCCGCCACAAGGTCCTTCAACGTGTCGGGTCCGGCACCAAGTTGAGTGACGTCGTAATTGAGATCCGAAGTATCACCAATGACACCGATCGGCAGTCCGGTTGCGCGCCAGTGCTTGCGAATACGCACATTCAGAACAGCCGCCTCGTGTCGCGGGTTCGAACCAATCAGGAGGATTGCATCGGCTTGTTCGATGCCTGAGATACTGGAGTTGAAAAGATATGCTGCACGGCCGCCTATCGCGCCCAGGCCCGACCCATCCTGACGGCAATCGATGCTCGCAACGCCCAAACGATCCATCAGGTCCTTCAACGCGTACATCTCTTCCGCGCCACACAAGTCCCCGGCAATTGCCGCCGTCCGGTCGGCACTCGTCGCAGCAACTTTCTCAGCAATGGTATCAAACGCATCCTGCCAGGTCGCGGGCGTCAGTTTGCCGTCCTTACGGACATAAGGCCGATCAAGTCGTTGGGTGCGAAGACCATCCCAGATGAACCGGCTCTTGTCGGAAATCCATTCCTCGTTCACATCGTCATGAAGCCTGGGCATCACCCGCATGACTTCCCGACCACGGGTATCGACACGAATGTTGGACCCGACGGCATCCATGACGTCGATCGACTCAGTTTTCTTGAGCTCCCAGGGCCTGGCGGTGAATGCGTAAGGTTTCGATGTCAGCGCCCCGACCGGGCACAGATCGATCACGTTGCCCGACATCTCCGACGTCATGGCCTGCTCGAGATATGTAGTGATTTCCATATCCTCGCCACGGCCCGTGGCACCGAGTTCTTCGACACCGCCAACTTCCGTCACGAAACGAACGCAGCGCGTGCAGTGAATGCACCGGGTCATGATCGTCTTGACCAACGGTCCGATGTATTTGTCTTCAACGGCACGCTTGTTTTCTTCAAAACGGCTGTTGTCGACCCCAAAGGCCATAGCCTGGTCCTGGAGGTCGCATTCGCCGCCCTGATCGCAGATCGGGCAGTCGAGGGGATGGTTGATCAGCAGGAACTCCATCACGCCTTCACGCGCCTTTTTGACAAGAGGCGTGTTGGTACTGATGACCATGCCTTCACCTGCCGGCATGGCACAACTGGCAATCGGCTTGGGCGAGCGTTCCATTTCAACCAGGCACATCCGGCAGTTGCCGGCGATCGAAAGCCGTTCGTGATAACAGAACCGGGGGATTTCGGCGCCGGCCGCTTCACAGGCCTGTAGGACGCTCATACCGTCGGCAACTTCGATTTCGGTGCCATCGACTGTTAGCTTGACCATTACCGCTACTCCGCTGCGACCGGCGTGGGTTCAGCCGGGGTCGGGTTAGCGGAATACGTGTCGATACGCTCTTCGATCACGTGGCGGAAATGTCGGATAAGCCCCTGAACCGGCCACGCAGCCGCATCGCCAAGAGCGCAGATGGTGTGGCCTTCAACCTGGTAGGTGACTTCAAGCAGCATATCGATTTCACGCTTTTCAGCCTGGCCGCGCGCCATGCGCTCAAGAACGCGCCACATCCATCCCGTGCCCTCGCGGCACGGTGTACATTGGCCACAGCTTTCGTGCTTGTAGAAATACGCAAGCCTTGTGATGGCACGGATCATGTCGGTCGATTTGTCCATGACGATCACCGCTGCCGTTCCGAGGCCCGATTTCAGATCACGCAGGGTGTCGAAATCCATCGACAGATCCTGGCAGGTGTCGGCCGGCAGACACGGGACAGACGACCCTCCGGGAATAACCGCGAGCAGATTGTCCCAACCGCCGCGCACACCGCCTGCGTGTTTCTCAACCAGTTCGCGAAACGGAACTCCCATTTCCTCTTCGACATTACAGGGTGCGTTGACGTGACCGGAGATGCAGAAGAGCTTGGTGCCGGTGTTGTTGGGCTTGCCCAATCCTGAAAACCACCCTGCTCCACGGCGCAAGATCGTCGGCGCCACAGCAATGCTTTCAACGTTGTTGACTGTGGTTGGCGCCCCATACAGACCAACGTTGGCGGGAAACGGCGGCTTCAACCGCGGTTGTCCCTTCTTGCCTTCCATGCTTTCCAGAAGTGCTGTTTCTTCGCCACAAATATAGGCGCCGGCGCCGTGGTGAACATAACAATCAAAGTCCCAGCCGGATCCGCAGGCATTTTTACCGATCAGTCCCGCTTCATAGGCCTGATCAACTGCTGCCTGGAGGTTTTCGCGTTCCTTGATGAATTCGCCGCGAACATAGATGTAACAGGCGTGCGCGCGCATGGCGAAGGATGCGATCAGACAGCCTTCGATCAGGAGATGAGGATCATGGCGCAGGATGTCGCGATCCTTGCATGTTCCGGGTTCTGACTCGTCGGCATTGACGACCAGATAATGTGGGCGTTCGCCAATTTCCTTGGGCATGAACGACCATTTCAGCCCCGTCGGAAAGCCTGCACCGCCACGTCCCCGAAGACCGGATTCCTTGATCTGATCGACGATCCAGTCCTGGCCCTTGTCCATGAGATATTTCGTGCCGTCCCACGCGCCGCGTTGTCTGGCACCCTTGAGGCCCCAATCGTGGACACCGTAGAGGTTGGTAAAGATACGATCCTTATCAGCCAGCATCACGCGCCTCCCCCATCCTTGGACACGCCTTCAGCGAGCGTTTTTGCCTGCGAAATCCAGTCTTCACGACCAATCCGGCCCTTGAAACGAAGTTTCTCGTCGACCCATTCCACGTGATCAGGACTCCAGGACGCAATCTGGTCAAAATGATAAATGCCCAACGAGTGAAGAATACCTTCGATCTTTGGACCAACGCCGCTGATCTTGCGGAGATCATCGGCGGCACCGCCACGCGGACCATCGAGGGCCAGAGGCTGCACGCCATCACTGAGGCCAGCAAATCCCTTGGCCTGCGGTATCCACTCTTCCCGGTCAATGCGTCCCTTGAAACTCAAATGTTCATCGACCCAAGCGACGTTGCTGCGAGACCAGCCGGCAATCTGGTCGAAGTGGAAGAAGCCCAGACCGTTGAGTGTACCTTCAAGTTTAGGACCGATGCCCTTGATTTGTTTCAAGTCATCGGCCTGACCATCGCGCGCGGCAGTCAGCCCTTCGGGTTGCTCGCCGTCGACAGAAGCGTCATCGCCGCCATCGACTTCTTCAGCAGTCTCTTCCGATGCTTTCTCGGCAAACAAGTCAGCCTGAGCACTTGTGGTGACCTCATCTGCCTGATCTTCACTGGGTGCGCTTTCAGCCACAACGTCTTCGACGTCGACCGCCACTGCTTCATCGGCGGTTTCATTGACGTCATCAGTTGCTGCATCGTCGGCATTCACGTCCGCCACTAGAGACGTTTTCTCGACAGCGACCGTTTCGGGTTCTTCTTCAATGACAGGAACTTCAGGAGCCGCCTCAACCCCAGCCTCAAATGGCATAGAGTGGTATGGAGGCGCATCGGTCAGGGCCTGTGGCCCGCCTTCCGGGGCGGAGGTTTGGCGTCCGGTTTGCGGACCCGGAGCAACGGACTCGCCATTGCGCAGTTTTGTCAAGATACCTTCCAAGGAGGTCGCATCCAGATCTTCATAGAAGTCGTCATTAATCTGAACCATGGGCGCATTTACGCACGCACCCAAGCATTCAACTTCCATCCAGCTTAGCTGACCGTCCTCTGAGACCGTCTTTTCCGGTCCGATGGCCTTGCGGCAGACATCCTTCAGGTCGTCAGCGCCGCGCAACCAGCACGGCGTGGTCCCACAGAGCTGGACGAGATGCTTACCGACCGGCTGCAGGTTGAACATGGTATAAAATGTTGCGACCTCAAGCACACGGATATAGGCCATATCCAGGAATTCGGCGACGTGGCGGATTACCGGCTCGGACACCCAGCCATCATTTTGCTTCTGAGCCTGCCAAAGCAACGGAATAACCGCACTGGCCTGGCGGCCCTCCGGGTATTTTGCGACCTGCTTGTTGGCCCAGTCCACATTTTCCGGTGTGAAATCAAAACTTTCGGGCTGGATATCAGCGAGACGACGAACGCTCATCGATCGACCTCCCCGAACACAATATCGATCGAACCCAGGATTGCGGAGACGTCAGCCAGCATATGTCCCTTGCACAGGAAATCCATAGCCTGCAGGTGGGCAAATCCCGGCGCTCTGATCTTGCAGCGATAGGGTTTATTGGAGCCGTCAGAAACCAGATAGACACCGAACTCACCCTTGGGAGCTTCCACAGCTGCGTAAACTTCACCTTCAGGCACATGGTACCCTTCAGTGTAAAGCTTGAAGTGGTGAATCAGTGCCTCCATGGAGCGTTTCATTTCACTGCGCTTGGGGGGAACGACCTTGCCGTCCTTCAAGGAGACCGGTCCCGGTTCCATCAACGCCAGACACTGTTTCATGATGCTGACCGACTGGCGCATTTCTTCCATACGGATCAGGTAGCGGTCATAACAATCGCCATTCTTGCCGATGGGAATGTCGAATTCCAGTTCATCGTAACATTCATAGGGCTGCGACTTGCGCAGATCCCAGGCGCCGCCGGATCCCCTGACCATGACACCGGACATACCCCAGGCAAAGGTCTCTTCCAGGGTCATGATGGCAATGTCCACATTGCGTTGTTTGAAAATGCGGTTGTTCGTCAGAAGACCCTCGATATCATCAAGAACGGCCGGAAATGTCTCACAAAACTCACCGATGTCTTCGAGCAGCTTCTGGGGCAAATCCTGATGAACACCACCAGTGCGCACATATGCGGAATGCATACGGCTGCCGGATGCGCGTTCATAGAACACCATCAGTTTTTCGCGTTCTTCGAACCCCCAAAGAGGTGGTGTCAAGGCACCAACGTCCATGGCCTGTGTGGTGACGTTGAGCAGATGGCTCAGGATACGGCCGATTTCGCTGTAGAGCACCCGGATAAGCTGGCCTCGCCTGGGAACCGTGATGCCCAACAGTTTCTCTATTGCCAGAGCAAAGGCATGCTCCTGGTTCATGGGCGCCACATAGTCGAGGCGGTCAAAGTACGGAACCGCCTGGAGATAGGTCTTTTGTTCGATCAGTTTTTCGGTGCCGCGATGAAGCAGACCGATGTGCGGGTCGACCCGTTCGACCACTTCGCCATCTAACTCCAGCACGAGGCGCAGCACACCGTGGGCTGCGGGATGCTGAGGCCCGAAGTTGATATTGAAATTGCGGATCTGCGCTTCTGCCATGTTACGGTCAGCCCTAATTCGCTTCGGCTTTTTCGTCGCCGGGCAGGACGTAGTCCACACCCTCCCAGGGGCTCATGAAATCAAAAGACCTGAATTCCTGTGCCAGTTTTACCGGTTCATAGACGACCCGTTTTTGCTCGTCGTCGTAGCGAACTTCCACATACCCGGTCAGAGGGAAGTCCTTGCGCAGCGGATACCCGCTGAAGCCATAGTCCGTCAGTATCCGGCGAAGATCAGGGTGACCGGAAAACAAGATGCCGTAGAGATCAAACGCTTCGCGTTCAAACCAGTTGGCGGACGGGAATATTTCGCAAACGCTGGGTACTGCCGTATCCTCATCAGTGGAGAGCTTTACCCTGATCCGGCAATTCTGAGTCGGACTGAGGAGATGATAGACAACGTCAAACCGTTTCTCCCGTTGGGGATAATCGACACCGCAGATGTCGATTGGGATAACAAAAGCGCAGGATGGGTCGTCACGCAGAAATTTCAATATCTTGACGATTTTCTCCGGTGAGACCGTCACTGTCAGCTCACCGTAGGCAACCGCGTGGTCGACAACGTCGTCGCCCAGATGGTGCGCGATATGCTCGCTGAGATCGACAAGGGTTTCATCCATGGCCTCGCCCCTTATCTTTCAATGGTTCCGGTTCTGCGTATCTTCTTCTGAAGCTGCAGAATTCCGTAAACCAGGGCCTCGGCGGTCGGCGGGCAACCCGGGACATAGATATCTACCGGGACAATCCGATCGCAGCCACGCACGACTGAGTACGAATAGTGATAGTAGCCGCCACCGTTTGCGCAACTCCCCATGGAAATCACGTAACGCGGTTCGGGCATCTGATCGTAGACCTTGCGCAAGGCCGGCGCCATCTTGTTGGTGAGTGTTCCGGCAACGATCATGACATCGGATTGGCGCGGAGACGCACGGGGTGCGAAACCAAAACGTTCCACATCATAGCGCGGCATGGAGGCCTGCATCATTTCGACCGCACAGCAGGCGAGCCCGAAAGTCATCCACATCAGAGAGCCGGTCCGTGCCCAGTTGATGAGATCATCAGTGGAGGTGACCAGAAATCCCTTATCGGCCAATTCGTCGGACATACCGATGAAAAACGGGTCCGGTTCGTCACCGGGAAGCCTGTTCGCAGGAACGATTGCGCCACCAGGACGCGCGGCCCTGCCACTGCCGGTCAATCCCATTCGAGTGCCCCCTTGCGCCATTCATAGGTAAACCCGATGGTCAGCACGGCCAGGAATACCATCATGGACCAGAACCCGAACAGGCCAACTTCCTTAAGCGACACGGCCCAGGGAAACAGGAAAGCAACTTCCAGATCGAAAATGATGAAGAGAATAGCGACGAGGTAAAACCGCACATCGAATTTCATCCGCGCATCATCAAAGGCATTGAACCCGCACTCGTAGGCGGAAACCTTTTCAGGGTCTGGGTTCCTGACGGCGATGATCAATGCTGAAAGCATCAGAGCAAGCCCGATGCCTGCCGAGACACCTATGAATATGACGATCGGCAGATATTCACGAAGCAATTCTTCCATATACCCATCACCTTATTCGAACCCGTCCGGTCGACCTCCGCCAACACAGTTCCCCGTCGAATCGGCACCCCTCGGTACGGTTCTTTCGATTATATTAGCCCGTGTTAGCGCACGGGGATAGGGCACGCAAGCGCAAACCTCCATTATGAACGACTGGCCGCACCTTCGGTACGATGGCGGTAGAGAAATCTATTGTGAATCGCCAATTCGCGGCAAATTTGGCGGTTGGCATTCACCCGCAACTGCCTGCGCAGGCCATCGGGTGGCAAAACCAGTGTTATCGTATCGGGGAAAATGGCGGGAGTGACGTGACTCGAACCCGCGGCCTCTGGCGTGACAGGCCAGCGCTCTAACCAACTGAGCTACACCCCCATAGTGACCATGCTGAAAGCCCGGTCAGGGTGGGCGTGGTGTATGTCAGGCGCAGCGTGAAGTCAAGCGGCGGATCTGCGGAAATTCAAATAAAGTCACGACATCCACAGCCGGTGCGCTGCGCGCTATTCCGGTTTGCGGATTTCCAGGGAAATTCCGGCACCAGTCGCCTGACGGACCGGTTCGGTTTTTCCAATCAATACGGCCAGAACACCACATAGAAATCCGGCCGTCACTGTGACGGGCATCAATAGTGACGTGACAAAAAACGTGTGTATGAGGGCCGCACCAAAATATTCCACATGCCGTTCCAGATCATTGAGGCCGATAAGCCCTGTGGCGACGATGTACACCGGGTGTACGATAAAGCCTGCGAAACCGCCGGCTACACCGCCTCGGATCGCCACGAGGCTCTGCCCCGATGACACCATGATTCGCCAGCAGAGCCACGTGATGCCGGCCGCAGACAGCGCCGCTACGGTTTGCGGTCGATGGGGGTAAACCGGGTCAAGGTCTTCCAGAAACAGGTGCGCCAACGCAAACGCCAGTACAGCCGCGAGACCAACTGCTATCCATTCCCCATTTCGACGACGCAGGAAGTCCATAAATCAGCTTTCTCCCGGGTGATCCAAGGTAGCGCGAACCGGCGCCATCCATAGCAGACGAAAGGCCTGAAACAAAACCCACGCATCCCTTTGAATGGACCGTGCCGGATGTTGTACACTGTGGCACTAGTGATAGCGAACCGGTCTACACTCGAGTCCGTCCCCTCACCGCCTACCGAACAAAGACACAGTCAATGACAGAAACAATCCCAACTCTTGCCGCAGGACGCTCATGTGCCGGATGCACCATGTGCTGCAAGATGCTCAGCATTACGGCCCTGAAGAAACCCCGCCTGCACTGGTGCACCCATTGTGAGGTCGGCAAGGGATGCACCATCTACGACGAACGTCCCCAGGAATGCCGCACCTTCTTTTGCGGCTACCTTATGGACGACGCGATTGAAGACTTCTGGAAACCGGCCAAATCGAAAATGGTGCTCACCTTCGAAAGCGCCACCAATAGGATACTGATCCACGTAGACCCCAGCCGCAAAGGGGTATGGCGCCAGGAGCCCTATCATTCCCGCATTCGGCAATGGGCAGCGGTCGCGCTTAAAAAACGCGGTCATGTCATTGTCTGGCAGAGCGAGGACTGGATTGCCATCCTGCCGGACCGTGAGGTCAACCTCGGCCCCGTGACCGCTGACAAGGTTCTGGTGACGACCGAGAACCCCGTGGCATCCGGCATCGAGTACGACATTCGGGTCGTCGACAACGACGATCCCATTCTTGATGGGTTGAACGGGTAGTCCGGCAGCAATGAACCGAAACGTGCGCGATCGACTCTACGCGGTCCAAATCATTCTATGCACGAGGTTGCTGGGGATTTGTGTGGTGGGCGGTGACGGGCTCGAACCGCCGACCCTCTCGGTGTAAACGAGATGCTCTTCCAGCTGAGCTAACCGCCCACATGACACCGCCGATCAACATTTCAGCGACGATGGCCAATGCTTTAAGGCTTTCTGATCTGCAGAGCAACAAAAAACCCGACCATTGCGCCACGCAATGATCGGGTTTTTTGCAATCTTGTCGCCCTAGACAAACCGTACGGCGGCTCAATCAGTCTGCAAGCCTGCAGGATCAGTTGTTGACGGCGTCCTTCAGAGGCTTGCCCGCCTTGAACTTGGGGTTCTTGGAAGGCGGAATCTGGATCTTTTCACCCGTGCGTGGGTTGCGTCCTTCGGACGCCGCGCGGTGGGTGACCGAGAACGTTCCAAATCCGACCAGGCGTACTTCATCGCCACCCTTCAACGCATCAGTGATGCTGTTGAGTGTTGCCTCGACGGCATCGCCGGCATCGCTCTTAGACATATTTGCCTCGCCGGCAACTTTCGCAATCAGATCATTTTTGTTCACGATCTTTTCCTCTCTTGATTAGGCCTGAATGATTCGTCAAATACGTGGCCGTAGACGCATGCTCAATGCAAAAACCGCAGAAAATCAACCTTTTTAT
>JAJFHC010000291.1 GCA_021775835.1 Hyphomicrobiales bacterium | reverse complement strand
CGATGCCGAGGTGAATTCGGAAGGCTTGATGACCGCCGTGTTGCCGGCAGCCAGCAAGGGTGCAAGTTTCCAGGCTAGCAACAGCAGCGGCGAATTCCACGGCACGATGCAGGCCACAACACCCAGCGGTTCCCATTTGGTGTAGTTGAAGTGTCCCGGCTTATCGATCGGGATAACGGAGCCCTCGATCTTGTCCGCAAGCCCCGCGTAGTAATAGTACCATTGCGGCAGGTACCGGGTCTGCCCGCCCATTTCGGCAATCAGTTTGCCGTTGTCGCGGACCTCGATTTCCGCCAGACGCTCGGCCTCTTCGACCAGGATATCCGCCAGCTTCCGGATCATGTGCCCGCGCTGGGTCGCCGTCATGGCCGACCACTCGCTGTCGAAAGCTGCCCGATGGGCCGCCTCCACCGCCCTGTCCGCATCCTCGGCATTACCGCGCGGGATCAGCGCCCAGGGTTCCGCCGTGAACGGATTGAAACTCTCCAGATACTCGCCCGAGGCAGGCTCCGCCCATTCCCCTGCAATGTGCATGCGGTATTTTTCAAGGGACTCAGTTTTCGGTGTCATTGTCACTGTCCGGTCTGGTTGATCTCACTGTGTATTTGTGTCTCCATTTGCATCAATTGCAAATGCTGAATGGAAATGTAAGTAGGGTCAGGATTGCAATTGAACTGATCGCTATCGATCATCCTTGGGCAAACCCGCCTTTGCCAGCGCATCGACAAAGGTGTCCATGACATTCTTGTCCTTGTAGGGATGCGTGCGGATGGCGTCCTGGATGGTGAAGGTAGGGTCGGCGTCGAGCAGTTCTCTTATGATTTTTTTGGCCTTTTCCGGTTGACCGGCTTGTACATAGGCTACCGCAAGTTGCGCTGCCGGATTTGCGATAACCCTTCCCCCAAGCCGTTGGCGATGCTCGGTGAGGGCCTCGATCGCCTTGTCAAAGGCGCCGGCCGCTCGGTAATTGCCGCCGAGGAAAAAGAGCATCGGCAAACTGTCCGGGCTCATGCGCATGGCAATGTTGACCTGCTCGATACCTTTGTCGGGTCGTCCCACAATGCCCAGGAAATTTCCGTACAGTGCGCGCATCAGGGAATCGTTGGGAGCGATCTCAACTGCCTTGCGGATTGCACCAAGAGCGTCGTCGTACTTGTGTTTGCGCAGATAGGCCTGTGCCAGGCTGCCGTGTGCAGGCCCAAAGGCCGGGTCGAGTTCAACCGCCTTTCGGGCCAACCCAAGCGCCGTATCGAGATGCTGCTCCGACTCTGCAGGCGAAACCGTGGAGAGCGCGTACTGCAGGATGTGGGTGAAGGCGGACCCGGCGTACCCGCCTGCAAACTTCGGGTCTATCGCAATGGCCCTGGCAAACAGTTCCTGGGCTGCAGCAAGGTTTCCTGGTGTAGGTGGTATGCGTTTGGCACGGCCTCTTATGTAGAAGTCATAGGCCTCTATGTCTGGCGTGTAGCCCCGTTTGACAGGACTCAAAGCGATGCCCTTGAGGGTAGATGACAGATTTGCGACCACACTGGCTGCAATCTCATCGCGGATGGCAAACAGGTCGTTGGCTTCACGGTCATAACGTTCAGCCCAGACTTGCGCGCCGTTCCGAACATCGACCATGCGGGCGGTTATCCGTAATCTGTCCCCCTCACGCTGAACGCTGCCTTCGAGAATGTGGCGGACGCCGAGGTGCTCCCCAATCTGAGCCAGGCCCCCCGCAGAGCCTTCAACCAGAGCCGTTGCCGAGCGGGACTTCACCAGCAATCCGGTCACCCTCGACAGGTCTGTGGTGATGTCCTCGGTTATGCCGGCAGCCAGGTAGTCGCGGCCACCGTCCGGCGACAGATCGGTGAAGGGCAGGATCGCGACCGATGGTCCCGCCGGTTCGCGTTCATTGGGCACATGCTGCCCTCCGACCAGTGACTGGACCACCCCCGCTGGCAATGTCCACCACAGCCCGACGGCCATCAGTGCTAAGACCCCCAAACCGGCCACCAAATACCTGTTTGGCCTTCGGGCGGCCACCGACGGTTCTGGTGAAGGCGCCGGTTTCTCGTCGCCGATCTCCAGTCGGTAGACGTGCACAGGTTCCGGTATGTTCTTAAGTGTTTGCCATCCCAGATCCACGAAGCGCTCGCTCAACCGGCTTTGGACCTGATCATAAGTTGCTCCGGAAAGATTGAGTCCTCCCGGTTCCGACAATCCTTCCAGGCGTGCGGCAATGTTGACGTTGTCGCCAAGAAGATCGCCCGCCTGCTCGATGACATCGCCAAAATGAATGCCAACCCGAAATGTGATCCGTTCGGTTTCATCGACATTTGCATTTCGCTGCGCCATGCCCTTTTGCATGTCGACGGCAAACCGGACGGCATCGACCACACTTGCAAACTCGGCGAGAATACTGTCGCCCGCCGTGTTGGCAATTCGTCCGTTGTAACGGCTGATCAGAGGGTCGATAAACTCTGACCGATGCGCCCGCAACGCCGACAGCGTAGCCTCTTCACCGGCGGCCACCAGACGGCTGTAACCCGCCACGTCGGCGGCCAGTATCGCTGCGAGGCGACGGTTGAGATCGACATCGGCCATGATGTGATTGACCATGTTGCGTCAGGGCTTGCAACCCTTATTGGCCGGTTGCAACGGTTCTCAGAAATCAACAGCCGTCCCGAACTCCCGTCGCGCCATGGCTCTGAAGGACGACAGACTCTGATAGCCCAGGCGGGCACACACTTTCGACAGCGATTCCCCTTGTGCGCACAAAGCGGCCGCCTCCAGCAAACGCAGCCGGCGACGCCAGGCGGCAAAACTCATTCCGGTCTGCACTCTGAAGTGGCGCGTAAGAGTGCGACGGCTCATGGCAATCCGGTCGGCCCAGGCATCGAGATCCAGGTCGACACCCGGGTCGTCGGCAAGCGTCCGGCATAACCTTGCAAGTCGTGCGTCCCTGGGCATCGGCAGGCTGAATGGCGTGGCCGACGCGCGCGAAACCTCATCAAGAAGCAAGGCCTCCAGATGGCCGCCCCGGCCTTCTATGTCGTAGAGCAGCGGTTCATCCAGGAGGGCGAGAACCGTCGCCTTGAGCAATTCCGATACATCAAACACGCAGCATTCTTCAGGCAGGTCCGTCGGAACATCGCCCGATACGTAGACCGTGCGCATGGAAACGGCGCCAGGCATTTCGATATTGTGGTTTGTTCCGCATACGATCCACAAGGCAAACCCCGCCGGCACGATCCAGGAACCCCGTTCGGTTTGCGCTGTCATGAGGCCGCTTACGGCGTAGAGCATTTGATGGCGAAGATGACTGTGCCAACCGGTTTGGGCGCCAGGCTGGAAATCCTTCGCCATGATGGACACAGACCGTGCAATGTCCTGATAGTCGGCAGCGATCGTCGATCTCTCCATGAACTCTCCAATGAATTTTGGCCCGATCAATGCCAAAATTGTCCTGACACCGCGTGTGGGTCAAGTCTATTGTCACGGCTACACAATGAGGATACGGATCCCGTGACCACTGACACCCACTCCAGGCGCACCATCGCCTTCGTCAACATCGCCCACGCCCTGGACCATTTTGTCCTGCTGATCTTTCCCACTGTCGTGATTGCGATTGCGGCGGAACGACAGGTGAGCTACGGCGAGTTGATCGGTCTGTCCACCGGCGCCTTTGTGGCATTTGGCTTGTTTTCTCTCCCGGTGGGATGGATCGCGGATCGGGTCGGGCGCCGTAACATGCTTGCCATCTTTTTCTTCGGCTGTGGCGTCTCGTGTCTGGGTTTGAGTTTCGTCACATCGTCCCTTGCTCTCGCCTTGTGGCTTTTTGTGCTCGGTGTCTTCTCGGCGATCTATCACCCTGTCGGCTCCGCCATGCTTGTCAGCCATACATCCAGGCTCGGCCGCGATCTTGGGATCAACGGTGTCTGGGGCAACATGGGCGCCGCCTTCGCATCCGGAGTCACCGCCTTTCTGGCGGCAACATTCGGGTGGCGTGCCGGATTCGTTGTGCCTGGCGCGGTGTGCATCGCCATCGGCGTGGCGTTTGTTTCGATGATTCCCGCGGGTCTTCCCAGGGAAGGCAAGGCCAACCGGAAAGCGGCAGTCAAAGCCATGAAACCTTCGCATCCGGTGTTCCTGGCCCTGATCTTTGCCCTGGCTATCGTTGCCGGCGGTATGACGTTCAACATCACGACGATTGCCCTGCCCAAGGTCATCGACGAGCGACTGGGCCTCGCCCTGCCGTTGGTGATCATCGGATCCCTGGCAACAGTCGTGTTCATGTTCGGCGCCATGACTCAACTGATCATGGGCCGGCTGGTCGACAAGTATCCTCTGCCCACCGTCTTCGTCGGCTTGTCACTGTTGCAACCGGCGGGCCTGTGTCTTGCCGCCTTTAGCACCGGCGTGCCCATGCTTGTGGGGCTGGTGACGACCATGGCCGCAATCTATGGACAAGTGGTGATCAACGACGCCATGGTCGCCCGTTACGTGCCGGAAGAATTCAGGGCCAAAGCCTTTGGCATCCGGTACTTCCTGGGCTTCACCGCCAGTGGACTGGCGGTCCCCATGATCGCCTTTCTCCATGCCTCGAACGGCTTTCCGCTCGTGCTGGGCATCGCCGGACTCTTCGGACTGGCCGTTTTCGGCAGTGCGGTGGTCTTTCTGGTCTTGTCGCGGCTTGGTACATCGCCAACCCCGGCGCCTGCGGAATAACACACCGACACCGGGCTTGAATCTTTCTGTCTGCATCCCCATACTCAGGTCATGGTTTCAATAGCCAAATATCCCCCAACTCAGTAACGGGCGTCCCCGTTCCAGCATCGTTCCGGTCAACGGTCGGCTTGTGTCTTTTTGCACAGGATGTTCGTGGTCCGGCCGTCGGCAACTTGTGTCCGGCGGTTCACCAACCTTGCAAAGGAGCGGAACACGAGATGACAAAAGACCATCAGGACAGGAAACTGCCCTGTGAAACCGGCACGCCTGAAGACGGTCAGCCTGTCGTGAACGGTGAACGGAAAATGGCGCAACGGGCCGGTTTTGCCAGCGCAATCGCCAAGTCGGAGTTTGGGCGGCACTACTGGGATGACAGCATGGTCATGGAGTTGATTGCGGCAAGGAAGAGACATCGAAAACCGAAGTAGACAAAGTGTGTCAGAGGGAAGTCGGTCTGTGGGAAGCTGGTCTGTGGCATCGGCTTCCCGAACCTGCGCACCGAAAACGGCAATCCCTACGCCATTCCCATCTTGGCCCGTTTGTCGGCATCCTGCCAGTTCTTGATCAACCGCCGCACGATGATACGCACCAGGAACAGGCCGAATCTCGGATTCTGGTAGTAGAGTTGCAGCATCACGTCATGGGACAACGTGTAGAGGTCGCAGTCGGTTTCACACACTGCCGTGGCGGTGCGCCGGTTTTCCGGCGTGAAGATACCGATCTCCCCAAGAACGTCATGCTTGCCGAGCCGGATATCGATTTCGGTCAGAACGACGGTTCCGGACTTGATCAGGATCATGCGGTCCGGCTCGTCGCCTTTGGTGAACAGCACGGTCCCCGACTTCATCTTTTCCAGCCGCATGAAAGGGATCAGGGGTTGCAGCGCATCTTCTTCGCGGGAACTGTCCTTGATCTCGCGGATCAGCCGCATGAGCTGGATCGTCCGCCAGATATTCAGCGGCAGGAGAATGGCATGCGTCACCACGGTCGGATAGCTCATGGCAAGAATACCGAAAGCCAGAAACCCCACATTACCGCAAATCACCCCGATGCGCAGGGGAATGATCGTGCGACTGCCCATGGCCCAGATTGTCGTCGCTGCACCGAGGTAGCCGATCACGTCTACCCAAGGCACCACAAGCGTGTCCATCGAAGTCTCCTCCCCGCTGCAAAGTCCCGATTGACCGGAGCCATCTTGTGTCCCGGCAACACGATCTTACCCGCGTGAGTTCGCTTCGGCCAGATTGCAGGGCCGTTGGTCGTCAGGCTGCCGCTTCTCCGCGCGACGCCACCAGTCCCACCACATCGGCAACGATATCGCTCAACTGGAAGTCCTTTGGTGTGTAGACCGCAGCCACGCCGTGAGTTTTCAGGATTTCGGCATCGTCTGCCGGAATGATCCCGCCGACCACCACCGGGATGTCGTCGAGACCCTGCTCATGCATCTGCGCCATGACATCCTTGACCAGGGCCACATGACTGCCGGACAGAATCGACAGGCCGACCACATGCACACCCTCTTCGAGCGCTGCATTGACGATCTGGGCAGGCGTCAGCCGGATACCTTCGTAAACCACCTCCATGCCGGCGTCTCTGGCCCGCACGGCGATCTGTTCGGCACCGTTCGAGTGGCCGTCGAGGCCAGGCTTTCCGACCAGGAACTTGAGCCGGCGCCCAAGCTTGGCCGAGACCGCATCGACCTGCGCCCGCACTGTCTCCATTTCAGTATCCGCATCGATCCGGGCAGACCGGCCTACGCCTGTGGGCGCCCGGTACTCGCCGAAGACTTCACGCAGCACCGCCCCCCACTCGCCGGTCGTCACGCCGGCTTTCGCGGCGGCAATCGACGGCTCCATAATATTGCGCCCTTCCAGGGCCGCCGACCGAAGGTCGTCGAGCGTCGCGGCTACGCCCTTCGCATCACGCGCTTCGCGCCAGGCCTGCAGGCGTCCGATCTGGTCGCGTTCCACTGATTCCGCCACTGTGAGGATACCCCCGTCACCGCCGGCCGCCAGTGGCGAGGCTTCGGTTTCCGTCCATCGGTTGACGCCGATCACCACCTGTTCACCGGCCTCGATTGCCCTCAACCTCGCGGAATTGCTCTCCACCAGACGCTGTTTCATGTAACTGGAATCGACTGCAGCCACGGCCCCGCCCATGCCGACGACACGTTCGAATTCAGCCTTTGCTTCTTCGCGGATCGAGGCGACCTTGGTCTCGATCTCCTTCGAGCCGGTAAAGATATCGCCGTACTCCAGGAGATCTGTTTCATAGGCCACGATCTGCTGCAGCCGGAGCGACCATTGCTGATCCCACGGCCTGGGCAGGCCCAGCGCTTCGTTCCAGGCCGGCAGTTGCACGGCTCGGGCACGGGCGTCTTTCGACAGCACCACCGCAAGCATTTCCAGCAGGATGCGATAGACATTGTTTTCCGGCTGCTGTTCGGTCAGGCCAAGACTGTTGACCTGGACGCCGTAGCGGAACCGGCGAAATTTTGGATCCTCGACCCCATAGCGGTTGATGCAGATGTCATTCCAAAGATCGACAAATGCGCGCATCTTGCACATCTCGCCAATGAATTTGACGCCGGCGTTGACGAAAAAGCTTATTCGGCCGACGACCTTCGGGAAGTCGTCTTCAGATACCTGCCCGCTTGCCCGAACCGCATCGAGAATCTCGACCGCGTTGGCCAGGGCATAGGCGATCTCCTGTGTGGCCGTCGCGCCGGCCTCCTGCAGGTGATAGGAACACACGTTGACCGGATTCCATTTGGGGACTTCCGAATAGGCATAGCAGATCATGTCATTGGTCAGCCGCATCGACGGCTTGGGCGGAAACACGTAAGTGCCGCGTGACAGATAGTCCTTGATGATGTCGTTCTGGGTGGTGCCCGTTAGCCTGTCCCGTGCCGCGCCCTGCTCGTCGGCAAGCGCTATGTAGAGCGAAAGCAGCCACGCTGCCGTGGCATTGATCGTCATCGAGGTGTTCATCTGGTCGAGCGGAATGCCGTCGAACAAGGTGCGCATGTCGCCGATGTGACTGACCGGCACCCCGACCTTGCCAACCTCGCCACGCGCCAGCACGTGGTCGCTGTCGTATCCGGTCTGCGTCGGCAGATCGAAGGCGACCGACAGGCCGGTCTGGCCCTTGGCAAGATTCGACCGGTAAAGCGCGTTGGAAGCGCTGGCCGTGGAATGTCCGGCGTAGGTTCTGAATATCCAGTGCTGATCTTTTTCGCTGCTCATGGTCGTTTGTCGCTCTCGTACGCTGCTGATATCACTGCTGTCGTGTGCTGACATTTGCAGTTGGCCATTTTCCTCGCAACTGCAACAAATCTCACGAATCCGGCTTTATTCAGCAATATCATTCCGTGGTTTGGCCTTCAAATTGCCGCATATTGCATAGCACAATTTATGATGCGCTGCAAAATTTCCTTGAAAACGTTCCCATCTTCCCCCAACATCGCGCCCGATCAGGACGTCGGGCACGGGTAAGACCCTCGCCGCAGTGTTCTGTTAGCAATTATTAGCCGTTTCCACAGAGAAATAGGAGAGCGTTATGGTCGCAACACCGCTCGCATCCGCAGTCAACGACAACACCGTTGACGATGTCACACCGCCAACCGTCCCCCTGAAGGACCTCTACGAAGTCGGCGAGATTCCGCCGCTCGGCCATGTGCCCAAGCAAATGTATGCCTGGTGCATTCGCCAGGATCGCCATGGCCCACCGGATGAGGCCATGCAGGTCGAAGTGGTCGATGTTCCGGAACTGGACAGCACCGAGGTTCTGGTCCTGGTGATGGCAGCCGGCGTCAACTACAACGGCGTCTGGGCGGCACTCGGCCAGCCGGTCTCACCGTTTAACATTCACGGCGAGGAATATCACATCGCCGGCTCTGACGCCTCCGGGATCGTTTATGCCGTGGGCTCGAAAGTGCGCAACTGGAAAGTCGGCGACGAGGTCGTCATTCACTGCAACCAGGACGACGGTGACGACGAGGAATGCAATGGCGGCGACCCGATGCTGTCGCCAGGCCAGCGCATCTGGGGTTATGAAACACCGGATGGGTCTTTTGCCCAGTTCACCAATGTGCAGGCCCAGCAATTGCTGCCGCGACCGCGTCATCTCACCTGGGAAGAGTCGGGCTGCTATGTCCTGACCCTGGCAACCGCATACCGCATGCTGTTCGGCCACCGCCCACACACGGTCAAACCCGGCCAGAATGTTCTGGTCTGGGGCGCGTCCGGCGGACTGGGTGTGTTCGGCGTACAACTGTGTTCGGCAGCCGGTGCCAACGCGATCGGCGTCATATCGGACGAATCCAAGCGTGATTTCGTCATGTCGCTGGGCGCCCGTGCCATCCTGAACCGCAAGGATTATGACTGCTGGGGCCAGCTTCCCGAAGTCAACGGTGAGGGCTTCGGTGAGTACATGAAAAAAGTCCGCAAGTTCGGCAAGGCAATCTGGGACATCACCGGAAAGGGTAACGACGTCGACATCGTTTTCGAACATCCTGGCGAGCAAACCTTCCCGGTGTCCGTCAACGTCGTCAAACGCGGCGGCATGGTGGTCATTTGCGCCGGCACAACAGGGTTCAACCTGACCATGGACGCCCGCTTCTTGTGGATGCGCCAGAAACGCGTCCAGGGCAGCCACTTCGCCCACCTCAAACAGGCGGCCCAGGCCAACAAGCTGGTTATCGACCGCCGCATCGATCCGTGCATGTCGGAAGTTTACAGCTGGGAGGATATTCCCAAGGCGCACATGCGCATGTGGCGCAACGAACACCAGCCCGGCAACATGGCGGTTCTGGTATCGGCCCCGACCACCGGCCTGCGAACCTTTGAGGACGCGATCGAGGCATCGGAGGGCTGATCCAAACGATCAGTCCGGCTGGCCTAGTCGATGAAGCAGACCGGTTCTGGTTTGCCCATCCGGTGTAAAAACGGCCGCCGACTCTGAAAAACCGCGCACTGCAATGCGGCCGATCTCGCGCATGGAAACCTCGGGAAGACGTTCGGCAGTGGCTGCATCGATCAAAATCTGCGTGCCGTGGTCTTTGTTGAGCGCCTCAAGCCGGGCGGAGAGGTTTACGGTATCGCCATAGAGCGAATAGGACTGACGGCCGCCGCCGCCGACGCTGCCGGCAATCACCTGCCCGGTAGCGATTCCCGCCCGGATGTTCAGTTGCTCGCCGCTGAAAGTCTCGTTTGCCACGAGGTCGACGATATCGAGGGCCGCGCAAACCGCTTTGGCGGCGTGCTCCGGATCTTCCACCGGCAGGTTGAAAGTTGCCATTATGGCATCGCCGATGAACTGCGTAACGACCCCGTCATAGCGGGTAATGGTTTCTGTTGCCTCGTCGAAAAAGGCATTCAGGATGCCGACGATGCGCCGGGGTCCACTCGCCTCGGTCAAACTCGTGAATCCGGCAACATCGATAAAGAGCACCGTCGCCGTGCCTTCGACCGGTTCCAGCAGGCCGCGCTTGCTGATCAGAGCGGCAACGATCGATTCCGGGACATACCGGCCAAAAACATTTGTAAGCGTACGCCGTTCCTCGACCAACTCAAATTGGCGGCGCACGGTGCCCCGTGCCCGCCACATGACCGCCGCTATGAGCACCGCCACCAGGAAATAGGCAATGGACTCCTGAATTCGGCTGCCAATGCTCGCGAAATCGGGGCTGAGAAAAGTTGACACGAAATGCTCGGTTGTCGGTGCCGTGCCGACGTCGCGCCAGTCGAGACGCACCGTCATGTCTCGGATTGCCCAGGCAAATGCGCCAAGCCAGCCTGCCACGACCATGAACCCGGCCCAGATGACAAGACCCGGTGAAAAACTGAAGGCGGCAATCCCCAGGATCAGGAAGTAGAAGGGAAACACGGTGTTGCGAAACGATATCGCCTGGGGCACATCAACCGTATCAAACAGTGGTTGCGTGGCCATGAGCACGGAGAGTATCGCAATGTCGAGTGTGATGAAGGCGTACTTTATCCAGGCCCGGTCGTGGCGTGTGCCGATCAGGAAGTAGTGAATGAGACCAAGGACGGCGAACACGGCAATGCCAAGACCGAGTTCCAGTGCATGCGCCGGGTTCGATATGCGAGACAGGACCAGAAAGGTACCAAGCAATAACAATGCGGCCAGGCGGCCCTTGATGGCAATGCGCAGGCCGGCCTGCTCGGCTTCTTGAAAGGTTTCCGCGAGACGGATCTGCAGGTTATCTGTTTGGCTCGGCATGTCATGTTTTCACTTGTTTGAACCCGGTGGCAGCCGCCACCGGAAAATCCATACGATCAGCAGAGCACACTAGATCAGGATGAATTATGGTTGTATCAACCATAATTCATGAAACCTGATCGCTCTCAATTTCCTGGAGCGGGATGCGGGCGGAAAACCGCGCACACTTTTCCTCATCCCGCTCTATGCGTCTTGGCGAACTTGCGCCAATGGCAACACGCAACCGGTCCGTAAATTCGGGTCTAATCAAGGCTTGGGGGAAGACTTGGTCTGCAGCAGATCGAAGCGCCTAGAACCGGGGCGACGCCGTATCGGCAATCGATAACTTTTTCTAATTCCGGCATTCAGAAAAAGTCGGGGGCTTGACGCGGCCCCTGGCCTTCTCAATGGTGATCGCGGCGCCTTCGTCGCACAGACCCTTGGAATTTCTGGAGATCCGGAATGAAATCTCATGCCCGCGTTGTTGTCATTGGCGGCGGTATTGGCGGTTGCTCGACGCTCTACCACCTCACCCGTGAAGGCTGGACCGATGTCGTCCTCGTAGAGCGCGACGAACTCACCTCCGGCACCACATGGCATTCGGCTGCCCAGGTCACGAATTTCGGACCGGTTCAGACCATGGTCGGGCTCAAGACCCATTCCATCAATCTCTACAAGGAAATGGCGGACGACCCGGATTATCCGATCAACTACCATCATGGCGACGGTGGCATCCGGCTGGCCGCGACCCAGGACCATCTCGACGGATACCGACATTTCATGTCCATGGCCAAGGGCATGGACGTCCACTTCGAGATGCTCGATCCGGAAGAATGCAAACTCCGCCACCCCCTGATTGAAACCCATGAGCTGCTGGGCGGCTTGTGGGATCCCCTCGACGGCGACATCGATCCCGCTCAGTTGACCCAGGCGCTTGCCAGGCGCGCGCGCCTGGCCGGTGCTGAAGTCTACCGCCACAACCCGGTCGAAGCCCTGACCCAGGCGCGCGACGGCGGCTGGACCGTCCACACACGGAACGGCGACATCACATGCGAGATCGTCGTTAATGCCTGCGGCTACCGCGTCAATGAAGTCGGCGCCATGATGGACGTGATGCATCCGGTGATCTCCATGGAGCATCAGTACTTTCTGACCGAGCCGATCCCCGAAATAGAAGCCCTCGACCACCGGGTGCCGTTGTTGCGGGATCCGCTGGACGACTTTTATTCACGTCAGGAGAAGAAAGGTCTGCTGGTCGGCATCTACGAGCAGGACTGCAAGACCTGGGGCATGGACGGCATCGACCCGGACTTCGCCAACGCGCTTTGCCCCGATGATCTGGATCGTTGTCTCGGCAACATTGACCGGGTATTCCAACGCATGCCCTGCCTCACCCGCACCGGCATCCACTCCATCATCAACGGTCCGATCACCTATTCCGCCGACGGCCTGCCGCTGGTCGGCAAGATTCCGGGAAAACGCAACGCCTTCTGCATCATAGGGCTGCGAGCGGGCCTTGGCGAAGGCGGCGGCCACGGCAAGATCCTGGCCGAGCTCATCACCCGGGGCGAGAGCGAATGGGATGCCTGGTGCCTCGATCCTCGCCGCTTCACCTGCCATGCAAACACCGAGTACACGGCGCTCAAGGCGATCGAAGATTACCAGAACGAGTTCCGATTCCATATGCCCCACGAGCATCGCCCCGCCGGCCGCCCGGCCAAAACCACCCCGCTCTATCCGGTCCTCAAGGCAGCCGGTGCGGCGTTCGGCGTCGTCAACGGCTGGGAACGGGCAACGTTCTTCAAACCCACACCCGACTTCAAGGAGGAGCACTCCTTCCACTTCGCCAACTGGCACGATACCGTTGCCCGTGAGGTCGATACTGTCCAGAACCGTGTCGCAATCATGGAAGTGTCGGGCTTCAACCGCTTCGAAATAACCGGCGACGGTGTTCACGACTGGTTCGACCGGTTGATATGCGGCCGTGTTCCCCGGAAGACCGGCAAGATCGGTCTTGGATACCTGCTTTCCAACCATGGCAACGTTGTGGGTGAGGCTACCCTCGCCAATCTCGAAAATGGCAGCATCTGGTATGGCTCGGCTGCTGGTGCCGAACACCACGACATGGACTGGCTCACCGAACATCTGCCAGAGGACGGGTCGGTGTCCATCCGCAGCCTGACAAACAGCCACACCATTCTGGTCATTGCCGGACCACAATCGCGCGCGCTGTTGCAGCAAGTGTCTCCACGCACCGACTGGTCGAAGCAGGCTTTCCCCTGGCTTTCGGTTCGGGAGGTTTTTATCGGCACGGCCCAGGCAATTGCCATGTCAGTGAGCTTTTCCGGAGAACTTGCCTGGGAACTGCATATCCCCAATGAGCAGCTCCAATTGGCCTATGAGCAACTCACAGAGGCCGGTGAGGCTTTCGGTCTTGGCCATTTTGGTCTTTATGCGACGGAATCCATGCGGCTTGAAAAAGGCTACCGCCACTGGAAGGCCGACCTCATCACGGAATTCAACCCCTATGAAGCCGGCCTTGAGCGGTTTGTTGATCCGAACAAGGAGTTTATCGGGAAACAGGCCCTGGAAGACCAGGCCGCCATTGGTCCGCGCCGCAAGCTCGTTTCGATGATCGTCGATCATGACCGGGCATCGCCCCATCCCGGCGACTCGGTTATCTCCGATGGCAAGGTTGTCGGCAGCGTGACCTCTGCAGGTTGGGGACACCGCGTTGGCCGGAACATCGCCATGGCCTACATAGATCCACATTTTGCCGGACACGAGACAGTCTTGTCCGTGGAAATCATCGGCATCCCTTACCCGGCGACAGTTTGTGAAGACTGTCTTTACGACCCCGCCTATGAAAGGGTTAGGGCTTAGCGGCGCCGGATTGCAGTGATCCGCCAGCAATAGAACTCAAAAACTGCCGATTGCTTAAAATCTTATCGTTCTCCTCAAACGAAATTAAACACGCCGTGTGTAATGTCGCGCCTGTTGCATCACAACATTGTCTAACGACAGGCACCTGACCAGGGGCACGAAATCAAAGGTCGGCAGCGCTGAGGGACACTGGGGGAGGCAACGCTGGACCGTCCGGTACTGCACCGGAACCGGGACGGACGAATCGGGGGCGATTGGTCACGTTCGGATAAAGACAACATGCAAAACCCGCTGAATAGCCGAAGCATTCTCCTGATACCCATCCTCATCCTCTTCGGCGTCAATATGTTCCTCGCCGCGTCCAACCTGTCGCGCTGGGTGGCCGAAGACAATCTCCAAGCTTTTGCTGCCGCAACCGCAAAAAGCTGGGCCGGACAGCTTGGTCCGCAGGTGTCGGAAGCCATCAATAGTCTCGGGAAACAATCAGACGCCAACGACACTCGTAAGGCCCTCGACGCTGTCGTCCTGGCCGGGCCGGTCGTTGCCTACCGGTTGTTTGATTTGTCCGACAACATTATCGTGGTCAGTGACCGGCTATCGCAAAACATGGCACGGCCCGGACAACCAACGTCGCCTGCAATTGCCGGCCATGCCGAATTCGGCAAGTCCCGCCCGGGCGGACCTGCACGGCGATACATTGACGTCGATGTACCGGTCAGGACCGACGGCGAGGTGACCGGACGCCTGCGGGTTTACGTCGACCAGACCGACACGCTCACCCTTTTCTACGCGTCGCACAAGAGCATCACCATCCTGTCGGCCGTCTTCCTCCTGAGCTCCATCGCCATCCTGATATTCATCATCTGGTCGCGGCTGCGAGAACAGTGGACCGCCGACGACCGGATCCGCCATCTGGCCCACCATGACGGATTGACCGGCCTGAAGAACCGGACCTATTTCGCGGAGCATCTGGAACATGCGATCGCCCGCGCCGACAAGGAAAAGAGCAAGGTCGCGCTCCTGTGCTTCGACGTCGACAAGTTCAAGCAGGTAAACGACACGCTTGGCCATGGCACCGGCGATGAACTGCTCAAGGAATTTGCCCGCCGCCTGGAAACCAACCTCCGCAAATCGGATCTGGTCTGCCGTCTGGGCGGCGACGAATTTGCCGTGGCACTCCTGGGCCTGCCGTCTGTCGCACAGATCGTGCCGTTCGCCGATCGCCTGTGCAAGATCCTGTCTGAGCCCTATGTCGTAAATGGCCACAAGCTGGCAACCAGCGCCAGCATCGGCGTGGCCGTGGCACCGGATGACAGCCTGAACGTTTCGGAGCTGTTCAACTGTGCCGACCTTGCCCTTTACCGGGCCAAGGCCGAAGGCCGCAACACCGTGCGGCTGTTCGAAACGGAGATGGACGAGATGTTCCAGCGCCGCCGCCGCCTGGAACAGGAGATGAAATACTCCATCGAGGCTCGCGAGTTCGAACTGCACTACCAGCCCCAATACGACCTGGAAACCGGCGACACTTTGGGCCAGGAAGCCCTGGTGCGCTGGAACCATAGCGGACGGGGCCTGTTGGCGCCCGAGGATTTCATTCCGATTGCCGAGGAAACCGGCCTGATCATGCCGCTCAGCCGATGGATCCTGGACCGGGCCTGTCGGGACGCTGTTGCCTGGCGGGACCCCCACAAGGTTGCGGTCAACCTCTCCGCAAGCCAGTTCAAGGCCGGCAGCGTCGCCGATCTGGTCAGGGATACGCTCGACAACACGGGCCTGGCCCCGGAGCGTCTGGAACTGGAGATCACCGAGACCCTGTTTCTGGGTGACGCTGAACGGGTGCGCACCGAACTTCAGCGCCTGAAAGCACTCGGTGTCTCGATCGTCATGGACGATTTTGGAACCGGATATTCCAGCTTGAGCTACCTGGCGAGTTTCCCGTTCGACAAGATCAAGATCGACCGGAGTTTCGTGCACAATCTTGCCACCAATCCGATGGCCGGTGTGATCGTCAACACAATTGTCGGGCTGGGCCGCGACCTCGACGTGGAAATTACCGCCGAAGGCATAGAAACCCCGGAACAGGAAGCCATGTTGAAGTCTTTCGGCTGCGGTCTGGGTCAGGGGTTTCTGTATGGCCGCCCGGCGCCGCTCGATGGCGGCGAACCGGCTGACGCTGCACCCCAACCGTCGGTGGTCTATGCCAGTTTCGGCAACCCTTCCGACCTGTCCAACCCCACGCGCCCTCTTAAGCCTGAAGGTGCTTCGTCGGCCTGAGGGGAAACGGAACGCCGGTTCTATGTCCCGGCGACCGCCGTGAGATTCATGGTTACCAGCGCACCCGGTTTTGGCAGTCCCGTCACCGACACTGCACTTCGGGCGGGGCGGCGACCGACCATCTTTTCCGCATAGGCGGAATTCATCTCCTCGAAATCGGCCATGTCGGCAAGAAAGACAGTGATGTGCATCACGTTGTCCAGGCTTGATCCAACAGTCGCCAGCATGTGTTCGAACGCCTCTAGGATTTGGCGGGTCTGGGCATCGACCGTGGGGCCCGCTAGTTCCCCTGTTACCGGATCGACACCGGCCGTTGCACCAATCATGATGAAAGGTCCGGATTTTGCGATGTGGCTGTAAGGTCCGACCGGCGCCATCGTATTGGCGGGAGTCGACCACTCGACGTTTGAGTTCATCGATATTCCTTTCTGAGTCTGAAACACCCTCTTTAAGGTGCGCCCAACTGCCGCCTCAGCGCTGCGTTGCACTGGCGTCGGCAATCCGCTAAATCTTTCTCACTCATTGCTGCAATGCAGCATCACGGTGTTTTCACCGCACGGGGCGCTCGATCAGGCTGACCCGTGACGGAAACGTTTCGGGAGTGCGAGGATGAACCATATTGCAGGTGCGGGGCAAATATCCGTGGTGCTCGACAATCTGACCGGCCTGACCCGAGATGCGGTCACTGCAGCAGACGCCTTTTTCGATAAGGCCCGACGGGCCATGCGTGAAACCGCAACAGTGGATGGCCGTATTTCCGCGACCGTACTGGAACGCGAACAGCGCGCGGCCCATGGCCTGGCCTGGATGGCAACCTACGTCCAGGCGCTTCGCCAGATGGCAGCCTACGCCGACGACCTCGAGGCATCGGGATCCTTCGGCGAACTGGAAGCCCTGATCGTTCAGATTGCGTTTGGCGAGTATCTCGACCAGATGGCGGGCGGACTGCCCATGAACCAGACCGAGTTTGTGCGCGCCCGCGATTTTGGTCTCACCTTCGACGACGTGGCAGCCTTCCACACGGGCGCCGTCGCCACACTAATCACCCACGGCAACACGGCCCCGGCCCGCGCGCGCCTTATGGCGCTGGTTGAAACCCTCGATGGCGCGGCCACGATTGGCAATTCCGGCCTCGACGAAACCCTTGAAGCGATCCGCGAACAGATGCGTCGCTTTGCTGACGAGCAGATCGTGCCTCATGCCCACCAGTGGCACACGGGCAACGAGTACATTCCCCTGGAGATCGTCGACCATATGAGTGAACTGGGCGTCTTTGCGCTTACCCTGCCGGAAGAGTTTGGCGGCATGGGACTAGGCAAGGAAAGCATGTGCGTCGTCTCCGAGGAATTGTCGCGTGGTTATATCGGTGTCGGCTCCATGGGAACGCGTGCCGAAATCGCCGCCGAACTGATCCTGCAGGGTGGTACGGATGCCCAGAAGCAGAAATGGCTGCCGCTGATTGCCGAGGGCAAGATCCTGCCAACAGCCGTGTTCACCGAGCCCAACACCGGTTCCGACCTGGCGTCGCTGCGCACCCGCGCCGTCAAGGACGGTGACGTCTATCGGGTCACCGGCAACAAGACCTGGATTACCCATCCCGTACGCGCCGATGTCATGACCCTGCTTGCGCGCACCAACCCGGAGGAGCCCGGTTACAAGGGCTTGTCCATGTTCCTCGCGGAAAAGCCACGCGGCACCGACACCGAGCCATTTCCTGCCCAGGGCATGAGCGGCAGCGAGATCGAGGTTCTGGGCTATCGCGGCATGAAGGAATTCGAGATCGGTTTCGACAATTTTGAGGTCAAAGCCGAGAACCTGCTCGGCGGCGAGGAAGGCCAGGGTTTCAAACAGCTCATGCAAACCTTCGAGAGCGCTCGTATCCAGACTTCCGCCCGCGCCGTCGGCGTCGCCCAATCGGCCTTCGAGATCGGCTTCAAATACGCCCGTGAACGCATCCAGTTCGGCAAACCGATCGTCGCCTTTCCCCGGGTCGCCGACAAGCTCGCCATGATGGTCGTGGAAACCATGGTCGCCCGTCAACTCACCTACTTCGCCGCCCGGGAAAAAGACCAGGGCAGGCGCTGCGACCTCGAAGCCGGTATGGCCAAGCTGCTGGCCGCCCGCGTCGCCTGGAGTGCCGCCGACAACAGCCTGCAAATTCACGGCGGCAACGGCTTTGCCCTTGAATACGACATCAGCCGTGTTCTGTGTGACGCGCGTATCCTGAATATTTTCGAGGGCGCCGGTGAAATCCAGGCTCAGGTCATTGCCAGACGCCTGCTCGACAAAGCAAACTGACCAACTCAAATCCCATGCGGTCAGTTGACTTTGAACGGCCCGCGACCCCATGTCTGTGGCATAGACTGAACCGAGGCGAGGAACGCCTGACATGAGCACGATCTTTCAATATCTCGTTCCGCTGGCTATGGCGGCGGTCTTCCTCGTTCTGTTGATGGGGTTATGGAACATGATGCGCGGCGGCAGCGCCAACCGCTCGCAGACCCTCATGCGCTGGCGCGTCGGGCTTCAGTTTGTCGCCGTCATCCTCGTCATGGCAGCGTTTTACATATCGGCTGGTTAAAACCTCCACCCACTGACGGTCTAAAGCTGAGCGGCACGCCAATCGTCCCAGTCGACGGGCTCTTCCGAATTGACCGTAATCGTCTCGACGGGGAAGTCTTCCAGGAACAGGACGAGGTTATTGCAGTGATGGCGCGTGCTGGGCGCGATGATACCGTCGAAGCCCAGGAACGCGGCGGCGGCGGCGATCTCCTGGGTGCATTCATAGAGAAGCTCGCGATAACGCGCGTCATCGACGCCCAGGCGTCTCAGGTGATCCAGGTCGACAAACCGCAACGTGTTTGATGTTTGCACGGTCAGCTCAAACAACTTGTGCCGCATGCGTGAGGGGAAAACCGACTGCCCCCGGCTAAGGTGGAAGAAGATCTCAGCCATGGCACCGTCGCGGTGTTCGGCGCAATAAAGCACACTGAGATGTCTCGGGTTCCAGCGCCCCGCTCCTCGGGACCCGTCCAGCGGCGACCGGCCGTCACGCACGACACGCCAGATGCGGCCCTCGTATTCGACGCCTTCAAGGTCACCCAACACGTCGAGCAATCGATCGTCGAGACCGCGATGATCGTCGCCCATCTAGAGAAAGACACCGCTGTCCAGGCGCTCGATGATTTCAAGCACTTCACCGGTACGGCCCTGATTAATCAGGTCATAGGGACGTTCCCCATCCAGCTGAGGATGACCGGACTGGAGCCATAGGCGCGCTTCATCGGGTGCATAGAAGTCCGCAAGCCGTTCCGCGACCCAGCGCAATTCTGCGATCACACGCTGTTTTTCGATCGTCGGACCGCCCTCGCCCCTGCTCCAGCGGGAAACCGTGGGCGGCGACACACCGACAATATTGGCAATGTCGCGGCCTTTCAGGCCGCCGTAGACTTTCAGATCCTTGACCAGCCGGGATACAGCAGACTTTCTTTGAACGGACGCCTTGGCCATGATCGATATCCTCATGCGCGGGACATAGCGCAATCTTTCACTCCGAATATAGGTGAAAATTCCCAAAATTGCAATTTTGTTTCACAGTTACAATTTTTGAAATTCTTTTGGAATTCATGAATCATGCCATAATGGCATCAAACGCCGTCCAAAAAAGGATCTGATCCCATGACCGCCCAATCGAAGAAGTTTTGTGAAATTGACAATTACCGCATGGCTTATGTGGAAACCGGTCAGGGGCCAACAGTACTGTTCCTTCATGGCAATCCCACGTCGTCGTATCTCTGGCGCAATATCATGCCTTACGTTTCAGACCGGGCACGCTGTATTGCGCCTGACTTGATCGGCATGGGCGACTCTTCGAAACTCGCCGACAGCGGACCCGACCGCTACACCTTCGTCGAGCACAGATCCTATCTCGACCGCTTCATTGATACCGTCTGCCCGGACGGACCCGTGGTCCTGGTGATACACGACTGGGGATCGGCGCTTGGTTTCGACTGGGCCAACCGGAATCGAGATCGCGTGGCCGGGGTTGCCTACATGGAAGGTATTGTGCAGCCCATGACCTGGGACGAGTTTTCGCAAGACGCCCGGCCCGTGTTCGAAGGTTTCCGGTCACCTGCCGGTGAGACGATGGTGCTGGAAAAGAACATCTTCGTCGAAAAAGTCCTGCCCGGTTCCGTCTTGAGCGGGCTCACCGAAGAAGAGATGGCGGTCTACCGAGCCCCGTTTGCCCAACCGGGCGAGGACCGGCGCCCGACCCTCACCTGGCCGCGACAGATCCCCTTGAGCGGCGAACCGGCCGATGTCGTCGAGATTGTGCAAGCCTATGCGGACTGGCTGCCGGACACCGATTTTCCCAAGCTGTTCGTCAACGCCGAACCAGGCGCAATCCTGATCGGACCGCAACGCGAATTCTGCCGCACGTGGAATAACCAGACAGAAGTCACCGTGAAGGGCTCCCACTTTATACAAGAAGACAGTGCCGATGAAATCGGCGCGGCCTTGAGCAACTGGCTGCCGGTATTCTGAAGAAGGTCATTCGGGTTGAACCGTCCCGAGCCGTTTCCGGGCCGTCCAGAAATCCAGTCGTTGACCACCACCGACATCCTTTGACCGTTCTTCGACGATCTCGTAGCCAAGGCCCAGGTAGAACGCCTTTGACGCCAGTGAAACGCTGAGCTCGGATTCGGTCATTCCTTCGGCTCTGGCCCGGTCTTCCAGAACTCTCATGAGAGCCTTGCCGCGTCCGCCGTGCTGGAATCCCGGATGCACGAACACCGCAAATATTTCGCCGGCAACCATGCTTCCTGTTGCTGACAATTCACCCGCCTCATCCATGACGAGTACGGTCCCCGTTCTGCTGCGTTCAAGGATTTTCTGTTCAGAGTGAAACGCCTTGAAGAACCGGACCGCGCGCGGCGGATACACATCGGTATAATTGATGTCGATCGTCTCGTGTATCAACCGCTGCAAGCTCCCGATATCAGAATCGCGAAATTGACGGATGGTCGTATCCTTGAGGCTATCCATCTCTCAACCCTATACCCGGTCACAATCATGCGAAAGCCGTCCGGATGCCGTGGTCAACCGGGGTTTGAGTTCTATGTCAGCCCTATGTGATAGAAGTTTCCAAACGACCGTCTGGAGAGTGCCATGACCGAAAGCCCCCTCGAGCCCGATCAAGTATCGCCCTTTCACCATGGCGAAAAGGCCGTCCAGGAAAGGCTCGGCGTCCGGGATATTAAAGACTGGGCAAGAAAGGTCGTTCGGGACCATCTCAATGAACAACATCGCACCTTTCACACCGCACAACCGTTTCTCGTGGTTGCCGCCCGCGACGAGCTGGGACGGCCCTGGTGCACGCTACTGGATGGGCCGGACGGGTTTGTCACATCGCCTGATCCGCAGCACCTCGTGATAGAAGCGAAACCATCATCCGGCGATGCCCTCGAACAGTCGTTTGTTTCAGGAACCGACATCGGCATACTCGGGATCGAACTTGCAACACGGCGGCGCAATCGCGTCAACGGACGGATCGTGTCCAACGACCGTGGCCAAATCAGGTTCCGTGTCGATCAGGCATTCGGCAACTGTCCCCAATACATTCGCGAGCGCGAATGGCAACGGGTAGACGCCGCCCCCTCGGGAACTCCAACGCGCGGCAACGCATTAACGCCGACACAAAGCGCTTGGATCGGATCTGCGGACACATTTTTCATTGCAAGCGGATTTCGCGGCGAGGGAGAAAGTCCCACATTCGGCATGGACGCGTCGCACCGGGGCGGCGAACGGGGCTTCGTTCAGACCCTCGGCCAAACACGGTTGAGGTTTCCAGATTATGCCGGCAACAATCACTACAACACGATCGGCAATCTCGTCGTCGACTCAAGAACGGGATTTCTTTTCATCGATTTCGAGACCGGCAGCCTGCTTCAGCTGACCGGCTCTGCCTCGCTCGACTGGGACTCCGCTGCTCTCGAGGAATTTCCCGGCGCCCGGCGCCTGGTAGCCTTCGACATTGAGGAAATCGTCGAACTTTCATCTGCCGTAGGTTTGCGCTGGACAGCGGACGCGGAATCCGTGCGCTCTCTGCGGCTCATCGAGAAAATCACCGAAAGTGACGATGTCACTTCTTTCGTTTTCGAAGCCCGCGACAACGGTCTGTTGCCCAGATTTGAACCAGGTCAGCATCTGCCCGTTGAACTGGCAATACCCGGCACCAGCGAGCCCGCGCGTCGAACCTACTCGCTGTCCAGCTCGCCCGGCGATGCGCGATACAGAATCTCGGTAAAGCGCGAACCGAAGGGACTGGTGTCTGCATATCTGCACGACCATGTGGAACCGGGAGCGATCGTGGAATGCCGTCGTCCGGCTGGTGATTTCATGATGACGTGCAATCTCTGCCCGCTTGTGCTGGTCAGTGCCGGCGTCGGAGTCACGCCCATGGCGAGCATTCTCCATGCCGTTGCATCGGAGAACGGCAACCGGCCGGTCTGGTTCGTGCATGGTGCCCGCGACGGCCGCCATCACCCGCTTGCCGGTGAAATCCGTGACATCGCGGCAACTCGACCGAACGTCAAGCTGCATGTCGCCTACAGCCGGCCTGGCGCGGAGGATGAAGCCGGAACCCATTTCGACAGCGAAGGCCGGGTCGACGGTGCCCTTCTGGCCAGTCTGGTCCAGAACGTGGATGCTCATTACTTCCTTTGCGGTCCAACACGTTTCATGGCGGACATACAAGCCGACCTGGAACGACGCAATGTACCGTCTGATCAGATTCACTACGAGACCTTCGGACCGGCCGGGTGACTCAGTTCGTCGGTCCGCCTCAACTCTTGCAACACTCTTGCAACTACCGGCAAACTTGGTCGATCATGACAGTGCCGGCACGAATTCAGGTATCCACCTTGCCCCGAATTTGCTATCGCAAGCGGCAACTCTCGAACAGAAAAGCGGTGCAACACCATGGTCGTTCTCAACAAGATCTACACCAAAACCGGCGATGCCGGCACCACGGCCCTGGGCACGGGAACACGCGTGGCCAAACACGATGTCCGCATCGAGGCGTATGGCACCGTGGACGAAACCAACGCAGTGCTGGGGTTGGTGCGCCTGCACACCGCAAGCACGGAGTTGTCGGGTCTTGATGCCATGCTGGCGCGCATCCAGAATGATCTTTTCGATCTGGGCGCCGACCTGTGCACACCGGATACCGGCGAAAAACTCGAATACGAACCCTTGCGCGTAACCGCGGAACAGGTGACGCGGCTTGAGAACGAGATTGACGCCCTCAACAGCACGCTGGAGCCGCTTCGGTCCTTCGTGCTGCCGGCAGGCGCCCCCGCTGCCGCCTTTCTCCACCAGGCCCGCACTGTCTCGCGTCGTGCGGAGCGACTCATGGTCGAACTGGCTGCCCGGGAAAATGAGATCGTCAGTGCCCCAGCGTTGCGCTACATCAACCGGCTGTCAGACTTCCTCTTTGTCGCAAGCCGGCACGTCAATCATCAAGGCGACGGTGACGTGCTCTGGGTGCCCGGCGGCAACCGTTGAACCATGGCCCGGCCGACCTGAATCAAGGTTAAAGACAAGACCTGCCTGTCTGCGGTAATGTGGCAGCGGACCAGCATCATGATTCTGTTTGTGGCAATCCCATGGTCCGCATTACCGCTGCTTCGTCAAGGCCACCCGGATATTCGGAGACGCTGTCCCTGTGCTGATCCCGATCAAAGACGACAATCCGCTTGTCAGCGTGAGATTTCAGTTTGTTACAGCAGCGATTCTAGCGTTGAACATCTTGATCTTTCTGTTCGCTCAAGGTGCCATCGTCAACGGTCTCGATAACGGCCAGGCCCTGAGCTACGGGATTGTCCCGATCTTGCTCTTCAATCCCGACGCTTCACTCGCTCCGGATCTCGACATAATTCCCCCAGTGGCGACGCTTGTCAGTTACATGTTCCTCCACGGCGGCTGGATGCACATCATTGCGAACATGCTTTTTCTCTGGGTCTTCGCCGACAATGTAGAAGATACGCTTGGCCATTCCCTGTTCTTGATCTTCTATCTGGCATGCGGCATTTCATCGGGTCTGCTCCACGCGGTAATTGTGCCGGAGTCTCAAAACCCGCTGATCGGAGCCAGCGGTGCCATTGCGGGAGTGCTTGGGGCTTATCTGATCTTGTTTCCCGACCGCAAGGTCTGGGTTCTGCTGTTTTTCGGCGTGCCACTGAAGATTCCGGCCCTGGTCGTGATCGGATTCTGGATTGCCTCCCAAATATTTTCGCTGGCAACCGGCGCCTACGGAGAAACTGAAGTCGCCTGGGTCGCCCACATCGCAGGTTTTTTTGCTGGCGTATTGCTGATTGTTCCAATCGTCATAATGCGCGGCCGACCGCGCCCTTCCACCCCTGATCCTGGAGCATGATGTCGCGATTGGCGATAAAATGTCGGGGTCCACATTGACTCCGGAAAAAGTGCGGACTAGGGTCGCGCCGCACGTCGTTTGATACACTCTGTTTCGTTGGTTTTCTGCGCCTTCGAGCAGATTGTGCGGCGCACAAGGAGTTAACTGTTTTTCACCCTGATTGCCTGATGCCGATAGCCGCCCTAACCAGCGCGGTTGGTACGAGGAGAATGAACGCATGAAAGTGCTCGTCCCTGTAAAACGGGTTGTCGACTACAACGTCAAAATCCGTGTCAAGTCCGACGGAAGCGGCGTCGAACTTGCCAACGTCAAGATGTCGATGAACCCGTTCG